>JAFPXN010000052.1 GCA_017412505.1 Bacillota bacterium | reverse complement strand
TATTTTACGAAGATCATGATCCCCGCCAGCATGGGCTACATCAAGGCAGGACTGTCGATGTGCGCCGGACTTTCCTGGAAGAGCACGGTCGCGGCGGAGGTGCTCAGCAATCCGAAGGTCTCCATGGGGTATCATTTATTAAGCGCCAAGATGTACCTCGAAGGAGCGGACCTGTTCGCCTGGACGGTCGGCATCGTGATCCTCTCGGTCTGCTTCGAGAAGATCCTGCGGTATGCGCTGAGGAGGTGGTAGCATGAACGGTCTTCGAAAGGACATCGTGCTGACCCGCGTCAGCAAGGCATACGGCGGGCAGATCGTGCTGCAGGACCTGGATCTGACGATCCCCGGCGGCAAGATCACGGCGGTCATGGGGCCTTCCGGCCTCGGCAAGACGACGCTGCTGAAGATCCTGCTCGGGCTCGAGGACTGCGAAGGAAGCATCGACGGTCTGGAAGGCCGCAAAATCTCGACGGTCTTTCAGGACAGCCGGCTGCTGCCGTGGCTGACGCTGAAACAGAATCTGGAACTTGTGTGCGGACCGGGCTGCGAGGCAAGGATCGCAGACTCGCTCGCGCGCATGGAACTGACGGACGCCGCGGACAAGAGACCGTCGGAACTGTCCGGCGGCATGCAGCGGCGCGGCGCGCTGGCGCGGGCATTGGCTTACGACGGAGACGTCCTGATCCTGGACGAACCGTTCACGGGTCTGGACGAAGAATTGAAGGACCGCATCGCGGGCAGCCTATGCGGGCAGTGGCGGGAGGAACAGAAGACCGTTCTGTTCGTCACCCACGACAGCGCGGAGGCGCAGCGATACGCGGACGAGATCATAAAACTGCAGGATGCGCTTGGGAAAAAGGAGGAGCGTTCATGAGAGTTCTCTACACGGATTATACGGACGAGGCGAAACTGAAGGAACTGGCCGAAAAGCACAGCGTGCCGGGCTTCAACTACTGCCTGATCAAAAACGGCGTCGCCGGCATGACCCGCGCCTACGGCGTGCAGAACGTGGAAACGGGCAAGCCATACGAGCCTTCGACCATCATCGAGGCGGCTTCGCTCACGAAGACGCTCTTCGCCTGCCTTGTGATGCGGCTCGTCGACCGCGGCGTGCTGACGCTGGACGAACCCATCGCGGCCTTGGCGCCTGACGTACAGGTGTCGCAGGACGAGCGCATTCAGACCATCACCGCGCGCCAGGTCTTAAGCCACGGCACGGGACTTCCCAACTGGGACAAGAAGCCTTATCTGAAGTTCCTGTTCGACCCGGGCACGTCCTATTCCTACTCGGGCGAAGGGTATTACTACCTGCAGAAGATCGTCGACGTCATCACCGGCAAGGAGTTCTGCGACCACTATCGGGACGAATTCCTGAAGCCTCTGGGCATGACGAACTCCTACCCGGTCTGGGAGGAGGCGATGACCCGTATCGAAGCCAACCAGCACAGAAAAGCCGAGGGCATGTGGCCGCTGCGCATGGAGATGGATCTGGCCGGCAACGCGCCGGAACCCAACGCAGCCTGGTCTTTATACAGCGGCGCGGAGGATTACGCGAAATACATGCTGGAGATCCTGAACGAACACGGGCATCTCAGCGAATCGTCTTTCCAGGAGATGACGAGTCCGCAGAACAAGGCGGCGGAAGGCGTGTACTGGGGTCTGGGCTGGGGCATCCCCGCCAAGGATAAAAACGTCATCTGGCACTGGGGCGACGACGGCGGCTACCGCAGCCTGACGGTCATGGATCTGGTGACGAAGGACGGCGCCTGCATCTTCTGCAACAGCGACGGCGGCACGGATCTGTGCATCGAGTTCCTGGAGATCCTGACAGACGGCGGATTCTGGCCGGAAGTCGCGGACTTTATCGCGCACGCGGAGTAATAAACCATGTTCGACCTGATCATCAAAAATGCAGCGATCGTCGACGGAAGCGAAGCTCCTGCCTTTCCTGGCGGCCTGGCAGTCAAAGACGGAAAGATCGCCGCGCTCTGGCACGGCGGCGTTCCGGAAGGCATGCAGGCGGCGGAGACCGTCGACGCGGACGGACTGACGCTCAGTCCCGGCTTTATCGATATCCACTGCCACAGCGACGAGACGTTCTACGACTACCCCCGGGCGGAGGGCAAGATCCTACAGGGCGTGACGACGGACGTGGGCGGCAACTGCGGCATCTCGCTGGCGCCGCTGCGGCAGGAATATAAAGATTTGCTGCGTTCCTACGTGGGTCCCGCGCCTTACGCCTGGGAATCCTTCGGCGAATTCCTGGACTACGTGGAAAAAGAAGTCCGTCCGTCGGAGAACTTCGCCTGCGGCGTGGGTCACGGCGCGATCCGCATCGCGGCCATGGGGTTCGAACCCCGGAAGGCGACGGCGGCGGAACTGGAGGACATGAAGGCCATGCTGGCCGCGTCGTTCGACGAAGGCGCATATTTCCTGTCCTCCGGCCTGATCTACGCGCCCGGCACGTTCTCGGACGAGGCGGAACTGACGGAGCTCAGCAGAGTGGCCGCGCGATACGGCACGTTCTACGCGACCCATATGCGCAACGAGAATCTTCACATCTTCGACGCGCTGCCCGAAGCGATCCGCATCGCGGAGAACAGCGGCGCTTCCCTGCAGATCTCGCACCACAAGCTGATCCGCCGCGAGATGTGGGGCCGGTCCGTCGAGACGCTGCAGCTGATCGAGGACGCGAGAGCGAGGGGCGTGGACGCCTGGGCGGATCAGTATCCGTACATCGCCAGTTCCACGTATTACGCCAGCAACCTGCCTTCCTGGGCCTTCGAGGGCGGCATCCCTGCGCTGATGGAACGGCTGAAGGACGGGGCGACCCGGACGAAACTTCTGAAAGAAACAGAGGAGATGATCGGCGATCGCTGGAAGGACATCTTCCTCGGTTACGCCGTGCATCCGGACGATAAGAAATATATCGGAAAGAATACCGCCGAGATCGCGGAGAGGATGGGCGTGACCCCGGCGGAAGCCTGCCTTGCCATCGTCACCCGCAACGGCAACGACGCCAGCGAGGTCAACTTCGGCATGTGCGAGGAGGACGTGGAGCGCATCATGCAGGCGCCGTTCGTCATGATCGGTTCCGACGGCTGGGCGTACGATCTGGACTATCCGGGCAAACCCCATCCCAGATCGTTCGGCGCTTTCCCCAGAGTGCTGAACCACTACTGCCGGGAAAGAGGCCTGTTCCCGCTGGAGACCGCCGTATACAAAATGACGGGCCTTCCCGCGAAACGACTGGGCTTTTCCGACAGAGGACTTCTGAAGGAAGGGTACTGGGCGGATCTCTGCCTGTTCGACGCCAGGACCATCCACGACGATCCGACGTATCTCGATCCCTGCAGACCCTGCAGCGGCATCGCCCGCGTCTACGTCAACGGCGTGCTCACCGCGAAAGACGGCGCCCACACCGGCTCCAGAAGCGGAAAAGTATTAAGAAGATGAAAGAGATCACTTTGACCACACCCCGCCTGCTGCTCCGCGAATACCGCTGGGACGACCTGCAGGCCCATAACGCGCTCATCACCGACCCGGACGTGATGTACTACATCCAGGACGTCTTTTCGCATTCCTTCGCGGAGAGCCTGGACAATCTTGCTCTGTGCGCTGCGTCGAAATACGGAGATCCCGCGGACCGCGACTTCGTGTTCCTCGTCATGGCAGATCCCGTAAGCGGGGAATACATGGGCGGGATCGGCTACTCCGTGCTGGAGCGGAGCCCCGCGGGCAAGCGCGTGGAATTCGGTTATTTTCTGCAGAGAAAACACTGGGGGCATGGCTATGCCTCCGAAGCGCTGGCGGAGCTGCTTCGCTACGCCTTCGAGGAAGACGGCGCCTGGCGCGTGGACGGCACCTGCGTCGCGGACAACCTGCGTTCCGCGCGGGTCATGGAAAAATGCGGCCTCGTTTTCGAGGGAGAACGAAGAAACTACGAATGGCACGTGGACAGCCTGAAAAGCCGCCGTTATTACGGGATCTTGAAAGAGGAATGGGAGGAACAGCATGGAAAGAGATGAACTGAGACGCATCGTCGGGAAACAGCGGGCGTTCTTCGCCTCCGGCGCCACGCTCGATCCGGATTACCGGACGGACGCGCTGTTCAAACTGCGGCAGACCATCGTCCGCTATCAGAGCGAGATCGCGGAGTGCCTGAAGCAGGATCTGGGCAAATCCGAGATGGAAAGCTACATGTGCGAGACCGGCATGCTGCTGTCGGAGATCGACTGGCAGATCCGCCACGTGGATAAGCTGGCGAGAAATCAGAAAAAGCGCACGCCGCTGGCGCAGTTCGCCTCCCGGACCTACGTGCATCCGGAACCTCTGGGGAACGTGCTGATCATGAGCCCCTGGAACTATCCCGTCCTGCTGTCGCTGGAACCCGCGGTGGACGCCATCGCGGCGGGCAACACCGTGGTGATCAAACCGTCGGCGTATTCTCCCGCGACCAGCAATATCGTGGCGGAGATCGTGCGCGCGGCGCTTCCCGAAGCATACGCGGCAGTCGTGACCGGCGGCAGGGAAGAGAACACGGCGCTCCTGGAAGAGAAATGGGACAAGATCTTCTTCACCGGCAGCAAGGCCGTAGGCCGCACCGTTCTGGAAAAAGCCGCGAAGCATCTGACCCCCTGCACGCTGGAACTGGGCGGCAAGAGTCCAGTCATCGTGGATCAGGACGCCAAGATCGAGGTGGCCGCAAGGCGCATCGTGTTCGGCAAGTTCCTGAACTGCGGTCAGACCTGCGTCGCCCCGGACTACGTGTTCGTGCATAAGGCGGTCAAGGAAGCCTTCCTCGAGGCGGTCATCCGGCAGACGAAAGGCCAGTTCGGCGATTATCTCGACAACAAGGATTACGGAAAGATCATCAACGAAAAGCATTTCGACCGCATCGCGTCTCTGATCGATCCGGCGAAGACCGTCTACGGCGGACGGCTGGACAAGGATCTGCTGAAGATCGAACCCACGATCCTGACGGACGTCACGCCGGACGACGCGGTGATGCAGCAGGAGATCTTCGGCCCGGTCCTCCCCATCCTGGAGTACGAATACGCGCTGGACGTGATCAACTATATCGAAGGGAACGAAAAGCCCCTGGCGCTGTACGTGTTCACGGAAAACTCCGGATTTGCCAGATATTTCGTGGATCATGTGCGCTACGGCGGCGGCTGCGTCAACGACGTCATCATCCATCTGGCGAACAGCAGCATGGGCTTCGGCGGCGTGGGCGAATCCGGCATGGGATCCTACCACGGCAAAGCCGGGTTCGATTGCTTTACCCATGAAAAAGGCATCGTGGACAAGAAGACCTGGCTCGATCTGGGCATGCGCTACCAGCCTTACTCGGAGCGCATGGAAAAACTCGTAAAACTGTTTCTGAGGTAGGCTATGGCGACGGAAAAAATCTGGAAACTCGAAGATATCTTTCATCTGCCCGAGGGCGACGTCCGCTTCTACGGACGGATGGGGATCGAAAACGTAACGGTATGCGAGGACGGCAGCCTGACCGCGTCCATGCGCGTCACACACGACCTGCTCAACGGCCACGGCACGGTGCAGGGCGGGGCGGTCGCAGCGCTGTGCGACATCGCCGGCGCCGCGTTCATGCGCATCCTCGTCGGGGACGAGGTGACTCTGAACAGTTCCATGCAGTTCTACAGACCCGGAAAAGAGGGTTCTGTTCTGACAGCCAGGGTCACCCCGCGCAAACTCGGCCGGACGATCTGCACGCTCGCATGCGAGGTCTGGGACGAAGCGGGCACGCTGATCGCGGATTCGGTGCAGACGTTCTACCGGATCTAGACGCTATTCATCTTCCTTTACGAGGCGTACTGCGATACGCTCCTCCGGATCGTCGATGCCGTGTTCGCGCAGCGCTTTGCTGCAGTTCTCGATCACGTCGAAATAGACGTTCCAGTACTCGGGCGTCTTGCACCAGGCACGTACGGTAAACAGGTATGTGTCGTCGTCCACGCCGGTCAGGCGGGCGAAGGGAGCCGGGTCGGCCAGCACGCCCTGCGTGCCAGTGACCGCTTCCAGCAGCACGGCTTTGACGTTTTCGAGGTCGCTGTCGTTCGTGATCTTGTACTCCTGGTCGATGCGGCGGGTCTCCTCCGAGGAGTAGTTCACCACGTTCGCGTTCATCAGGTCGCCGTTAGGCACGCTGATCCTTTTGTTGTCGAGGGTCATGACGGTCGTGTAGAAGATGCTGATGTCCTTCACGACGCCCTCCGCTCCGGTCGAGTCGATATAGTCGCCCACCTTGAACGGCTTGAAGATCAGGATCATCAGGCCGCCCGCCAGATTGGCCAGCGCTCCCTGCATCGCCAGACCGACGGCCAGGCCGCAGGACGCCAGCACCGCGATCACGCTCGACATGGAGACCCCGAGGATCTCGATGACACTGATGGTCAGGATGACGTAAAGCAGCGCCTGAACGACTTTCTTTGCCAGCACCTTTACCGTTTCGTCCAGCTTCGTGCGTTCGATGGCCTTGCCGGCCACCCGCTTCAGGGCTTTGATCACAAAGAGCCCGACGATCAGGACGATGAGAGCAAGCAGGATCTTGCCGCCGTAGGTCGTTGCCAGTTCGATGGCTTGTCTTTTAAAATCTTCCATAGAAATCACCTCCGCTTCCAGTTTATCACAGTGTTTTCCGGTCTGTCTGCATTCTTTCGCTTTTGCGGATGCGGAGAATCGTTTACAATAGAATCGAAGGCTATTGCTCGAACAGAGAGGTTACCGGTCGAAATGGACGCAAAAGATTATTCTTTTTTCTTCAGTAAACTCGCGGCATTCTTTGAAAGCCTGGAAAGCTGGCGCAAAGCAGCGCCGGCGCTCGGCGTCGAAAGCGCCCTGACGCAGATCGAATACGACGATCTGCTGAAAGGCACGAACGCGAATCTCTACGTGCCTCTGTGGACGTCCTGCGCGAAGAGCGGTACGAAACTGCTCCTGAGCGAAGTGACTCTGGAGGTCATCCGATTCTATAAAGCCTGCGGCTGGCAGCCGCGGCATATCGACGGCAATCCGCCGGATTATCTGGGAGAAGAACTGTCGTTCCTGGCTTATCTGTACGGCTGCCGCGCGGACGATCCTGGCTCGGTCACGGACGAGCCGGAACGCTTTATCGACCTGTATCTGGGCGATACGGTCAAGGCGTTCTGCGAAGCGCTGGAGGATGGATCCGTAAAAAAGTGGATCTCCGCGGCGGGGTTCGCGGAGCTGGCGAAACTGTCGGATCTGCTGACGGCAGCGGTCAAAGGGGCGATCCCGGACGTTCCCGGAAGCGTGGAAATGCCCGCACCCGGAGCCTGGAGGCGGAAACCCGCCATCCCCGTCGAACCCGCGAAAAAGGTGCGCGTCGCAAACGTCAACGACTGCGGCGCCAAATGCCAGATGCTGGCGAGCGTTCAGGAGGGCTGCGTGCTCTCCACGGAGCCGGAGAAGACGTTCCTGCCGTTCACGGGCTGCCAGCGCGGACGTTCCTATCGCTATACGTTCCTGACCGCCGACCGGCTGCGCTATCCCATGGTAAGGAGAGGCGAACGGGGCGAAGGCCTGTTCCGCAGGGTATCGTGGGAGGAAGCGGCAAAGACGGTCGCGGATGAGATCCGCAGTACGAAAGAGCGCTTCGGTCCCGGCGCCCGCTACGTCACCAACGCGTCCGGCATCTCCGCCAGCGCGCGGGGCGACCGCTTTGTGCGCAGGCTGCTCGGCCTCGACGGCGGCTGGCTCGAGACCCGCAACGGCTACAGCTGCACCTGCGTCATGGACATGATGGAGATCACGTACGGCAGGATGGGGGGCGGCTCGAACGACGTATACGACGTTCTGAATTCGAATCTCATCATCCTGTGGGGACATAACCCGGCGGAGAACCACTTCGGCCCGTTCATGAACAACGCGCTGGCGAAGTGCAAGGAGAAGGGCATCCCCATCGTGGTCATCGATCCGCGCGTCTCCGAGACCGTGCTGACGCTGGCGGACGAATGGATCCCCATCCGGCCGAGCTCCGACGGCGCCATGGCGGACGCCATGTGCTATACCATCTGGAAAAACGGCCTGCAGGATCAGGCCTTCATGGATCAGTTCTGTCTTGGCTTCGACGAAGACCACATGCCCGAAGGCATACCGGCGGGCGAATCGTACTATTCTTACCTGTTCGGCAAGAAGGACGGCGTCGAAAAGACGCCCGAATGGGCGGAGGCGATCTGCGGCGTGCCGGCGAAGACGATCGAGGATCTGGCGATCCGATACGCGACAGCGAAACCCGGCTGCCTGTTGTCCGGCCTTGCGCCGCAGCGCACCGGCAACGGCGAACAGACCGCCCGCTGCTTCATGGCGCTCGCATGCCTGTGCGGCTACGTCGGCATCCCCGGCGGCAACAGCGCCGGCACGGGCTGGCAGGCGAACCGAACCGTTTCGCCGGACGTGTGCGAATATGAGAATCCCTACGGCCTGAGCATCCCGAGCTTCCTGTGGACCCGCGCGGTCATGGAACCGGAGATCTTCTCCCCGGAAATGCAGCTGTGGGGCGGCGATGAACTGGACACCGGGGTCAAACTGGTATTCTCCCTGGCGAACGGCCAGACGCTCAGCCAGCATTCGAACATCAACGAGACGATCGAGATGTACAAGACGCCCGGCAAGCTGGAGATGCTGGTGTTCTCCAACGTCTTCATGACTCCCGCGGCATGGTACGCCGACGTGGTGCTGCCCGCGCCTTCGTTCCTGGAACAGGATAATATCGTTCCTTCCTGGGACAACAATTTCTATTTCCTGTACAACAATCACTGCGTCGCCCCGCTGTTCGGATGCCGCTTCGAATACGAGTGGATCCGGGACTGCGCGGATCTGCTGGGCTACGGAGAGGCGTTCCGCGCCGGCAAGGAGACCGCGGAGGACTGGCTGCGCTATCTGTATGAAAAGATGGCCGCGGACTTCCCGGACCGCCCGGAACTGAAGCCGTTCGACGAGTTCAAGGAAAACGGCATCCACGTGTGGCAACTGCCGGAGCGCAATATCAGCTTCGAAGAGAATATCAAAGACGGTGTGCCGTTCAAGACGCCCAGCGGCAAGATCGAGATCTTCTCGAAGAAGCTTTGGGATATGCACTGGAAGGACGTTCCGGCGATCCCGGGCTTCCTGGACTGCTACGAAGGTCCGCGCGACCCGAAGCAGGCCGAGTATCCGCTGCAGCTGATCGCCTATCACACGAAGAGAAGGGCCCATTCCATCCACGACAACAACGTGCTGATGGAGGAACTGGATCCGCCCCGGGTTTGGATCTCGAAGAAGGACGCCGCGGCGCGCGGCATCGCGGACGGCGACCGCGTCGAGGTCTTCAACGACCGCGGCGTATCGCGCACGACGGCTTACGTGACCGACCGCATCATTCCCGGGGTCATCGCGATGAGCGAAGGAGTGTGGTATGTGCCCGGCAAGGACGGCATCGACGAACGGGGCAGCATCAACGTGCTGACCCACACCGTGCCGACGCCGTATTCGCGGGCGAATCCGCAGCACACGAATCTGGCGGACGTCAGAAAATACAACGGATAGAAAGGAGACTGTCATGAAGAGTTTGACTGATCTTTACCGTATCGGTTACGGTCCCTCCAGTTCCCATACCATGGGTCCCGCGAAAGCGGCCCGGATCGCCAAGGAAAAATGCCCGGACGCGGACGGCTTCCGCGTCATCCTGTATTCATCGCTGGCGAAGACCGGAAAGGGCCACATGACGGACGCCGTGCTGCGCAAGGTGCTGTCGCCGGTACCCTCGGAGATCGTGTTCGATATGGATACGCCCACGCCGGAGCATCCGAACACCATGGAGATCATCGCTTACAAAGCGGGGCAGGAACTGCAGCGCTTCCGCATCCGCAGCGTCGGAGGCGGCGCCATCCAGATGGACGGATACCAGGAGGCCGAAGCGCCCGAAGTCTACGTCGAAAAGAATTTCGACGAGATCTATCAGGTCTGCAAACAAAACGGCTGGCGCCTGTGGGAATACGTCGAACACAATGAAGGCGAAGAGATCTGGAAGTTCCTCGCGGAAGTCTGGAAGACGATGAAGACGGCCGTGGAAAAGGGTCTGAAGCGCGAAGGCGTGCTGCCCGGCGGCCTGGAAGTTCAGAGAAGGGCCCCCGCGCTGTACAACCAGTACAACCCGAGCGAATCGCCCGAGACCCGCGAGAACCGCATGGTCTGCGCTTACGCGTTTGCCGTGAGCGAACAGAACGCGGCCGGCAACCGCGTCGTCACCGCGCCCACCTGCGGGTCCTGCGGCGTCGTTCCCGCGGTGCTGTACTATTATCAGAACAAGCTGGGACTGCCGGATCATATCATCCTGAGAACTCTGGCTACGGGCGGCGTCATCGGCAACGTCGTCAAGACGAACGCCTCCATTTCCGGCGCCGAGTGCGGCTGCCAGGCGGAGGTCGGCACGGCCTGCTGCATGGCTTCGGCGGCGCTGGCGGAGATCAACGGTCTGTCTCTCGAGCAGATCGAGTATTCGGCGGAAGTATCCATGGAGCACATGCTCGGGCTCACCTGCGACCCGATCGACGGCCTGGTGCAGATCCCCTGCATCGAACGCAACGCCGTGGCTGCGATGCGGTCCATCAACGCGGTATCCATCGCGACGTTCCTGACCAGCTCGCGCAAGATCACGTTCGATACGGTCGTCGAGACCATGTATCAGACGGGTCTGG
>JAFPXN010000051.1 GCA_017412505.1 Bacillota bacterium | reverse complement strand
TGAGCGTCACCTACGGCGCCGGCGGCGGAACCAGCGATTATACGCTCGATATCGCGGAAAACATCAAGGAACGGACCGGCGTACCGGTGCTGGCGCACATTACGTGCGTCAGCTCCAGCCGTGAGAAGGTCGCGGGATATATCAAGCGGCTGAAGGAATCCGGCATCGAAAACGTCATGGCATTGCGGGGCGACCTGACCCCTGAAATGGAAGGGCAGGACCGTTCCGGCTGGGATTACCGCTACGCGTATCAGCTGGTGGAAGAACTGAAAGCCGCGGGGGATTTCTGCATCGGAGGCGCCTGTTATCCGGAAGTGCATCCGGAAAGCGCGAACCGCTGCGAAGATGTGTTACACTTAAAGCAGAAAGTGAACGCCGGCTGCGATTTCCTGACGTCGCAGATGTTCTTCGACAACGACCTGTTTTACAGTTTCCTGTACCGGGTACGGGATATCGGCATCGACATACCGGTGATCCCGGGCATCATGCCGATCACGAACGCCAACCAGGTCGAGAAGGCGGTCAAACTGTCCGGCTGCCATATGCCGATGCGCTTCATGTCCCTGGTGGACCGTTTCGGCGGCAACGCGGCTGCGATGGAGCAGGCCGGCATCATCTACGCGTCGGAACAGATCATCGATCTGTATGCCAACGGTATCCGCAACGTACACGTTTACACCATGAACAAACCCCGCGTGGCCGAGGGGATCCTGCGCAACGTATCGGCCATTCTAGGATGAACGGATTCGTATCGACGAAACTATATAGAGATCTGCGGCCGGATCCGGCGGAGATCCTGCGCTACGCAGGCATGCCGAAGACGTCCGCTCCGGACCCTTTGATGGAGGAATGCCTCTCCGAACTGGGAGAGATCCGCGGCAGGCTGTGCTGGCGGCAGTTCTCCTTACAGCGGTTGGAGGACGGAAGGACAGACCTCGGTTTCTGCCGGACTGCTTCGAGAAACCTCGCGCTGAACCTGAAGAACTGCTCTTCGATCGTGCTGTTTGCCGGCACGTTGGGCATAGAGATCGACCGTCTGCTCGCGCGATACGGCAGGCTGTCCCCCGCGAAACAGCTGTGGTTCCAGGCGATCGGCGCCGCGGGCGTCGAAGCGATGTGCGACGCGTTCTGCGAGGACGTGCGGACGCTGGCCGGGTCAGCGGAAGCGCCGGTGCGCACGAAGCCGCGGTACAGTCCCGGCTTCGGCGATCTCGGCCTGGAATACCAGCCCTTCATCTTCGAGGCGCTGGATTGCCCGAGAAACCTGGGGCTGACCCTGACGGACAGCTTCCTGATGAGTCCGACAAAATCCGTGACCGCATTGATCGGCATACTCGACGAGGAAAACGCATGAACATACTGGACTATTTAAAAGACAACATCCTGATCCTGGACGGAGGCATGGGAAGCTTTCTGCAGGCGAAAGGCCTGCAGCCCGGCGAACGTCCGGAGCCATGGAATATCAGCCATCCTGACGTGGTGACCGCGATCCACCGCTCGTATTTCGACGCGGGCAGCAACGCGGTGATCACGAACACGTTCGGCGCCTGCGGGCTGCGGTATTCCGCGGATGAGCTTCAGAAAATAGCGGAAGCTGCCGTCCGCAACGCGAGGACAGCGGCCGCGGAAAGCGCGTCGCCTCAGTTGAAGTGGGTCGGCCTGGACGTCGGCCCCTGCGGCAAACTGCTGAAACCCTTCGGCGATCTTGATTTCGAAGAAGCCGTGGAAGCGTTCGCGGCCTTTATCCGGGCCGGCGCCGCCCAAAAGCCGGATTTCATCTTCATCGAGACGATGAGCGACTGTTATGAGACGAAAGCGGCCGTGCTGGCAGCGAAGGAAAACGCGGATCTTCCCATCTTCGCCTCCAACGCTTACAGCGAGAACGGACGCCTGCTGACCGGCGCGGATCCCGCGGTGATGACGGCGATGCTGGAAGGACTGGGTGTCTCCGCCATGGGCATGAACTGTTCCCTGGGACCGGACGCGCTGCTTCCCGTCGCGGAGCAGTATCTGGAGAAAACGTCTCTTCCGGTCATCTTTAAAGCGAATGCCGGACTGCCGCGGCTGGAGAATGGGCAGACTGTCTATGACATTACGCCCGCAGCGTTCGCGGGATATGTGGAAGAAGCGGTCCGCAAAGGCGTGCGCATCGTGGGAGGCTGCTGCGGCACGACGCCCGAAACGATCGCCGCGATCGCAAAACGGGTAAGAAATCTCAAACCCGTAACTGTAAACGTTCAAAAGCAGCCCGTGATCTCTTCCTACAGCATGGCGCTGCCGTTCGGCGCGCAGCCTGTGCTGATCGGCGAACGCATCAATCCCACGGGCAAGAAACGCCTGAAGCAGGCCATCCTGGACGGCGACCTGTCCTATTTGCTGTCCGAAGCAGCCGGACAGGAAGAGAAGGGCGTGCACGCCATCGACGTGAACGTGGGCGTCCCAGGCATCGACGAGCCCGCCGTTCTGAAACGCGCCGTCGAGGAGATCCAGGCTGTCACGAATCTGCCGCTGCAGCTGGACAGCTCGGACCCCGCCGCGCTGGAAGCGGCCATGCGGATCTACAACGGAAAGCCCCTTGTGAATTCCGTGAACGGCAAGCAGTCGTCCATGGA
>JAFPXN010000050.1 GCA_017412505.1 Bacillota bacterium | reverse complement strand
CTCCGCGACGGCTTTGTTTGTCAGTTCCAGCGCCTCGGAGACGGGCTTGCCCTTGATCATCTCCGTCGCCATGGAGCTGGACGCGATGGCCGAGCCGCAGCCGAAGGTCTCGAACTTGACGTCCTCGATGATCTCGTCGTCGTTTACTTTCAGATAGATCTTCATGATGTCGCCGCACATGGTGTTGCCGACTTCACCGATGCCGCTGGCGTCCTCGATGACGCCCACGTTTCTCGGGTTGCGGAAATGATCCATCACTTTATCACTGTATAATGCCATATCTGTTTCCTCCTATTTGAGTACGAATTCTCTCTTGCCTTCCTGCAAGTCGCGCCAGACGGGCGACATGCTGCGCAGGTACGTTACGACGTCCTTGACCGCCTGGATCATGTAGTCGATCTGTTCTTCCGTGATGTCTTCTCCCAGGCTCAGCCGCAGGCTGCCGTGCGCCACGTCGTGCACTCTGCCGATGGCGAGCAGCACATGGCTGGGGTCCAGCGACCCGGACGTGCAGGCGGAACCGGACGACGCGCAGATGCCCTTGTCGTCCAGCAGGAGCAGCAGGCTCTCGCCTTCGATCGCCTCGAAGCAGAAGTTGACGTTGCTGGGCAGACGGTGCGTGCGGTCACCGTTCAGGATGGAATGCGGGATCTCCTCCAGCCCCGCGATCAGCTTGTCGCGCAGGGGGATCAGGTGCGCCGCATTCTTATCGATGTTCGCGCAGGCTTCTTCCAGCGCCGCCGCGCAGGCCATGATGCCGGGGATGTTCTCCGTGCCGCCGCGCTTGCCTCTTTCCTGGGCGCCGCCTTCGATGATGTTCGTCAGGGGGATGCCCTTCTTCGCGTACAGCACGCCCGTTCCCTTCGGACCGTGGAATTTATGGGCGGACAGCGACAGCATGTCGATGTTCTGCTCGTTCACGTCGATGTGGATGTGACCCGCCGCCTGTACGGCGTCCGTGTGGAACAGCACGCCCTTTTCGCGGCAGACCTTGCCGATCTCGGGAATGGGCTGAATCGAACCGATCTCGTTGTTCGCGTACATGATGGTGACCAGGCAGGTGTCGGGACGGATGGCCGCCGCGACTTCTTCCGGGGTCACGATGCCGTTCTCGTGCACGTCGAGCAGCGTGACGTCGAAGCCCTCCTTTTCGAGCTTGGCCAGCGTGTGCAGCACCGCGTGGTGTTCGAAAGCGGTGGAAATGATGTGCTTCTTGCCTTTCTTTTCTCCGATGCGTGCGGCCGATACGATGGCCTGGTTGTCCGCTTCGCTGCCGCCGGACGTGAACAGGATCTCCCGGGGTTCGCAGCCGAAGCATTTCGCGACTCTCTCGCGCGCTTCCGTGAGCGCTTCGTTCGCCTTCTGGCCCACGGTGTGCAGGCTGGAAGGATTGCCGTAGATCTCGCCCATGTAAGGGATCATGGCGTCGATAGCTGTCTTGCTCATTTGCGTCGTCGCCGCGTTATCTGCATATATCGTCATATTCTCCTCCTTAAGTATCACTATGTCAGCAATGTGATGATACGCCTATTTGCCTACTTTGTCAATAGGTTTATCAACGAAAGAAACACCCTGACGCTGCATCAGGGTGTCCGGAGGTTATTTATTGATGAAATACAGTCCCACGAGGCAGATCAGAATGCCCGCGACCTTTGTGGGCGTGATGACTTCTTTATACAGCAGCATGCCGACGAAGATCAGCGCGACCCCCAGAAAAGCACTCTGCACGATCGCCGCAGTGCTGACGGTCCAGCCCGCGCGGTACGCGTAAATAAAGCCGGTCTCCAGACCGACCAGCACAAGCCCCAGAACGAACGGAGCCCAGTTTAGCTTCTGATATTCGGCGACGATGCTGCCGCCCCTGTTCAGCAGGCCGAACAGGGCAAAAGAGACTGCGGCGCCGACGAGATACGTGACGGTAAGAGACGCGAACGGGTCCATCTTTTCCGGAACTTCCTTCGCGCAAATCTGATAAAACGTGTTGGACAGCACGACCAGAGCGATCGGCCAGATAGAATCGAACATGGACTTTCTCCTTCCTTTTGGCCTCTGAAACGGAAGGATCCCAGCCGTCTGCGGAGCGGATTCCCCGCATGGATATACCTTACTGGAACCCAAAAAAGTTGTCAAGTTTTTTACATTTATCCTTGACACTGCGGGTTTTCGATGGTAACATATCACTTGCGTTTGATATGCACCATTAGCTCAGTTGGTAGAGCACCTGACTCTTAATCAGGGTGTCCACGGTTCGAGCCCGTGATGGTGTACCATAAGAAAACCCCGATCGACAGGTCGGGGTCTTTCTTTTTGTTATATAATAGCAGAAAAAGGAGGACCCGCCTATGGCCCGTGATACCGATCCCAACTTACAAAAACAAGTCATCTACTCCGTTTACGTCCGCAACCACACGACTGAGGGCACGTTCCGCGCCCTGATCGCGGACCTGGACCGCATCCGCGCGCTGGGAACGGATATTCTCTGGCTCATGCCCATTCACCCCATCGGCACGCTGCAGCGCAAGGGCACGCTGGGCAGCCCCTACGCGATCCGCGATTACCGCGCGGTGAATCCGGAATACGGCACGTTGAAAGACTTCCGCGTTCTGGCGGACGAGATCCGAAAGCGCGGCATGAAGTGCATGATCGACGTCGTATATAATCATACTTCCCCGGATTCCGTCCTGTGGCAGGAACACCCGGAGTATTT
>JAFPXN010000001.1 GCA_017412505.1 Bacillota bacterium | reverse complement strand
GTGGGTTCGAGTCCCATGTCGTCCGCCAAAACCAAAACCCCGCAGTTTCAACAGATGCGGGGTTTTGTGTTGGAATTTCAACGCTTTCTGGCCCTGAGTTTTCCCCAGCTTTTCCCCTGACTCTCCCGGATTTTCCCGGATTTCTCCCGATTTTCCATCAAAACATGACTCAAAACATGACTCAAAATAGGGCAATAAAAAACAGGTGCAGGATCTCCTGCACCCTTCTTTCTTAGAGGTCTTATTATTCTTTCCGTATGCCAGAGAGTCGCAGCTCAACATGCTCTTTTACCCATGCCTTCAGGTTCGCCGCGATCTGCGATACCTCTTCCCTGCGGATCTTCGACTGCGCATGGAAGCCGTCTTCATATCCCACCATCGTGCCATCGGCAATATTCATGTTGATGGAGTCCTTTGCCCAGTCACCGGGGGGAAGTTTAGCGGTAGTTTCTTCCATCTGCTCAATGATTTTGGGAACAAGTTCCCAGATCAGTTTTTCGGTTTCTGCTTTTGTCATATCATTCTCCACAAACGGGTTCTTAATACACCCTTAGTAGGTATATGGGATTTTACTCTTCTCCATCCACCTGCATCCTACCGCCCAGTTGCCGTTGCCCCGTTTTCTCTTATAGTTCGCCCAGTCTACGCCGTAGTATTCACTCTCTGCGGATAGAAACTCGTCTTTGCTTATGATCTCCGCCACACCTGCAACGTGACCTAATCCAGAGTTGCCACCCGTCCACACCATGATCCCGCCGATCGTCGGTTCCTTTGTCACGGTCAGACCTTCGCGTTTGGCCGCCGCAATGACAGAGTATGGATACCAATCTTTCGTGAGATAAATCTGTCCCCGGCCTCCGATCTCATTGAACCAGCCATAAATAGCGACGCAGTTCGGCAGTGATGTCAGGTCCTTATTTCTGCGGGCAGGATTGCCGCGCGCCGGATTATACCCGCCATCCTTGGTGTATATATAGTATTTGTTTCCCTTTTCCGGTTTAATGATTCTGGGCTTCATACTCTTCTCCTAACCAAATAATGCCTGCGGCGGGTCAATAGCATATACGTCAACGTCGAATGTGCTATTGATGGTGAGAGAATAGCTTGAGTTGTACCGGCGTCTGATCGTCAATACGCCCGACGAATTAATCGAGTAGCCATATACGCCATACTGTCCCGCCGTTGCAGCAAGCGCTGAGTTGTTATAGCGGTACACAAGGACCGCAGGGGTTGCGAGGGTCGTGCTTGCGCCATTCGACTTGTAATAATTCATGAAGTAGGCGTCGCTTCCGTAAAAGTATCCTGCCCGTTTGCCCTCATGATCCCTTATGCGCACATAGATGATCTTATCTTCCGTGAAGTATGTGGATCCGAGTGATATTGTCCCTGCAGACGCGGCTGAGGTCGATGTTGTACTGACGGTCAAAGTCGTGCTCGCAATCTTTTCCCATCCTGCGCCGCCCGCCGGGACGTCAACGTCTACGGATGCGTACTCCGTCACGTCTATATCCGTATCGTTCGCCGTTATCGTCTTCTTGCCGCTCACCAGCTCAGACACCTGCACCGTCACGCCGCTGCCGGTCCTTGTCCCGCCTGCAATATATCCGGCAGCGTTTGTTACTTTCGGCGTAACCGTTACCGCGTGCCCGCTTACAGCTCCCTTTGTGGCCGTCGGAGTGCCTTCGGTGCCACTTGCCACCGCCTTTGATGCTTCGCTTGCATAATAGCCAGCCGGCACGCTCACCGTCGCTCCGCTTGCGGCCAGATCTGCGCTGCTTTTTCTTGCGACGCCAGATCCGACATAAGAAGGCGGAATCGCGCCCACATTAACATTCACCTGCTGCAGTCCATCGTACCCAGAATCAGCTCCGACAGATTCGCTCTGGGCGGTCTCTGATGGAGTATACGACTTCGACTTCGCCTGCAGCGAGATCTGTGGCTGGATATCCGCGATCGCCTGCGCCATCTGATTCGGATAGAGCTGTGCGCTCGTGCCGCCTTTTGTTCTGATCGCGTTTGCTAGGCTTGTAAAGAATTCTCCGAGCGTCATCAGTAAGCCACCCCCAGATAGTCGGCGATATAGTCGTCGATGATGGCTTCGATCTCGGCTTGCGTGAGCCCAGGATCGCCCTTCGGACCCTGCGGGCCGGTCTCACCCTGCGGGCCTTTCGGGCCAGTTGCTCCTGTGTCACCCTTCGGGCCTTGTGCGCCAGTCGCGCCCTGGAGACCCTGCGGACCTTGCGGGCCGGTGGCTCCGGTGTCGCCTTTCGGGCCTTGTGGGCCGGTGGCTCCGGTGTCGCCTTTCGGGCCTTGTGGGCCGGTGAGCGCCTCGAGCTGCGCTTCCGTGAAGTCCTCATAGGTGAAGGCGTCGCCTTTGTCGCCTTTGTCGCCCTTGTCGCCGGTATCGCCTTTATCGCCTTTGTCACCCTTCGGGCCTGCGGGCCTGTTACGATGCCTTTGGCGGTCTCGTTTTCCTGTTTTGCTGCTCCGCGGATAGAAAGCGACGCGAAGTCGATTTCCCCGCCTATCTTAAAGGTGGTCATAAGATCTCCTCGCTGATGGATTTCCCGAACTCGACCGTATCGATGTCCGAAGAGATCACTTTTCCGTCTTTCTTGAATCTGACTTGGTACTTCTGCACGCCCGGCAGCGCGATCGTGTCTTCCTGCGAGAGCGCGATGGTGTATGCTTCCTGTTCGGAGTCCCACACAATATCTCCGTCCGTGAGCATGAATCTTTTGGATCCGATAGAGAACTCGATCTCGTCGAACTCGCCCTCCTGGATCGCTTCACCCTCCACGGTGTACTGCAGAAGGATCTGGACGGTGTCACCTCTATTCATCTGCCTGTTCCTCCTCGTTTTCTGCCTCGCCTTTCATGGAGGCCTGCCGCAGCTTTTTATCGTTCGTCAGGATCTCGACTGCCTTCACGATCGGCTCCGGCAATGGGACGCCCATCAGCCCGGCGTTTTCTATAATACTGATCGTTTCGTTTGCCACGAATCCGATGATCACTGCGTCTCGGATATAATCTGACCCGATCATGAGATCCAGCCTATACGCGATCAGGACAAAGAGAAGCGTCATACACTTCCTGCAGAGGCCTTTCCAGCCAGCCTTCGACTCCAGCGTCCCGCTTTCCGTCTTCCTGCTGTTATGAAACACGCCGGCGACCACAAGGCCGCTCACGTAGTCTATGGCCATGAATATGATCAATGTCGTCAAACCTGTATCCCAACCCCCGAAAAAACCGGTCACGATGCCGCCGATCGCGCCGATCGCCGTGCATATCCCTTGTTTCATTTTTCGCTCACCTCTTCACCCATGATCTTGTCCATTTCCGCTATAAGCCCATCACGCTCTGCTTCATCTCCTATGATCTCAGCTGCATGCTGCAGTAATCTGCAGAGCGCATCGATCGTCTTGTACGGGTCATTCAACTTCATCGCCTTCTTCCGGGCTCTTCGGCCACTGGATGTTCATCGGGAATCCTTCCTGTTCCGTGAGATCTCTGAGGGCCTGCCTATAGGTGCCCCATGCATTGCTGCGAACTGCAGCCAGATCGCGCAGCCACGACAGCCATGACGCAAAGGTCGTTCCGGAAGGCGCTTCCGGAAGCATTCTATCCAGCGTGCAGCGGCTGTCCGTTTCTGCCAGAAGTTTGTTCCGGATCCGGCGGGCAAGATCTGCTGCGCCATCTTCGTCTCCGTTTTCCACGGCTTTCTGATACGCATTCTGCAGGATCTCATCCATCTCACTGCGCAGCTTATCCGTGATCACCTCAACCTTGCGCAACCTTTCGAGCGTTTCGATCAATTCCATTGCATACTCCTTTCAGGCCGCTATAGTAGGCGGCCATGTTCCTGACGATCCTTTTCGTGTCGCCGCGCCTGGCATTTGCTCTCCAGCTCTCGAACGACTGCTGCGCGGTTCCCGGCGGAAACTCGCCCGCCTTTTCTTTTTCAACAAGCCTTTTCAGGCGCTTTCTGATCCGTTTCGTTTTCTTTGCCGGCATGATCCGCAGGATCCTGCCGGTGTCTGTCACAATGAACCGCCACTGCAGGAACTTTACGCCCTGGCGCAGCGGATACATCGTCGTTTTCTGATTCAGCTGCAGGCCAAGCGCCTTCACCCTTGCCCGGATCTCTGCCAGGCAGCGCCTTAGAAACTCTTTATCCTCATGGATCAGCACAAAGTCATCCATATAGCGGATGTAGTGCTTCACGCGCAGCTTCTCTTTGATATAGTGGTCGAGGTCATCCAGCACGGCGAGCTCTATCAGCTGCGCGAACTGGCTGCCCAGGCCGATCCCTTTGTCGCCTTCAAAACTGTCG
This sequence comes from Bacillota bacterium, assembly GCA_017412505.1. Classification (GTDB taxonomy): domain Bacteria; phylum Bacillota; class Clostridia; order Peptostreptococcales; family Anaerovoracaceae; genus RUG11894. Next base: position 20,388 of record JAFPXN010000001.1, on the reverse strand, counting down.
ATCACCTGTTCGACCATTTTCAGCGCCTCCGGATCACGGATGCGCTTCTTCATAGCTGCTTTTGCCGTCTCGTGAGGCGTCTCCGGGAAATAGTGATGAATGTCGCACTTCAGCGCCCATCCTTCGTTTCCGTGCTTTTGATAGTACCTGCGCAAATGCGCAGTCATTCGATCCAGCGCGAAATCGACGCCTTTTCCCGGCTGGCAGGCACAGTTATCGTGAATGAAGTGCTCTGTGATATCCTCCAGCAGCCCTGCTTCACAAAACGACATCTGAACGAGCCTGTCACGGATCCTCGTTGCCGTGATGTCCCGCTCTTTTGGTTCCCACACCTTAAAATGCTGATACTCGCTGATCACATATCTGCCGCCGGCGACCTCATCCTGCAGCTTGCAGATGTTTGCCGGCCCATTCCACTCGAATCCGACAACACTGTCTTTCCATCTTACGTTCCGGCACACTCTCTTTAAGGCTTTGTGCATCTGGTCGTATGACATTGCTTTGTCGTAGTAGTTTTCTTTCATAGGAATACGCATGCATATAGCAGGACCGGCCCGCAGGCCGCCTGCGTCATGCGCTTGACGTTCGCTCTTTCGAGGCAGGACGGCCATTCCTTGCGCGAGATGCACGGCTTTGGCTTTCGCTACTTGAATCTGGCTTTTCTCGCAATCGGGCACGACCCCGTTGGCATTGTTCGCATTGTTGTTGTTCAGAGATCCTCCCGTGTAGGAAATCCTCACGTTGTTAGCGTTCGAGGCGTTGGGTGAGCGCAGCCAGCGAGAGTGTAAACAACGACCGCCCTATGTCAGGCCCTTGTAGCGTTCTTTGTCCGACTTCATCCATGCAGATAAAGCGGATCTTGCATCAAGGATCATGCGGATCCAGAACTCTGTCTGGTCCGCAGATAGATATTTCTTTCGGTATGAGAGATCCACAAGGCGTTCCAGGTGCTTCAGGTGGCCCCAGGCGTCTTTTTGCAGTGTTCGCCTTTTCTGGAGATCTGCAGCGTTTTCCACCTTGATCGCATTCGCAAGGTCGATGCAGGCATCCGCAGCCTGTGCGTGCTCCCAGATGTTCTTTGGAAGCAGCCAGCGCACAGATTTCGGATAAACTTTGTCGCTTGTGATCTTGTCGTAGGTGTAGTCCAGAAGCAACCTGCTCTTTTCCAGGACCTGCAGCCGGCCTTCTTTTCTGTCTGCGACTCGGACGCTCATGAGACCCTCCATTCCGCCCCGATCGGGGCGGATGACCGATTATGCAATGATGCAAGCGGGCACGACCCCGAGGGCATTGTGCGCATTGCTGCCGCTCAGAGATCCTCCCGTGTAGGAAATCCTCACGAGGTTAGCGTTCGAGGCGTAGGGTGAGCGCAGCCAGTAGGCTTTATATACCCCGGAGTTGTTGTACTTCACCCTAGCGGCGTTTTCCACGCCGTCATACAGCGGATAGACCTCCGTGTTTTCGCCTACGCCTTCACTGCTGCCGTAGATCTCTTTTCTCGACGGCAGCCAGATGCGGTCCTGCGTTTCGTAGCGTGCACCGACCTGCGTGGTCGAATCCGGGCTCTCGTAGACGCTGTTTGCAATGTTCTGCAGAGCGCAGACCCCGAGAGAATCCAGGAAGTCATCATCGAAGCCGGCGAGGAATCCTGCAGTGTTCGAAAACCAGGAAGGCATATAGTCGAACTTCGTCTGCGGCGTCCAGACCTGGCCTGCGGCAGCTTCAGAGTTCAGGAACTGCCGCATCGCGGATTCCTTCCAGTTGTTGCTGCCATATCCGATTCTGTGCGCATGGTTCAGCTCCGTGCCACACGTGCCCAGCGACGTGCCGCCGGATCCGGATGTGATCGCCACCGTCTGCGACGCGGTCGAAGTGGATCTGGTTGCGAACGACTGCACGCTTAACGACGTGAGCGCCGTTCCCCAGTTTCCACTGATCTTCAGGACGCCTCCTGCCGGGACCTGCGACGTCAACGTAAACTGATATGTCCCCGCCGCCCAGTTCGAGATCGTTTCCGGAACCGTGAAGCAGTACGTGCCGGCAGCCAGAGCAGACGCGCAGTAATAAAACGCTTCTGCGGCGTCGAACTGCAGCGCATCGACCACGACGTTCCTGGCCAGCATTGTCATGGTTGGTATGTTCTCATCTGTTGCGTGTTTTTCCACGTTGTGGCGCTGGACTTCCCACACGACCTCACCGTAGGTCGCATGCGTCGTGCGCAGCAGTGTACCCGGCGGGATCAGATCCGGACCCATGCCGGCTCTTACGATCGCCTGTGCCGCCTTAAAAGACGAAAGCGGCGACGTCGCGCCGATCGCTTTGGCGATCGCCGCCAGATTGACGTTCATCGTGTCGAACTGGTCTTTGTTCGGAAATAGATTCGTGAAGCTCATTACGCCACCTCCTCGAGCGTGACCATCGGATACCCGTCAGCAGATGCTCCGAATGCCATATAATACTGCGTACCGTCCCGGTAATCGTGGAAAAGCACATTCCCGGACGATATAGACTGTGCAATCGCTGCCGCGGCCTGCGCTGCTGCAGCTGCAGCCTGCGCATCCGGCAGGATCCCGCCCAGCAGCTCGGCATAATACTTCGCGTTGTTGTGCCAGGTTTCGTCCGTTTCGTCAACGTCCACCCCGTTTGCTTGTCCGGTTGCCCATCTTTCTGCTACACGGTATAGAATGTCCAGGAATATCCTGTCCAGCTCCTGACCCACAAACGGGCCCTTATATTTCGGATCTCCCATATCTTCCTCCTACCTCAACACCAGAACGAACCCATTGCCGCCCGGAAGGCCGGCAGACGGCGTTCCGCCGCGGCCTTGTTCGCTGCTCCAGTAAATCCACCGGCCCAGGTTTGACGAATACTCCGCCATGCCTTCACCGGCACCACCGCCGCCATTTCCTGCAGCGCCGCCCGATCCGAGATCCGCAGCTTCCGTCGGAGCTTCTGCGTTTGCGCCGTGGCCCGCATGCTCTGCCGGATCTGCGTCGCCGCCTTCGTTTCCGTATGCGGCACCACCGCCGCCTGCCCAAGAATACCTCGCGCCTCCGCTGTCTGTTTTTGCTGCACATCCTACGCCGCCCAGCCACGTGCTCTGACCGTCCGACACGCTGCCGCCGGAATTATCAGGCCCTCCCGGGCCTCCATCTGCACCGGCGACGCCCTCTTTGCCAGGCTTTGCATATACGTCCCCCGTCAAGATGTTTACGATGCCATTTGCCGGCACCTCTCCATCTTCAGATGTGTAGCTCCCGAACGTTGTCTCTCCGCCAGGCTGACCGGATTCGCCGTTTGCCGTGCCCGGCAGGCCGCCTGTTCCGCAGCTGTATGCGAATGTCTCGCCCGGCGTAACAGAGATGTCGAGTGCAAAGACTTTTCCAGCGGATCCCGGTGTCCCCGGCTGCCCGCCGGTCCCCGGATTCTCGTTCTGGCTCGACTGACCGGCGAAACCGCAGCCGCCGCCCTCGCCGGCTTGCACGACAATAATGCGCATGCTCGTCGTGTCTGCCGGGACCGTGTACGTGCCGCTGCCTGTCAGCAGGTCGTAGTTCTGGTAGTTGTTGCCGAAATAGTCCGGCAGGTAGCCTTTTATGATCCTGCAGAGCGCCGCATCCGTCTCCGACAGTGTAAGTGTCATATCCTGGACAATTCCTTCCGACTCTTCCCCGTCCGGATCGTTATATGACAAAAGCGTGCCCGGTTTGATATCTCTATCACCAAGCACGATCTTGCATTCGTTTATTTCTCCAGTATTCAGGTAGTCAGCGAGCCTCGCTGCGACGTTCGCGCTGTTCAGGGCGGAAATAAGCGTATTATCCTCTAAAACAGCGACGCGCTCATCGCCCATCTTCCCGGTGACCCGTTCAAAAAGCCTCACCGAGTGCGCGTATTCGTAGCCCGTCAGAGTTCCGGTCCCGGACACGATCGCATAATTCACGCCAGATTCGTGCACCGTCAGCCCGGTCGCCTCCAGATCATGGCACGGATTCGCGAACTCCACGACTTTGCGCGTGACGGATCCGCTGCCGTCCGTGTTGTCGAACAGAGAGACCTGCATGTCCAGCGCAGAGGCATAATACGAGTGCTCTGCCACGATCACCTTCGTGGCCGGCACGTCGTAGCTCGTGCTTTCTTGCATGTCGATATCGTCATCCGATACGGAGACCGGCTGCAAGTTCTTCAGGAACTGCACGCGCGGCTTTCCGCCCGCTCCATACGTCAGGAATGCCCCCAGCGCCACAAGCAAGTCTGTGAGATTCTTTCTTGCGGACGCGATCGGCAGGTAGTTATACACCGGCACCGCCGCGACATCTGCATCAACGATCACGTCGATGTCGCCGAACAGGCTGCGGATCACGTCGCCCGCGGTCTCTCCGGTATACAGCCCGCCATAGTGCCGGCGTCTGTCCAGCATCGCCGCCACGTTCTGGAAGGTCAACTTAAACGCATTCAGTGTGCCGTAGGCATTAAAACTCAGCCTCTGCACGGATTTTATGAACATTTTGAACCGTAAGACGTCGTTAATGTAAAAGTCGCCGAAATCGCCTGTTTTTACGCTCCTGATGTCGTTCCCCGGGAAGACATAGCCCAACCCGTCCCTCGTGCAGTACCAGTAATCGTTCGACGTGAAGAATCTGCGGTCGCCCATCTGGTTCGAGATCACATCTACCTCGATCTCGTCTTCCGCGATCTCTCCGTAGGTCTCGTCGTACACCAGGTATCCATTCAGCGTGATCGTCTCTTCCTTGATGGTTTCGGCGTCAAAAATCATCTCGCCGTATTCCACTCTTGCTTCAGACATCACTTCACCTCAAAATAGAGCACAATTCCGTCGTATAGCGTGCGCTCAGATGTATCCATCACCAGCTGCGCGCCGCCCTGGACGTGCAGCCTTGCCTGGACGGACTTCAGAGCGCCGGTCGCATCCGTATACTTCAGCGTTCTGTATCCTTTGAGCGACGCAAGGTTCCAGACGATCGCCACCTGTGCCGGCGTGAGCGGGATCAGTGTGTACGTCGGGTCGAACTTTACGGCCCTTGTATCATCTATCCCGGCTCCGGACCTTGCCACAGACTCGTTCGGGCCTAAGATCTCCCGTCTCGTCTCGTTGAATCCGTATTTCGTAACAAGCCCGGACAGCACGGTGCCGTTGAATATCACTGTGCCTTTGAACGTCATACTCTCACCGCCTTCGCGCCTCTGCGGCCAGCCTCCGCCTGGATATCCTCGAAGATCAGGCGCGCCAGCTGTTTACCGCTGATCTCCAGCGTCAGATTCGTCGGAGATGCTTTTGCTGCAGCCTGGCCGGATGTGATCTTGTCGATCGCCTGCGTCAGACGGCTCATCTCGCCTGCGTTCACTACGGACTCGCCGCGGTGCAACTCCGCGATATAGCCGTCATAAGGCACGTAATTCAGGCCGGATGCGTGAGATCCGTCCTTCATTTCATTCTGCCCGCTGCGCCAGAAGGCCAGCTTGTCCGCCAGCCAGGACGTCTTTTCAGACACCCAGCCCGTTATATTCCCCCAGATGTTCTTGAAACCTTCCCACAAGGCATTGAAGATATCCTCTCCAATGCCCAGGGCGGAAGTGATGAGCGCCGACAGCAGCTCTGTGACGCTTGTCACGAATCCCTCGACGTCGCCGTTGATCAGAGCGATCACGCCCTCGACCACGCCCTTGATCGCATCGATGATCGGTGTCAGATACGGCATGATCCAGTCGAGAAAACGCTTGATCGCGTCCAGCAGCGGCGGCAGGGCCTGCATGATCAGGTCCAGGACTGTCTTCACAAGCGGCCACACCGCGTCCATAACGGACTTCACCGTCTCCTGGATCTGCGGCATATTGTCGATGACCCACTGCAGGATCTCCATGACGTAAGGCATGAACTCCGACACCAGTGAGTTTTTCAGCGCGCCGATGGATCCTTCGACCTTTGCGAACATGTCGTTCATGGCTGCGCCGTTAGCTACAGCCTCCTCGCCCATAACAAGTCCAAGGTCGTGCGCCTCCTGTCGCATGGCTGCCATGTCTTCTGCAGAGGCGTTCAGCATCGGCGTCATCTGATAGGCGACCGATTCACCGAAGAGCTCTGCAGCCAGGGCGGCCCTGTCGTTCGCATCTTCCAGCGCGTAGATCTGTTCGATCGCCTCGTCGAAGTTGATATCCGTACCCTCGAGCTTTTTCGCCGCTTTCTCCAGCGTACTCATGGACACGCCGGACAGATCCGCTGCATGCGCAAGTTCCTGGTAGGCGTCCGTGGAGATCTTCATGCGCTGCGCGCCCTTGTCGACCACGTCCATGGCTGCAGCAGTGTCTTTTGCTGCTGAGACCATAGCGCCACCCACGGCCACTGCGGCTGTCGTAATCCCGGCAGCCCACTTCGCAGCTGTCTTGATTCCTCCCGCGAGCTTAGACCCGAGGCCCTCGGCCTGCTCGCCTGTCTTCGATATGGACTTTTCGGCTTCTGCCGAGTCGATCATGATCGACCCGAATAGCTTAAATAATTCCATCCAGTACCTCCACGGGCCTCAGCCCGCGAGTGTTGAACTCTTCGATGTATCCTTCGACCTCTTTGATGATCTCTTTCGCGCTCCTGGTATCCGGACGCCGCAGGAGCCTCTTATACTCCTGCAGGCTGATGCCGGAGCCGGTCACGCCCTCCATCACGCCGCTCGCGATCGCATAACGCAGGAAGATCTTCTCTTCGTCCATGCGGTCTTTGTGCGCTATAAGGACATCACACAGGTCCCCTGCATCCATTTGATCCAGCGCCCAGGGCGGAATCTTCCCTGCAAAGATCAGGCTTTCCTCGTAAGTAAGCCTGAAAGCACAGAGAAAAAACGGCGAATGTTGTTCTCCCTTCCCAGCGCTTCCAGTGCGTCCGCCAGCTGCTCGAGATCCATTTCCTCGACGCTTTCCGCATCCATTTCAAGCGGGCCCGCAAGCCATTCGCAGATCATCTGCTCGCAGCGGTTTTCGGAGATTACCTCGATCACAGATAATATGCCCATGATCCCCGAATCAACCACTGCAGTGCCTTTTTCGGCGATCTCTTTGATGACCGGCGTGAGTTTCTCTTTCAGCCCGGACTTCTGGATCAGACGCATCGCCTCAAAGACGTCTCTCGTGTTGACCTTTCTCATCCATAGCCTCCTATGCGACGTCCGGGATGTAGATCTCCACGGGCACGTCTTCCAGATCGGACACGTCATAATGTGCGGTCAGCGTGACCGGCACGACGCCTTCCGACTTATCCGCCACCGCGAAGCTGAACCCATTCAGGCAGAGCACGTTCTTCAGGACGATCATGACCGGGTCATTGGATCCGGAGATCTTTCCGATCCAGGTGATATTGTCGATGTAGTCCGTATCCAGGATCTCGTCGTTGATCGTGATCTTGCTGTAGCCCGTCAGTGCTGTCGTATCCACAGTCGCAGCTGCCAGAGCGAGCTTCACGCTTTCCGGCTTCACCTCTTTGATGTTCGTGGATAAAGTCGCCGTCACGGATTCCATGACTTCATAGCCCTTCGTCGGTCCTTTCACGCCATCTGCGGCGATCTGGCGGATCTCAGGCGCAAAACTGATCTGCGAGCCCCCTTCCGTCGCCCCGATGAGTTTCGCTGCTGCGGTTGCAGGCGTATCGGTCCCGACGTTAAAGTTCTTATACAGGGCCCCTGCATCCAGCTGAATGTTTTTTCTGGTATTGGTTGTCAATCCCGTAAACTTCATATTTCCCTCCGGGCTTACAGCGCCCTGATCTCAAACAAAAGACGCCTGTGGATCACAGTCGCGTCTTCTTCGTCAACAATACTTCTCGAGTTTTGATATACGTGGAACTCCAGATCGTCATCCAGGTAGTAGAGGTGGTCAAGGGCATCCCAGATCACGTCCGACAGATCTTCCACTTCGTCCGTGCTGTCTCCTCTTCCGGAAACGCGCACATCCAGAGAGAGCGACTTCATGACTTCTTCCGCCCTGAAGTCGTCGATGCGGAAGACCACGTGGATCCCGCTCACCTTCTTTGCGCGCCGGTAGTAGACCTCCGTGCAGTATTTCAGGAGCTCCGTCTGGATCACCCGCCGCAGCTTTCTTGTGCTTACCGATAAGCCCATCTGCTCACCACCAATTTGATCTTATTCGACGTGTCGCCCCACTTCGTGTCTACAACTTCGTAGACCTTTCCGTTCCACCGGACGAACAGTTCGTCGTTATAATCGATCCTGTCCGACAGTTCGATCACGAGTTCCGCCTTGCGCCCTCTTGTGACGGCATAGGTCTTTTCCTTCTCATCTGCAGAGTAGATCCTGCAGAAAACGCTTTTCGCTGCGCTGACCGTTTCAACCGGATCGCCTTCTTCCGACACCGTCTGCGTCATGGTCAGAAGCTCACAGATCTCGTTATACATCTGCATCACCTCTGAAGTCTGCATCCAGCGCCGCCAGCGTGACGAACCGCTGATAGCGGTCCCAGTATTCCGCGCCTTTTCCCTGGTAGTCGATAGACGCCTTCACGAAGAGCTTGCAGGCATGCACGACCCTGGCATTCTCGTTTGCGATCATGCCCTCTTTTACGCCGGCACGCTGAAGATCATCCTTGCATGCGTCGATATACCCTTGTATGTCGTTTTCTCTCGCTTGTTCTGCCGTCGTCTGCGGCGTACTGTCCACGATCCGGACAGACGCTTTGATTTCATCGATCAATGCCATGGCTTATCCTTTCTGATTGGCGCTCAGGTATACGTTCTCGTCTACGATCAGGTGCCCAACATGGCCAAGTTTTATACTGCTGTCGCACCAAATCTTGTATCCAAGCGCCTTTGCCCTGATACAAAAGCTCAGATCTTCTCCGAAACCGTTCGTCGGATTGAACCATTGATTGAATTCCAGCGCCATTTCGACCAACACGTCTGTGTTCATCAGAACGCACCCAAACCCGCAGCCGTCGACTTCGAAAAGAGAATCCATCGGATAATCCTCGAAGCCTTTCGCCTCCACCGGCTTGCCATCCCGCATCAGTTCTTTGAAAAGAACCGGCGTAAACGGAGCCGCGCGACGGAAATATAGACCGGATACGATATCCAGTCCGTTTTCTGCATGTTTCAGCAGACGCTTCAGTACGTCGCTTTGAAACATCATGTCTGAATCAAGCCACAGCACATAGTCCGCGTTTGCGTTCAACGCCGTCTTTGCCAGGCTGTTTCTGGAATCGTAGACAAGGCTGCCGATCTGCGTAGCGACTGTCACCTCTCCCGGTTTTTCTAATGAAGCCAGGCACGCCATAAAGCGTGCCTCGACCTGGTCCATGCACGGTATCGCGATTAGAGTTTTCATATTTGCCCCTTTCCCGCCCCTTTTACAAATACAGGCAGCCTGCCAAAGGGGCTCGACAGGCTGCCCGATATCACTTATCCCAAAGGAGGTAATAAGTCTTACTTGACCACCTTCGTGAAGGCCTTCGGCGCGACAACGCCAATGCCGACCATCTGGTCGCCATAGATCCTGATCATGCCGGCAGAAGCGCTGGTCACTTCGTCGAAGATGAAGTGCACATCGTCTCCGTTCGGCAGGTTGAACTGCGCGCCTTCTTCCATGTCGCCCACGATCATGTAGACGTCGCCGGTCGTTGCTGCGCTGAACGCTGCAATGTCGTTGCAGAAGCATACCTCGAGCCCTTCGAACGGATCGTATCCGTACTTGTTATTTGCCTGAGCATCCTTCAGCGCGCCCCAGGTGGACTTGTTCATCATGACGACAGGATTGTCCGCCTGGTCGCTCAGCTCTGCCATGGCCTGCGCTACGAGACCGATGCCGACAGTCGTAGAAGTCACGACGCCGACGTTGACCTGCGTTGTCGTCGCAACGGTCGTGCATGCGTCGATCTTCGTGATCAGGCTCTTGACGGCTGCCTTGACGATCTTTTTGGTCAGGTGCTCATAGATATAGCGCAGGAACTCTTCGCCGCGGAGATTGTAAGTCTCTCTGGAGATGCTTACCCACTTCATGATATCCTGCGGGACCATTTCAACGATACCATCGACGATGGTGCCTTCGGAAACAGCCGCACCACCTTCGGTGTGAGTAGCGGCGTCAGAACCGGAGATCTCGAAGCCCTGCTTGACGTTACCCTTCAGGTAGGTCCTTCTCACCTTGCCCGCGATCTTGTCGTTTTCCCACGCGGTCTTAACGATCTCCTCGACGAATGCCGGCACGGGAACCGTTCCGCCGCTCGCATTGTCTGTCAGCAGGGATCTGCACTCGGACGCATCGCCGGTTCTGATATAGGTCTCAAACGCAGAGATGTACTCTTTGCTGTTCCTGACTTCTTCCGCGCTCTTTTCGGCAGGCGCTGCCGGAGACCCGCCCAGCTGCACGACCTTCTTGATGACGGCATCCCTCTTTTCAGCGTTCTTAGCGATCTCAGACTTGCGCTCGTTCAGCTCGTCCGCCTCATTGCTGAGCGCGTCCAGATCTGCGCCTTCCGCTTTCAGTTCTTCTCTGATTTCCGCAAGTCTTGCCTCGACCTGCTCCATGTTCATTTCCTTGATAAGCATTTTTATTCCTTTCCGATCATTGTGTCGATCTTGATCCTGAGCGCCAGTGCCTTTCTTGCCCTGGCTTCTTCCTGCGCTCTGAGCCGCTCCTGCTTAATCTCCTCGATGACTCCCTCGCAGAAATTACGAGCACTTATCTCTGTAGCGGGATTCGCTGGGTAGCTTACCGCTGAGACATCATATAGTTTCGAGATCTTCGTGATCTTCCGGTGCACGGTGATGCAACCGGTGTCGTGGTCTTCCTCGACTGTTCTTTCATCTTTTCCGACTCTGAAGCACATGGACATTCTGTCCGTATAGCCTCCGGAGATCTCCTGGTATACCTGGCGCCCGAGATCTGTGCCGGACAGTTCCGCCTCGATCGCGAGACCGTGGTCGTCCGTCCCCAGCTCAAGCGTCTTGTTCCTGTTCCTGGCGAACACTCTGCCGGCATGGTCGTACTGCATGATGACGTCACTCATGTCGCAGCCTTCGAATGCGTTTTTATCCACGCTCTCGAATACTCTATAGTCGCCGAAGTCATACAGCAGGTATTCCTCATCAAAGGTCGTGGCATATCCTCTGACGAACATCTTCCCGTCATCAGCTTCCCTGGCCTCGATCTTTTGCGTCATGCGGAACTCTCTGCCCTCGGACAGTTTTCGGTTCACCTGTTCCATGATCTTTTCGATTCTCTCGCTCTCATTCATTGTCGCTTCCTCCCTCGACTTTGTCCGCTGCGTTTACATACTCGCCCCGGATCATGTATTCGTCCCCGCCTTCCACGGGCTCCATGTTGAATACTTCTCTGCCTTCGTTTCTACTCATCATGCCGCGGTCCATCAGATCCGTTACGACCTTGAGCTTTTGCTCCGTGCTCGCATACTGCAGCCGGTTTGCAGTGAACTGGATCCTGTTGCCGCGCACTCTCTGCTCCGACGTGAAGGTCATGTTCGTGAGCACGAGCGACAGCTGCAGCGCGAACGGTTCCACCTTGCCTTCGTAGTAGGCGTCCCACTGCTGCGGGCTGAAACTGTTCTGCAGGATCTCCTTGCTGCAGCCGAAATAAGAGAACACGTTCTCCTGGATCGCCTTGATCTGTTCCGCGTCGATCAGATACGGCTTGCTGTCGATCTGCTGGATGCTTTCATACTTGCCATCCACCAGAGCGATCCCGCCGCTGTTCTCCGCAGCGAGGTTGTACTTCCTCCAGCGCTGGCGCTCCTCCTCGATCGTCTTGTCCTTGCTTGCGCCGACGAGCTTGCCGATGAACCGGATCACCGCGGACTGCTTGATGCCCTCGGAGATACCCTGCTGCTGCGTCTTCATCAGCTCCAGCGTGTCCCGCATGGCTCCGTTGCCTTCTCCGAAGAAGTCGTGGCTATAAAAGAACTTGTTTATGATCCCCGCTTCGGAGAACTCCACCGCGGTCCGCTTCCCGTTCGCGAATGAGAAAATGATATATGTCTTACCCTGGTACTCGCGAATCTCCGCGCTCCTGGGCTGCACCGGGTAGTACCCGATGATCTTCTCGTAATACTTGTCATAGATCGGCACGATAAAGGCTGTCGTTTCCGTCTCCAGCACGGTCGCCAGTTTATACAGGAACTTCGTCGTATCCATCCATGGATTCGGCGCAGTCTCAAGAGAATATCCGAGATCCTTGCGCGGGCCTGTCACGACCGGCTTCAGCTTCGATGCATGCGTCGCGAATGCATGGATGCACGCCCTGCACAGCTCCGCTTCATAGATCCCGCCGCGGAACGTCCTGAAGACCGGCTGATAGCCGCTGAGCGTCTCAAAATATGCTCCTGTCACAGCGTTCACCGACGCCTTCGGGAACAGCTTACTGAATAACCCCATCCGGAGCCTCCTCGTTCAAGTTAACGTATTCGCCCATCCTGTCCTTCAGGACCTTATAGGCATCTAAAAAAGCCGCTGTTCCGTCTATCCTCTGGGTACGGTCGAGCGACTTCTGCGGTTGTATGTTTCCGTTTACGTCCTGCCGGACGTGCGTGTTGATCAGACACCACTGGTCGATCGGGCTGTCGAAGATCACCCGTTTTGCCTGCAGGTCTGCCTTTGCCTCTTTCATCGGATCGCTCAATGAGATCGCGCCCTGCCGGATCGGGACCATGCACTTTTGCCCGAACTCTGCGCGAAACTCTGCTAGCAGGTCATCCGATATATGCCATGGGTCATATCCGATATACGCCGGATAGAGATCCTCTTCGTCCCGGAGCTCCCGGAACCATTCCAGGAAGATCCGCTTCTCGCACTTATTGCCCGGGCATGTCCGCATCCATCCCTGATCTATCCAGAGCTGATATGGCACGACGTCGCGCCCGGACCGGCTACCTTTACGGTCCTGCTCATCGATCACATGCTGCGGGATCCAGTACATGGACCTGCGATAGATCCGATCATCGCCCGGTCTCATACAGAGCGCCGTGGCCGCGTTCAGATCCGTCGTGTCAGCTGCGTCGAATCCGCCGATACAATAGTCGAACTTATACTCTCCGAGATCCACCTTTTCGCTCACCGTGTCTTCGAATGTGAGCCAGGCACCGGCAGAGGTCTGCGGAATGTTGAAGTCTTTGACCATAACTGTCGGTTTGAAGGACGGATCGTCTTTCGCCTTCCGGACGAATCCCTCCAGTGTCTCGAACTTCTTGATCGTCCCGAGTCCCGGATTCGCCTTCAGCCACATTTCCGGCTTATCCCACTCTTCCGGATCGTCCAGCTCATAGATGAACGCCAGGAAGTGTTCGTTCTCGATCTCTCCCCGCAGCCATTTCGAAGCGTATTCGTACTGCGCATCGAAGATGCCGCCCCGAATGAAACCGTTCGTCGTGTTGCAGAACAGCAGAGGCTGAGATCTCGCAGACATAGACTGGATCACGAGATCATACAGATCTCTGTTCTTGATCGCTGCCAGCTCATCCACGACGCCGCAGTGCGTGTCCAGGCCGTCGAGGCCGTTCGTGTTCGACGCGAGCGGCCTGATGTAGCCCATGTTCTTCGCATAGTACAGATCACCGGTGCGCTTCCGGATGTGCTTTCGCAGCAGCGGCGACTGCAGCCGCATCTTGCAGCATGCATCATACCCCAGAACTGCCTGGTCTCGCTTCGTCGCCACGTTATAGATCTGCGGCGCGCCCTCCCCGTCGTTTATAAGCATGTCCAGCTCGACGCAGGAAGACTCCGTGGTCTTCCCGTTCTTGCGGCCCTCGATCGTGAGCACTTCCCGATATTGCCGGAGCCCATCATCATCCACGAACCCGAACACCGCTTCCAGGCGCGCCTTCTGGAATGGCTGCAACACGATCGGCCTGTTTATCTTTCCGGACGGCTGCTTGCAGATCTTCTCAATAAAATCGACATGCCGTGCAGCTGTACCGGCATCGAAGTGATACCTCCCCGGATGCGCATACCTGTCGAGCAGGATCTTCGCGACCTGCCGCATCTTTTTCCCTGCGACGATCTTTCCGTCCAGGACATCCGTGAAGTATTGCTCGAACGCGCTCACCGGAAGAAGGTCTGCTCCAGTTCGTCCACATCATCGGTCACATCCGAGAGGATGTCTTCCAGCTGCTTGACCGCCGTGATGTAGTTTTTCATCAGAGAGTTATACGCTTCACCCACTGCAGACTTCTTGACGCCGCTCTGGTTGGCCCCGTTGGTGTACTCTTCCGTCCAGCCGGTCTTCCGGATGGATGCCTCGAGCTTGGTCAGCTGTCGTTCCATGAATTTAATTTTGTTCAAAAGACTTTGCGCACGTTCTTGCCGGCTTTCAGAAAGTTTCGCGACGTTTTCCTGTGTGCGCGTGAATTTGATGGTTGCCATTTTTCAGACCACACCCCCTTCGCGCGTTCGCCGCGCAAAAATTGTTGTCTCCCCTCGGTGTCCTGGCGGCCAAGAAGGCCACCGTCGACCGGGGGGATGGTTACTCAACACCGTCCCCGCCGTTCTGGCCATCCGGCACGCTTTCGTTTTCATTTGCCAGCGCCACCGCCTCCGGCTCGTTATTGATCGCTGATAAATACTGCGACTGGATCTCCCGGATCTTGTCGATGTTGCTCTGGACCGTCTCGTAGATGATCCCTCGTTTTGGTTGGCCGTTTGTTCCCAGCTCCGCCTGATCTGCCCACCACGCTGTCTCTGCGCCCTTGCTCGTGTTTTCCACGCCGATGATCAGATCGCCTTCTTTTCCTCGCGCCCAGTATTGATACCGTTCCGGTGCGCGACGCGCTTTCTTGATGAAGGGATTAATGTCCCTGACCTTATTGCGGATCTCTGCCACAAGAAATCTGCCCACATCTTTGTTCGCCCTGGTGATCAACTCCTTGATCGTGTAATTGACCCTGTCGACGCTGGATGTGAATGTCAGCTCGTATCCGTCGGATCCTTTTGTCTTTTTCATTTTCATGACAGAATCAGGTACGCTCAATCGGTCTTCCCTCCTCATCGAATCCGCAGAACGTTGCTTTCGCTCCGTGACCCGGCAGATGTTCTTCGTCGTGGCAATCCTTGCAGACGTATTCCAGGTTATCGAAATTCAGCGAGACTTCAGGATCGTCGATGTTCAGCGGCGTCAGATGGATCTTGTGGTGCACGATATACCCGAGCTGCTCATGGCAGCGCTGACACATGCCGCCGTCTTCGCGGATCCGGCTGTCTATGAACGCCGCCCGGCAGCGCTCCCACCGCACGGAGTTATAGAATTTTTCTGCCCATGGCTTTGCCATTGTCTTTTCTGCATAAAAAGACCGAGACTGTAAGCCTCGATCTCGATGTCTCTATTCTACCTGATACCACTATAGCACATCTATTCCGAAAATTTGTATTAATCTTTTCGAAGTCTATGCCTTTGCCGTTACCTCGATCTTGCCTCCGGTCGAGTAGATCCGCACGTCTTCCGTGCGCTCGATATAGATCTCCTCTACGTTTTCGTAGGCATACGGTACCAGATCGCCGGAGTCTCTGTCTTTTGTCCAGATGATCAGCTTCATGTTCTGCTCCTTTCGAAAGCGGTCCCGCAGGACGGGCGGCGTTATTCGGGGCCGCGACGGGTGATTGTTTTTCGGCGTTAAACCGTATTCAGTTGGGCCGCCCGCCTGCCTATATCAACCGGCATAGCCGGATCAATAGCCTTTTATCCTGGCGATCAGATAGATCAGTTCCGCCTGGTGATCGTACCAGGTCATCCTATCGGCATAGTCCGGGAACGGCTCTCCCTCCGTCAGATGCCGGAAGACGCCGCCTGCGTACTCTTTCGGAATAGCTTTCAGTGCCTTCTCTACCGCCCAGACATCGTCCGAGAGCAGAGCGCGCCTGGCTGCCACGGCTGCCGTCGGATCTCCGGGGCCTGCGGATCCCGGCTGGCCGTCGTGATCCGGCGTGTCCGTCAGCAGATTCTCATATTCCGCCTTGATCCTGGGATAGTCCGATACGAGCCACCGTGCCCGCTTATATGTCGCCTTGGGAAGCTTCCAGCCACGCAGGCCGTAGGCATTTATCTTCGGTTTCTTCACGTTTTCCCTACCCCCCCCCCCCTATAATTCCTCGTCGTCCAGCATTTCTCTCGCGTACGGGCCATTCAGCCAGTCAAAACCGATATATTCTCGCTCGACTTGAGTTTTCTCAGCAGGAATATACCGGACATACTGGCTGCCGGTCTCTTCGTCGTAGTGTCCGATCTCGGATACTTCCGCTCCAGGCGGAATGTGCAGCTCGCCTGCCCTGTCCACGATCTCTTCGGACTTCACGACCGGCTTCTTCAGCCCGAGGCTTGCCCGCCACTTCTTCTTGCCGGGTTCATCCGCAGCCTGCCGCACGAGGTATGCTGCCAGCGGCGTGCGATCGATCTGATCCTCCACCGGCTCCGCGTATACGAAACCATTACCCCAGACGTCCTGAAGAGCGTCCCCGTCTTCGATCACGGCCACGCTCTTGTCTGTCGTCTGCTGGATCCCGATGCTGCTGCCGTCGATCACCATGTGATGATGCAGCCGTGTCTGGGTTCCGGTCTTGCTCTTGTCGGCGGTGATCCAGAAGCCCTTCGCCTCCACGCATCTTCTTCTCAGCCGGCGGATGAAAAGCGTCAGCGCCTTCCGGGCTTCCTCCACTGTCTGCGGCAGGTGCTCCTCGTCGTAGGTGAGCGTCAGGAAGATCCACGATTCCTCCACGTTACAGTTCAGCCCTCTTGCCAGCTGCCGGACTGCCGTGTTCATGTTCCGGTCCTTCTGTGCCAGGCTTGTGCTGCCTTTTTTTCTCGTGCGCGGTCTGCGCTTCCCTGCGAAAAACTTAGACCGCTCCACGACTTTTCCAGAGACCAATGTTCGGATCACCCAGTACCCTCCTTCCACTTTTCCCTCCCGGTTGAGTTGCTAACGCCTTATGGACTTCGAATCCGCAGCGGCGGCTGCGGGCCCTATACGATTGAGCAAGGCTCTGGCATGCGGACAGGTAACACCACTATTCTGTCCACACGCCGCAGCCTTGCGGCTGCTTTGGCTTATTCTTCTGGTTCGTCGTCATATTCCAGACGCACTTCCGGGTTATACCCGACCGCCTGGACGAACTCGATTTCCGGATGCAGCAGGATGAGACCGCGATTCGCCTGCCTCTCAAGATCTTTTATCGTAATCCTATACTGTTCCACCTCCATCCGGCATTTGGTCTTGAAGATCAGTGTCGTGTTCTCGTTACGCTTTCCATCAGCCAGGCCGTAGTTATATCCTTCATGCCATGCCCGTTTTTCCTCCGGAGTCCTCTTCTTCAGCTCTATCCTTATACAATTCTCGGTCATATACTTCCTCCAGATAGTCCATTACTTCCTCCAGGATCTTCAGTTCTTCATTCACATTCTTCAGCGATGCGAGAGAGATCCCCAGTGCGATACATGAGAGAAAGAAACAGAAGAACGGCAGTAAATTAACAATCGTGTCCATGTCTCACCTCAGAACGGAATATCGTCCGCCTGTTCGAACCCTTCCATGCGAGTCTGCGTGCTCCAGGCATTACTGCCGGTTACGTCTGCAGCCGTGGGCGCTTCTCCATACGTTTCGCCCTTGGCCTTTTCCTCTTCCCTTGGCCGGAAGAACTGGATCTTATCTCCGGCGATCTCCATATAATAGACCTTGGCTCCTGTCTTCTGACTTACGTAGGATCCCGTCCGGAGCCGGCCCTCGATCGTGACGAGCATGCCTTTCCTGGCATACTTTTCGATAGACTCCGCCAAGCCACCCCAGAATACTGCCTGCGGGTAGTCTGCGCCCAGCTCGTCGCCCGAGGCGCTGCGTCCCCGGTTCAATGCCACGGTGACCCTGGCACATGCCTTCTGGCTCTTGCTTTCATATCTCACTTCCGGATCCCGGACAAGGTTGCCCGAGATCAGCACTCTGTTTATGCTCAGCGCCATGCTATCTTCCTTTCTTATACGGCAGCGGCATCTCCATCCACGCCGTCACGCCTGCCATGCTTCCGGATCCATGCCAGAATCCGTCCGAATAGTATGCCCGGTTTACGCTGCGGATGCCTTTCTTGCTTTCGCACGTTACCAGGACCATCACGCCTTCCGGCGGCAGCTGAACATCCACAGGAATCCATTCGTCTTTCACCATGCCACCCTCCTATATCTCACTCATCGGACAGCTCGCGCAGTTCTCGTTTCGCTGGTACTTGCAGTATTCCGTGCATATCCGCTCCCGGATATCCGACAGCCAGGCGAACACTGACTCGTGCGTCTTCGCCGGCGCCGGCTTTTCCACGAGATCTCCGGCATAGAACTTCTTGACCGCCTCGACGATCTCCTCTGCCGTATACATGCGCTCGCCCGGATCCGCAGGATCCATCTTCTGCAGCTCTTCCATCCAGCCTTCCGGCACGGCGGGCCGCTCCGGCGTCTCAATTCCCTTCTTCATTTTCTCCTCTGGATTCTCCCTCTTCGGCACCGGAACCGTGTACGATACGACTTCTCCCGGTTCCCTTGCTCTAGCCAGCCTCTTGTGCCGGTCCATCTTGTCATGTTCTTCTTTTTTCAGCTCTCTGCATGCCGGGCAGTATTTCTGCCGGTTATTCGTGGGGATATACTTCCCGCCACAGAGCACACATTCCTTCGGCTGAATCTTCAGCTTGACCGGACTGTCGATAAATGCGTCCTTATCTCTTGGCATTCGTTACCCCCCCCCCATCTGCGCCTCCATCTCCAGGAGGAAATCCAGCAAACCTTCTTTATCCACCGGACAGTCATCGAAGTCCTCACCGTCCACGCCCACGAATAGCGCCGGCCCGAGGATCTCGTCCCGGTAGCCGCCCAGGTTGATCCAGAAGTTATGCTCCATCTCGTGCAGCTTGCCTTCCTCGTTGACGATCATCGCCAGATCCGGACGAAGCGGCACCGCTTCGATGTAGCCCTCGACGGCTCCCTGCAGCCACTCCAGCTCGTTCGGGATCTCCGTTTCCGTCAAAACCTTCCCCGGCCTCTTATACAGGACTCTTATCTTCTCTTTCATACGTTCTTCTCCTCATCTCTTATATAGAAGGCCGCTTGTTCAATCTTTGAACAACACCTCTGCCGGCAGGGCCTGCAGCGGCTCCGCCAGGAACTTCCCGCAGACTTTGCGGTGCACGCAGCCCACGACCACGTCGCGCCTGGTGCTCTCTATGTATCTTCCGGAGCGGACCGGCATTGTCCGGCTGACCGCCCCGATGTATGCGTCGCTGCATTCCATGCAGCACTTTCCGAACTCCAGCTTCAGCATGTTTCCTCCTACGCCAGCAGGATCCACTTGTACGTGACCCAGATCAGCAGGCCGACCAGCGCGGCCATCGTTACAGGCTCTGCCAGGTTGTGCAGGCACTTCTTCCAGTTCCATCTATATCTCTTCATGACTTGCAGCCCCCTTTCACCCAGGCATCGAACGCCTCCTCCGGGATCCGGAACGTCTGCCACTTGCTGCGCGGCAGCTTCGGGCATCCTTCCATGTTCACGATCCGCGTCGCCGCCTTGTAGCTGACCTGCAGCTTCTGGGCGACTTCCTTCAGTCCTATAATTCGCATAGAATCACTCCGTTCTATCTATTCAGTGCGTCTGCATATTCCTTCGCATCTTTGAGCGTGTAACACTCTTTGATCGCTTCGCCGTCCACGATGACGAAATACGTCGTATGGTCCCATGTTCCGACGCCGTTCGCGTGCGGTATATGGCGCTTTCGGCTCTCAAGTGCCAGGGCAGTGCCCTCCAGCTCATAGCGGACGGTCGTGCCTTCCTCGTTGACGGTCTTGCCGGCCTTCTTCCAGTTACCCATTCTGTCCTCCTGTAGATCGCTCGCTTTGCTTCAGGATCTGCTCCGGCCGTCCGGATGCGTACCAGCTCCGGATCCATCTTCGATGCGGCAGGTCGATGACCCCGAGATCCGTCAGTGCGTTTATATAGCCCTTGATCTCATGCCTGGCATGTGCCGCGTGCGGCACGTCGCCGGCGCGCTTTGCGCTCGCGATCTGCATCGCGTAGGCCTCCAGCATTTCCCGGCATTCCTGTGGCAGCTTTTCGATGTTTTCCTGTGTCCTCATCTATGCTGCCTCCTCGAATATGTCCGCAAGCTCGCGGATCACGCCTTCCAGATATTCCGCATAAGACAGGCCCAGGCTTTTGATCACCATGCAATTCCGGATAATGATCTCCATCGTGGAGGCAACAGCTGTGTTGATTTTGTCCGTGTTCACTGCAAGCTCTTTTTTCGCGATCTTCAGGAAAAAGTCCTCATCGTCGCAGTGCATTTCGACGAACTCCATGAAGTCCTGGCTGATAATCCTTGTTTGTTCTCTCATCTTCAATCACTCCG
>JAFPXN010000049.1 GCA_017412505.1 Bacillota bacterium | reverse complement strand
TTGATATAGGAATTTTCGGCGAACGTCTCGCCGTTCTCTTCGATCTCGAGATCTCCCAGGCCCGCGTCGGCCATGGAGATCAGCTGCTGGCCGTACTTTTCCGTGATCTGTCTCAGTTCTTTCAGCTTCCCTTTATTCTGGGTCGCCGCGATCATAATATTCTCCACGTTGTTCTCTCCGTTCGTTGGTTTCGTATGGTATAATAAATTATTATGTTACTGATAATATAAACGAGGGGCGGGAAAACTGCAATGAGAACAATGAAGAGACTGCTGGTCATATTGCTGGTCTGCGCAGCCGTGCTGGGGGGCACGCCGCTGCGCGCTTTTGCGCTGACGCCGTATCCGAGACTGGAAGGGTCAGCCGCGATCCTGCTGGATATGACGACGGGGGAAGTCCTGTACGAGATGAATGCGGACGAACGTCGCTATCCGGCCAGCACGACGAAGATGATGACAGGGCTGCTGGCGATCGAAAACCTGGACCTGGAGAGCGACATCACCGTGGATGCGGAGGCAGCTTCCACGCCCGGCAGCGGCATCAAGCTGCGGGAAGGGGAGATCATGAACGTGGACGTCATGCTGCACGCCATGCTCATCCCCAGCTCCAACGACTGCGCCGTGGCCATCGCGAAGGCGGTCTCCGGCGGCATCGATAATTTTGCTGTCCTCATGAACGCCCGCGCCAGGGAGCTGGGCTGCAAGGGAACGAATTTCGTCAATCCCAGCGGTCTGCACGAGGACAATCACTATACGACGGCCCGCGATCTCTCCATCATCGCCATGACTTGCATGAAGAACGAGCATTTCCGGGAGATCGTCGGCAACGCGGAGTATACGGTGCCGGAGACGAACCGCAGCGAAGCGCGGGAGCTGGTCTCCTCGAACCTGCTGCTGTGGGACGAGCAGGAGCGCCACAAGATCTACGTGGGAAACGACCTGCGCTACCCGAAATACGAAGGAACGTTCGGCGTCAAGACCGGATACACGCCCCAGGCCGGCGGCTGCCTTGTCGCAGCCTGCGAACGGGACGGAACGAAGCTCCTGAGCGTCGTCATGGATTGCACGGACATGGGACGCTTCGCGGATACCATCAAACTGTTCGACTGGGGCTTCGAGAATTACAAGACCTATACCGTTCTCCACGGCGGCTACAGCTTCGGCAACGTCAAAGTCCGCCACGGAGAGGTCAATAAAGTGGAAGCAGTGCTGCTGACAGACGTGGCGTATACGCTGCCCGCGGATGCCTCCGTAGACATCATGAGCGCCCGGGCGGTGCTGGAAGAAAAACTGACGGCGCCGGTCAAGAAGGGAGATATCGTCGGTACGATCACGCTGTACGAGGGGGACGAGCCCGTCGGCACGTACGACGCCGTGGCCATGCAGTCCGTCGCGGAAGGCGGTCTGCTGTCGTATTTCGGCATCGAGGACGCAACGGCGAAGGTGATCCGGAACGTCATACTGGCTCTGCTCGCTGTTCTGTTCGTCGTCCTTGTCGTCTATGTGCTGGTCATGCGCCGCAAGACGAAGATCAAGAAGGCCCGCAAAGCCAGAAAGCTGGCGCAGAAAGAGCAGGAAGAAGCGATCAAACGCGCGCAGTGGGAGCACTATTACGAGGGAAGCAAGTATCGCGGCGAGAAAGAGACAGAAGAGGACCGTTAGTGTTTGATATCCAGGCGGAACTGAAGAAATTGCCCGATTGCCCCGGATGCTATCTGCATAAGGACGCTTTCGGGCAAATTATCTATGTGGGAAAGGCCGTATCGCTGAAAAACAGGGTGCGGCAGTATTTCCAGTCGCCCAAAAACCAGCCGCCCAAGGTGCGGCGCATGGTGAAGGATATCGCCGAATTCGAATACATCACCTGCGGCAGCGAGATGGAGGCGCTCATCCTGGAGTGCAACCTGATCAAAAAGCACAAGCCGAAATACAACATCCTGCTGCGGGACGACAAGACCTATCCCTATATCAAAGTGACCCTCGCGGAGGAATACCCCCGCATTCTGAAGACCCGCCGCATCGTGAACGACGGCTCCAAGTACTTCGGCCCCTACGCGGACGCCGGCGCGGTCAACACCATCATCGACCTGCTGAATTCCGCCTACGCCCTGAAGCGCTGCAACACGACGGATTTCGGCCCGGATTTTTCGCCCTGTCTGAACTTTCACATCCATCAGTGCCGGGGCATCTGCCGCGGCGACGTGTCGAAGGAGGAGTACGCCAAAGCGATCGAGAAAGCGGTGGACTTCCTGCAGGGCCGGGATCACGACCTGCTGCGCATCTTCAAGGAGAAGATGAAGGACGCTTCCGAGGCGCTGGATTTCGAACAGGCGGCGGTCTACCGTGACAACATCGAAGCCATCAAGGCCATCACGGAAAAACAGCGCGTCGTGCTGCAGCATCCGGAGGATCTGGACATCGTCCTGCTGTCCGCGGGACTTTCCGGCGCCCATGCCGTGCTGTTCACGGTGCGCGACGGCAAGCTGTCCGGGCGGGAGAGTTTTTTCCTGGGCGATCTTCATGAGGAGACGCGGGAAGCGGTCGTCGCGGAATTCATCAAGCAGTACTATTTCGCGAACGTCATGATCCCGAAGGAGATCCTCGTGTCGAAACTGCCGGAGGACGCGGATCTGCTGGCGGAGTGGTTGTCGGGTCAGCGTGGTTCGAAGGTGACCCTCCTGGCGCCGGCGCGCGGCGAAAAGCGGGCGCTGCTGGACCTGGTCCGCAAGGACGTGGACGAGATGGTGAAGGATCTGGACGAGAGGGCGAAACGTCAGATCGAGAAAGAACAGGCCGTGAAGTCCGGTCTTGCCTACGTGTTCGGCCCCGAGCTGGCGGAGAAGATCCACCGGGTCGAGGCCTACGATATTTCGAATATCAACGGCGTGGATTCCGTGGGCGGCATGGTGGTCTTTCTGGACGGCAGACCGTTTAAGAAGGCTTACAGACGTTTCAAGATCAAGACGATAGACGGCGCGGACGACACGGGAAGCCTGCAGGAAGTGCTGTTCCGCAGGTTTCGGGAGGCGCTTAACGGTAATCCGGGTTTTGTCGACCTTCCGGATCTCATCCTAATGGACGGCGGGCTCGGGCAGGTGCACGCCGCGCAGGCAGTACTGAACGCTTTGAAACTGGACATTCCCGTGGCCGGCATGGCCAAGGACGACAAACACCGCACCCGCGCGCTGATCTATCAGGAACAGGAAACGCCTCTGAAGCCGCACCCCCAGCTGTTCGCCTACGTCGGAGCCGTGCAGGAGGAAGTGCACCGCTTCGCCATCGAGTATCACCGCAAACTGCGGGGCAAGGAGCTTACCCGTTCCGTGCTGGACGGCATCCCGGGCATCGGGGAAAAGCGCAAGCTTGCGCTGCTGTCCGAACTGGGCAGCGTGGACGCGATCAAGTCGGCGACGGTCTATCAGCTGGCGGACGTCCCGGGCATGAACCTGCGCGCCGCGGAGAGCGTGCACAAATACTTTGCAGAGAAGAAAGATTCATGATAAAATAACTTGAAATAATAGTTTCAAGCGTTTATTCAACATCTTTACAATAACGGAGGAAAACACAATGTCAGACGAAACCAAGCGCATCGAAGACGAAGAAATGGATATCATTACCCTTGAATTCGACGACGGCACGGAAGTAGAAGCGGAGATCATGGGCATTTTCGACGT
Organism: Bacillota bacterium; assembly: GCA_017412505.1. Taxonomy (GTDB): domain Bacteria; phylum Bacillota; class Clostridia; order Peptostreptococcales; family Anaerovoracaceae; genus RUG11894. The sequence continues at coordinate 8,259 of JAFPXN010000049.1, read as the reverse complement.
GCCTGGCCTCGAAGGCAAGGAATACATCGCGCTGATCCCCGATGACGATACGGACGACGTCTATATCTACGGATACAAGGAGATCTCCGAAGAAGAATTCGAACTGATCGACATCGAAGACGACGCGGAATTCGAGAAGGTCGTCGAAGAATTCGACAAGATCACCGCGGAGGAATAATCATTTCGCACAGTTGGCCGGGCAGAGAGATCTGCCCGGTTTTTCGTTAAGGAGGAGCTATGTTAGACGGAAAAGGATTCGATTCCTGGGCGTATCAGTACGACGATAACGTCCGGCAGACCGATGAAAAAGGGGCGTATCCCTTCGCGGGATACGCGGAAGTATTAAAGCTCATCGAAGACAGAGTGCTCGCCGCCGGTCCATCCGACGTTTTCGACGCGGGCTTCGGCACGGGCATCCTGACGAAACGCCTGTACGACGCCGGCTGCCGCATCTGGGGCCAGGATTATTCGAAAACGATGCTGCAGATCGCGCAGGAGAAAATGCCGGACGCGGTGCTGTGCTTCGGCGATCTGGGGCTCAGCCTCGAACCCGCCATTCTGGCGCAGCGGTACGACTTCGTCGTGGTCACGTATGCGCTGCATCACTTTACGCTGGAAGAAAAGTGCGTGCTGCTGAGACGGCTGCAGCTGTGCCTGAAACCGGGCGGCACCATCCTGATCGGAGACATCGCGTTCGCGGATGCAGACGACGAAGCCGCCTGCAGGGCGCGTTTCGCAGAAGAGTGGGATGACGACGAGATCTACATGCATTTCGACGAGATGAAACGGTATTTCCCGGGGATCACCTACGAAAAGATCTCGCACTGCTGCGGGTTGTTTACGCTGCGGTGAGGGCAACGTGCGCAGTCTGTAAAAAAAGTTGCGGATACTTCTTTACTTTAGCACAGTAGAGTGATAGTATGATAAAGTAATTTTTCCTGTCAAGGAGGTTTGCTTTGAATTCCATTGCGGCTACGCTCAGCAGCGAAGAAAAGATCCTGTTCGAACTGCGGTCTTTATATCAGCAGTCCGGCTATACCAAATACAAGATGAGCAAGTTCGAGGAGTACGATCTGTACGCGAACAACAAGGATTTCCTCGTCTCAGACCACATCATCACGTTCACGGACACGAACGGAAAGCTCATGGCGCTCAAACCGGACGTCACGCTCTCCATCGTCCGCAGCAGCAAGGACACGGATGCCCTGCGCAAGGTATACTATAACGAGAACGTGTACCGCGTTTCTCCCCGCAGCAAAGGATTTCAGGAGATCATGCAGACGGGTCTGGAATGCATCGGTCCCATCGACGACGACTGCGTGCTCGAGGTGGTCAAACTGGCGCGCAGAAGCCTGGAGCTCATTTCGAAAGATTTTGTACTGACGGTCTCCGACCTGGATCTGCTGTCCGCCGCGCTCGACGCGCTCCGCGTGACCCCGGACGAACGGGCCGTTATCCTGCGCTGCGTAGCCGGGAAGAACTCCCACGAACTGAGAAGGGCATGCGAAAGCTGCGGCGCTGATCCGCAGGCGATCGTTTTCCTGGAAGAACTCACCGGGATCAGCGGGCCTCCCGCGGAAGCGCTGGCGCAGCTGAAAGAACTCGGATTCAACGATGCGTCCCTCGCCCCGCTGAAGAAACTGGCGGAGAGCATGGAAAACGCCGGAGAAGGCGGAGGGCTTCGCATCGATCTGTCCCTCACCGGCGACATGAACTACTACAACAGCATCATCTTCCAGGGATACGTGAACAGCATCCCGTCGGCGATCCTGTCCGGCGGCCGCTATGACAGGCTGATGCGGCGGATGGGAAAGCGCTCCGACGCCATCGGCTTCGCGGTCTATATGGACATGCTGGAGCGGTTTTACGCGGACCGGGAGGAGACTACGGAAGCGGCTGCGAAGGCGCGCCGCGTGATCAACGTCGCGCTGCCGAAGGGCCGCATGGGCGAAAAGGTCTACCGCTTCTTCGCGGCAGCGGGTCTGGAATGCCCGGAGATCCTGGAGGAGAACCGCAAACTGATCTTCGAGAACGAGGCGACGGGCGTGCGGTATTTCTGGGTCAAACCGTCGGACGTGGCGGTCTACGTGGAACGCGGCGCCGCGGATATCGGCGTCTGCGGAAAGGACATCCTGCTGGAGTACGAGCCGGACGTGTACGAGCTGCTCGACCTGAAGACCGGCATCTGCCGTATGTCTGTGGCAGGACCCGCGGATTTCAAGGACGATCCCCGCAGAACGCTGCGGGTCGCGACGAAGTTCATGAACATCGCTTCGGATTATTACGCGAAACTGGGCCGCGACATCGACATCATCCATCTGAACGGGTCCATCGAGCTGGCGCCGCTGCTGGCGCTCTCGGACGTGATCGTCGACCTGGTGGAGACCGGTACGACGCTGCGGGAGAACGGTTTGAAGGAGATCGAGACCATCCTTCCCGTCAGTTCCCGGCTGATCGCCAATAAAGCAAGTTACGAATTCAAATACGACGCCATCGGCAGCATCTGCGAGGCGCTCGCGAAACAGGTGAAAACGGATGATTAGGATCATAAAGATCGGGGAAGTTTCCCCGGAGGAGATATTTTCCAGAACAGAGCCGCAGGCCGACGTGGAAGCCGTCGTTTCGGACATCATCGCAGACGTGCGCGCGAACGGCGACAAGGCGCTGTTCGCCTACGCGAAGAAGTTCGACAAGGCGGATCTGAAAGCGCTGCAGGTGAGCGAAGCGGAACTGGACGAAGCGTTCGGTTCCGTAGAACCGGAGTTCCTGGACGTGCTGAGAGAGGCGGCAGAGAACATCCGCGCGTTCCACGGCAGGCAGGTCCGCAACAGTTTTATCCTCAATGACAGACCGGGCATCGTGCTGGGCCAGAAGGTGATCCCCATGGACCGCGTCGGCATCTACGTGCCGGGCGGCACGGCAGCGTATCCGTCCACGGTGCTGATGGATTCCATCCCCGCGAAGATCGCAGGCTGCGGCGAAGTCGTCATGGTGACCCCTCCGGGCCCGGACGGCTGCATCGATCCCGCCATCCTGGCGGCCGCGAAGCTGGCAGGCATCGACAGGATCTTTAAAGCGGGCGGCGCGCAGGCTATCGCAGCGCTGGCTTACGGCACAGAGAGCATCCCCCGGGTGGATAAGATCGTCGGCCCAGGCAACGCGTTCGTCGCGGAGGCGAAAAAACAGGTGTTCGGCAAGGTCGCGATCGATATGATCGCGGGCCCCTCCGAGATCCTCGTCATTGCGGATGGAAAGTCGAATCCGGCGTATGTGGCGGCAGACCTGCTGTCCCAGGCGGAACACGATAAGATGGCAAGCGCCGTGCTGGTCACGGACAGCGAAGAACTGGCAGCAGCCGTACAGACGGAGATCGAGAAACAGGTCGCCATGCTGGAGCGAGAGGAGATCGCGCGGGCATCCGTCGACAGCAACGGCAAGATCATCGTGGCGAAGGACCTGAAGCAGGCTGTCGACGTCGCGAACGAGATCGCGCCGGAACACCTGGAACTGTGCGTCGACAACCCCTTCGACTATCTGGACAGCATACGGCACGCGGGTTCCGTGTTCCTCGGCCGCAGCTGCCCCGAGGCACTGGGCGATTATCTGGGAGGCCCGAACCACACGCTGCCCACCAGCGGAACGGCGCGTTTCTCCAGCCCGCTTTCCGTGGACGATTTCGTCAAGAAGACCCAATATACGTATTACACCAGGGAAGCGTTCGCGCGCGTGGCGGAGGATATCTCGCTATTCGCCCGTAAGGAGGGCCTGACGGGCCACGCGAAGAGCGCGCTCATCCGCATCACAGACGAGACGAAAGGCTGACCCATGAGCAGATTTTTCAGCAGCAGATACGAACAGCTGACGCCGTACACCCCGGGCGAACAGCCCCAGGATATGGCCTACACGAAGCTGAACACGAACGAGTCCCCGTTCCCGCCTTCCGAAAAAGCGTTGGCGTACGCGGCGGAGCATACGAAGCCGCTCAACCTGTATTCCGACCCGGCCTGCCGCATTCTGACGGCGAAACTGGCGGAAGTTTACGGGGTGACAGAAAACATGGTCCTGGTAACCAACGGTTCCGACGAGGCGCTGAACTTCGCGTTCATGTCGTTCTGCGACGAGGAGCATCCGGCGTTGTTCCCGGACATCACGTACGGGTTTTATCCGGTCTATGCCGACCTGAATCATGTACCATATGAAGAAATCCCGCTGACGGAGGACTTTTCCATCGATCTGGAGGAATATAAAAAGCGCAAGGGGACGGTGTTCCTGGCCAATCCCAACGCGCCGACGGGCAGGGCGCTGCCGGCAGAGGCCATCGAAGCGCTTGTCGCGGCGGATCCGGACCGCGTCGTCGTCGTGGACGAAGCCTACGTGGATTTCGGCGCGGAGAGCTGTGTGCCGCTTGTAAAGAAATACGACAACGTGCTGGTCATCCAGACGTATTCCAAATCCAGGTCTCTGGCCGGCGCGCGGCTGGGTTACGCCGTCGGCTGCCCGGAACTGATCGCGGACATGAACACGATCAAGTTCTCCACAAATCCGTACAATATCAACTCGTATTCCATGGCCATCGGGATGGGCAGCCTGCTGGACGACGCATACAACAAGGCGAACTGCAGGGTCATCGCGGATAACCGGACGTATACCGTCGGAAAACTGAAGGAACTGGGCTTCGAAGTCGTGGATTCCAAGGCGAACTTCGTGTTCGCGAAGCATCCGGCTATCTCCGGGCAGGAGATCTACGAAAAACTGAAGGCAAACGGCGTTCTCGTGCGTCACTTCACGAAGGAGCGCATCAAAGAATATAACCGCATCACGATAGGAACGAAGGAACAGATGGACGTTCTGTTCGAGACGTTCCGTAAGATCTGGGGGTAAGGCATGCGAAAGGCAGAGATCAAAAGAAAAACAGCGGAGACGGATATCGTCCTGACGCTCGATCTGGACGGCACCGGGAAATCGGACATCGACAGCGGCGTGGGTTTTCTGGACCACATGCTGACCCTGTTCGCGAAGCATGGGCGTTTCGACCTGCAGCTCGCGTGCAAAGGCGATACGCAGGTGGACGACCACCATTCCGTAGAGGATATCGGCATCTGCCTGGGCGAAGCTTTTGCGAAGGCTTTAGGCGACAAAGCGGGCATCCGGCGCTACGGCAGCATGCTGCTTCCCATGGACGAAGCCCTCGTCCTGTCCTCGCTGGACATCTCCGGCAGGGCGCATCTGAGTTATACGGCGAGCATCCGCGCCCGCAAGGTCGGGACGTTCGATACGGAGCTGGCTGAGGAATTCTGGGAAGCGTTCGTGCGCAGCGCGAAGATCACGCTGCACATCCGCCAGCTGGCGGGACGCAACGCGCACCACATCATCGAAGGCATGTTCAAATCCGTGGCAAGAGCCCTGCGCGAGGCGGTCAGCATCGATCCGGCGCTGGCAGGGGAGATCCCTTCCACGAAGGGCGTTTTATAGAAAGGGGAACGTTATGATCGCGATCATCGATTACGGCGTAGGCAATCTGTTTTCTCTGAAGAGTTCGCTGGAAAGCTGCGGGATCGAGGCGAAGGTCACCGGTGACCCTCGGGAGATCCGCGCGGCGGACCGCATCATCCTGCCCGGCGTGGGCGCCTTCGAGGACGCCATCGCCAAGCTGCGCGCGGACGGACTGGACAAGGTAGTCGTCGAACAGGCGCAGGAAGGCAAGCCTCTGATGGGGATCTGCCTGGGCATGCAGCTGTTGTTCGACGTGTCTCACGAATTCGGCCTGCACAAAGGGCTGGGGCTCATCCCCGGCGACTGCGTTCCCATCGCGGACGTCATTCCCGCGGGGCTGAAGATCCCGCACGTTGGCTGGAACGCGCTGCGTTTCACCCAGAAATACAGTCCGATCTTCAAGGACGTCAAAGACGGGGACTCCGTCTATTTCGTGCATTCCTATTACTGTGCGAACTGCGAGAAGGACGTGACGGCCGTCACCGAATACGGCGCCGATCTGACCGCCTCCGTGCGGCGCGGCAACGTGTTCGGCTGCCAGTTCCATCCGGAAAAGAGCGGCCCGGTCGGCATGAAGATCTTAAAGGCGTTCGACGAAGTACAGGGGGCGTAGCATGCTGATTTTACCTGCGATCGACCTGTATGAGGGCAAAGCGGTGCGGCTGCTGAAAGGCGACTACGCGCAGATGACCGTCTACAGCGAACGTCCGCGCGAAGTGGCGGAGGATTTCAGAGCCTGCGGCGCGCAGTGGATCCACATGGTGGACCTGGAAGGCGCCCGGGACGGCAGCACGCCGAATTTCGAGGTAGTGGCGGACATCGCGCGGAGCAGCGGCTTGAAGGTCGAGATCGGCGGCGGCATCCGCAGCATGCAGACCGTGGAACAGTACCTGGAGGCAGGCGTCAGCCGGGTCATCCTGGGGACGGCGGCGGTGAAAGACCCGGCGTTCCTCAAAGAGGCGGCGGACCGCTACGGCGAACGCATCGCGGTCGGCGCGGATATCAAGGACGGCCGCATCGCGATCCGCGGCTGGCTGGAGACGTCCGACTGCACCGCCATGGATTTCTGCCGGCAAATGCAGCAGATGGGCATCCGCACGCTGATCTGCACGGACATCGACAAGGACGGCGCCATGAAAGGCACGAATCACGGGCTGTACCGGCAGCTGCAGGAGGAACTGGATCTGGATCTTGTGGCTTCCGGCGGGGTCAGCTCCCTGGAGGACGTTCGGCGGCTGAAAGCGGAAGGACTGTACGGCGCGATCATCGGAAAAGCGTATTATACGGGCGCAGTGGACCTGCGCGAAGCGATAGAGGTGGCAAAATGATAGCAAAACGGATCATTCCCTGCATGGACGTGAAGAACGGCAGGGTCGTAAAGGGCGTGAACTTCGAGGGGCTGAACGACGTGGCGTCCCCGGTGGATCTCGCGAAGTTCTATAGCGAAAACGGCGCGGACGAGTTGGTGTTCTACGACATCACGGCATCCGTAGAAGGCCGCAAGATCTTCACGGACATCCTCGTGGAAGCAGCGAAACAGATCTTTATCCCGCTCACCGTGGGCGGCGGCATCTCGACGCTGGAGGATTTTGACCGCGTGCTGAAGTGCGGCGCGGATAAAGTGAGCGTCAATTCCGGGGTCATTAAAGACCCGAATATCATCTACGACGCAGCCAAGCGCTACGGCAGCCAGTGCGTCGTCTTTTCCGCGGACGTCAAGCGCGTGGACGGTACGTTCCACGTGTTCAGGGGCGGCGGCAAGATCGATACCGGCATGGACGCCTACGAGTGGATCCATCGCGGCGTGGAACTGGGCGCCGGCGAGATCGTGCTGAACTCCATCGATACGGACGGCGTCAAGGGCGGGTTCGACCTGGAAATGCTCGATAACATCTGCGGCGATCTGTCCATCCCCATCATCGCTTCGGGCGGCGCGGGCTGCATCGAAGACTTTGTGACCCTTTTCAAGGAACTGCCCTGCGTGGATGCAGGCCTTGCGGCTTCGGTATTCCACTTCGGCGAGGTGAAGATCCCCGAACTGAAGAAAGTGCTGAAGGCAAACGGGATCCCCGTGAGGGAGGTCGAAGTATGATCGATATCGGCGAACTGAAATTTGATGAAAAGGGACTGATCCCGGCTATCGTCGTGGACGCGGTCAGCAAGAGAGTGCTGACGCTCGCCTATATGAACCGCGAATCGCTGCAGATCTCCATGGAGAAGGGTCTGACCTGCTTCTGGAGCCGCTCGCGGCAGGAACTGTGGCTGAAAGGCGAGACCAGCGGCAATTATCAGCACATCGTATCCATCACCGCGGACTGCGACCGGGACGCGCTGGTCGTGATGGTCGAAAAAGACGGGCCGGCCTGCCATCTGGGTACGGATTCGTGCTTCGAGTATCCGCTGTGGCAGAGCGAAGAACTGCATGAGTTTTCGATGGATGGCCTCATGGAACTGCTGAAGGGGAGAAAAGAGGAGATGCCCGAGGGGTCCTATACTTCCTATCTGTTCGAGAAAGGGATCGACAAGATCCTGAAGAAGGTCGGAGAGGAATCCACTGAGGTGATCGTCGCGGCGAAAGGCAACGACAAGAGAGAAACGGTCTATGAGATCGCGGATCTTGCCTATCACGTGATGGTGCTGATGACGGAGATGGGCATTTCGACGGACGACGTCCGCAGGGAACTCGCTTCGCGTCACATCATCGACCACAAGGTGAAACAGGAAAAAATGGTGTGATAAAACCAATCACGGGGACGGGGGCGTGTC
>JAFPXN010000048.1 GCA_017412505.1 Bacillota bacterium | reverse complement strand
TATGGCGAGGATGCCGTCCGCCGCGCAGGCCATCTGGTCCATCAAACCGCAGGGCTTGCCGAAATACACGTTTTCCACGCGCTGACCCAGCTGCGCCAGCTCCGTCCCGCTCTTTTCCACGCCGCAGAGTCTGCAGCAGATCCTGCCCAGCAGGATCTCGAAAGCGGCGGAACTCGACAGCCCGGATCCCGCGGGAACGTCCGATTCGATCGCAGCGTCGTACCCTTTCAGCCCATGCGGAGCAAACGCCGCGCACACCCCTCGGACGATGGCTTCGGGCGTGCCGTACGCTTCCGGATCCGGATCCTGTTCGGACAGGAAGACCGTAAAAGCGCCGTAGCCTTCGGACCAGACCCTTACGATACCGTCTTCCCTTCTCTTTATCCACGCCCGCATCTTCAGATCCACAGGCGAGGCGATCACCCTGCCGTGCTGGTGGTCCGTGTGGTTGCCGCCCAGTTCCGTCCGTCCGGGGACCTCGATGCAGAACGCCGGTTCAGCGCCGAATTGTTCGAGAAACCGTTCTTTGCTCATCGTTTCAGTCCGCGTACCCTTTCGCCGCCAGACGCACGCATTCGTAGGCGCCGTCGTAATATCCCTGCGACTTCAGCGTATCGATCCTGCGGCACAGATGGCAGAACAGTTCAGGATCGGACAGCAGCCTGTCGATCATCGCGTTTGCCTTCTTCGCCGTCCCGCACTCGAACGTGCCGTCGCCGATCTCCTGCGAACTGACCGCTCCGTAGACCTCGTGGCCGCCGATGTGCTTCATGAACAGTTTCGGGATCGGATAATACGCCAGTTCCGAAGGCTTCGTGATCAGCACGTCGCATTCGGGCATCAGAAGATTCGTGGCGTAGACCGCCTTGAAGATATCCTTGTCGCAGATGGCGGTGATGCCCTCCGCGTCGTTTTCGCGCAGCGTCTGCGTATAAGCTTTCAGCCCTTCGTAATCGTTGAAGAACTTGCGGACGGATAGCCCGCCCAGCGTGTTCTGCATCTTCTCGTACACGTTTTCGTGATCGCCGAAGTTGATGTAGACAGCGGCTTTGCCCTCGTTCACGCAGGGGATAAGGTGCTTCACCATGGCGAGGAACTGGTCGAAACCGGCCCCTGCCCCGCCGACGGTCAGCAGGAAGCGCATCGGTCTGCCGTTCTGGGCTCTCGCGATTCTTTTCGCGTTGTCCTCTTCTAGGTTTACGAGCAGTTCGTGATCCACGTAGCGTCCCACCATCTTCAGGTCCTTCTCCGGGATGCCTTTCAGCGGCGTTTTCGCGAAGCCGTTCATCATCTTGTAACCCAGATACGCGAACGGGGTCTGTACCGTGTGGACCGCGCCTTCGGACAGGTGCAGCGCCATGGGCCAGTTATCTGGGATCGCGTTCACCACGTGGGTCATGCCGGCGTGCACGGCGGCCTGGCTGGGCCAGACGTGGGTCGCGATGTACGGCACGTCCTTCGGCAGGCTCTTCAGGATGGGCACGAGCAGTTCCGCGTTCTTCTGGTCCTTCGCGTTATAGGTCAGCTGGCGGAATCCCTCGCTGTTCATGGGTTCCCAGACGAGCTTGTTGAACAGCCTCGACTTCTGGGAGATGCGGGACCCCAGCGAATACAGGTCGTTCTGCGAACGTATCATCTTGGATCCGGTCGCGTCGAATCCGGCCAGATCCAGCCAGTACGGCGTGTATCCCAGCGCTCTCGCGCAGGACGCCATGGCGATGCTGATGCGGTAGTGGCCGAAGCCCATGCGGATATTGCCCACGACGAGCGGGTTGTCCGTCAGGGGCTGCTCCGTTTCGGAGAACACGAGTTTCTTCGCGCCGATGAAATCCAGCGCCGGGATGTCCTCCGCCGCAAAGCGGTAATCCGCCGCGGAATCGTCTCCGTATTTCCGGATGAACTTGGCTTTCGACTTGACCGCCTGGCGGACGGTCTTCGCGTCGATCGGATTGCCGAAAATGATAACGGTACGGTCTTTCATAACGTTTCCCCTTATTCTTCTCTCAGGATGCCCCGGTTGAACTCATAGTGCAGCCGGCGCTGCTTTCCCTGCAGTTCGTATGTGATCTGGATGGATCTGTCCTTTCTGCGGCAGTCCAGCACGTTTCCTTCACGGAACAGCCGCAGCGCTTCTTCCAGTATCGCTTTTTTCTCTTTGTCGTACGCTCCGATGTCGTCCGACGTCATCAGCAGGGACCCGAACAGCGCGTTGATCACCGTCAGGCTTCTGCGCTGCCCCTTCGACAGCCGGATGTTGTCGTCGCGCAGCAGGAACACGTCCGGGTCGTTGCCGAACATGTGTCCGTCCAGCGCGTAGCGGTAGATCGTGTTCTGCAGGGTCACCTTTGTGGAGATGCGCTCCGGGTGGAAAATGCGCATATAAGGCACGTCGTCGAATCGCAGCGAGACGTCCGGTCCGATGCGGCAGTAATCGAAGCGTTCGAACGCGTTGGACAGCGTCGCGCCGCAGCCGAGGATAATCCGGTCGCCCAGCTCTTCGCGGAGCAGGCCGTAGGCGAATTCCGCCGTTTCGGCGTGCGTTTTTCCGTGAAGGCGCCGCAGGCTGGCAGCGTAGAGAAAGTCGAGTTTAAAGAAGTCGAACCCCAGCGCGGCGTAGTGCCGCAGCACTTCGCGCACGTATCCGATCGCCTCGGGATTGTTGATGTCCAGCGCCGCGTCCCCGCTCCAGTTGCAGCCGGCGTAAATGAAGTCGTCGTTCTTATCGCGTGCGATCCAGTCCGGATGCTCGCGCATCAGGCGCGAATCGTTTTCCGCGACGAACGGAGACAGCCAGATGCCGGCCATCATGCCCTTTTCGTGGATCTTCTCCACGATGGGCTTCAAGCCGCTCGGGAACTTTACGGGATCGATATCCAGCCAGTCGCCCACGAACGTCTCGAAGCCGTCGTCGATCTGGAACAGGTCGAAGCGGCTGTCCGCGTTCTGCAGAGCGTCGAGGATCAGCTGTTCGTTGATGTTCTGGTAATGGTTGTACCAGGACGTATAGCCGAACAGCTTTTTCTTCGTGCGGGGCGTGTAGCTTTTGAAATACGCGGCGCCGTCTTCGGCAAGCATGTAGTCGAAGACGGTAAAACTCTCCCCTGCCTTCAGCAGGCGGTGGGACACGTCGCTGTGCAGGATGATCCGGTCCTCGTCCTCGAGGAACTGGATCAGCAGATAGGCGTTTTTATGGTTGAAACTGCCGATGAACAGCGGCTTTTTTCCACGGACGTACGAATAATCGAAGCCCAGGTGATAGCTGTTGTCGAACGGCCAAAAGGCCTGCGATCCGTAGGCCTTGAAGTGAAATCGGTTTTCGATGACCGCGGGGATGCGGTTCAGGTTGTTCAGATGCTCCGAACGGTAGAACTCCCGCGTTTCTGTCCACGACTGATACCCGTTCGCGAGGACGCTGTCCTGCCGGGAGAACGGATGGGTCAGGCGGATCGAAGCCTCGTACAGGCGCATCTGCCTGCGGGCGGTCACCGTCACCGTCCTCCGGTTTCCGGAGACGACGTCTTCGATCAGGAGATCTTCGTCGCTTTCGGATATTTCCGTCACCTGTCCGGTGATGCGGTAACTGATCTGAAGATCATTCATGGTCGCTCTCGATGATGCTCATGACCTTCTTTTCGTCGTACAGAAGGATGATCCCCATGGCGGCGATGCAGAGGATGAGCGCGATGACAAGACTGATGCGGTAACCGGTGCCGGTGTTGCGGATGATCTGCTCTCCGACGGCGTTCACGTCGGTATACTGTCCGATGACAGCCAGGGACGTGAAGATGATCATGGCGATGGACTGGCCGAGCTTGAAGGCGAACGTACGGGCCGCGTAGAACATGGCGTCGTGGTTCTCCCCTGTCTCGATGTTGTCGCTCTCGGCGATATCCGCGACGATGGCCTGCGGGATGACGCCCAGGATGGACAGAGGCACGCCGACGAGCACGCAGATGATGAAGCCGTAGATCTGGTTCGGGATGAAGGAGACCTTACCCGCAAACGAGGAGACGAGGAACGCCAGGCCGAACAGCGCGAAGCCCCAGACCAGCAGCTTCTTCTTGCCGAATCTCCGGGACAGCACGTTGACGATCGGATAGCAGACGAACGTGACGAACGTCATGAAGATGAACAGGATCATGTAGTTGTTCAGTTCCAGCAGCACTTCGACGTAATAGATGAAGCCCGTGTTGAAGATCGTGATGCCGATCCAGTAGATGACGTCGGACAGGACGAAGACGCGGAAATGATGATTGCGGAACGTCTTGGCCAGCGACTTGAACGCGTTCTCCTTCACGGGAGGCGTATCGTCGTATTCCTTTTCGTTGATCAGGAAAGCCGGCAGCAGCATGCAGATGAGCGCGATCAGCGCCAGAACGCCCAGCGTCAGGCGGGCGCAGACGTAATAGTCCCATCCGGTCGCAGCGTAGACCGCCTCCCAGATCATCTTACCGCCGAACGCGATGCCGGTACCGACGATGTACGTCAGCGAGATGTAGGTGGAGATGTCCATGCGGTCCTTCTGGCTTCTGCCCAGCACCGGGATCAGGGCGTTGTAGGGCGTGCAGTAGGCCGTCATGAAGATGTAGAACAGGATGAGCGTGACCGCAAGCCAGACGATGTTGACCGGGGACTCCCCTCTGACGGGGCAGCAGAAGATCAGCACGGTGACGAGCGCGAACGGAAGCGCGGCATACCGCAGGAACGGGATGCGCTTGCCCAGTTTGCTGCCGCAGTTATCGGACATATTGGCGATCCAGGGGTCCGTGACCGCGTCCACGAGACGGCCGCAGGCGGTGATGATGCCGATGACGGTCAGTCCGATGAACGTCGAGCTGGTAACGAACGTGATGACGCCGTCGCCGGTCGAATCCGGCAGATAGAAATTGACGAGCAGGTTGGCGATGATGCCGGAAAGGATGGACCATCCCAGCTGGCCGATGGCAAAGATCCATTTGGTCTTTGCAGGTACGCTTTTCATAATACAGTTCTCCTTTGTGCCGTGAATACACACATTTACAGTTGTTCTTAATTATATTTGTTATATAAGAATAATTCAATCCATACTTCCGCAGAGATATGCCTCGATCTTTTCGATCTGCGCGTCGCTCAGTCCGCCCGGTCGTCACCGTTTGTCCGCACCCGGCGCACAGAAGCGAGATGAGGACCAGAATCGTGAGGATTGCCGTCTTTTTCATGTTGTTCTCTTTCGTGTTTTACGGAAGGATCCTGACCACTTCGAATTCCTCGAAGACCACGGTCATATCCTCCGAAAACTCATATCCCAGTTCTTTTCCCTCCTCCCGGAAGAATTTCTCGTGGCTGTTCCGCCAGGATTCCAGGGTGTCGTCCTCGCCTTCCCGTCCGGCCAGGTCGAACGTAATATCTTTGTAAGGCAGCTGCGTGACCCGCACAGTCCGGATGACGCAGCGGGGGTTGCCGTCCCAATCGGTGATGACGCTCAGTTCTCCTTCTTCCGGTGGCTTTTCACCGGAAAGCTGATACCCCGCCAAACTGCTGAAGGTCGCCCGTTTCTTTCCCTGAAGCACTAAGCTTAACAGATAGTTGCAGGCGCTTTCCGTCCGTTCGAAGTGCCAATGTTCCAGACTGTCCGGATCCAACTTTCCAGAGGGAATACTGTACGGAACCCATTCTCCGTCTTTCAGGATCTCATACGATCCCCATTGCGGACTGCCGGTATCCCGGCCTTTGACCCGCAGCGGCAGGAAGGCGTCGTGCTGGCATCCGGGCAGAGGATCTCCCAGCTCGATCCAGCCTCGCCGGTCGATCAGGCCATCCCACTCTTCTCTGAGGTCATTCAGAGAATCGTAATAAAGATCCGCAGAGCACAGGACCGCATCCGGGCTGTCATACTCGAAAAGATAGGTTTCTCTTGGAGTGGCATAATACATTATTTTGTAAACAGTGCCGCCTTCGCCCCGATGCAAGGGTTCTTTCAGATGGGCATACTTTCTCATAACAGACCTCCTGCCCTTATTTCAGCTGTGCGAGGATCTCCCCGATGTCCCCGTCGATGCAGATGGATCTCGCCGCGATCTCATCCGGAGCATACGCCTCGCTGTAGTTCAAACAGGCGTAGACCGCGTCTTTTTCATCGCGGGTCATGCGCCAGAACGGATATTTGATGATGCCGGGCGTATTCCAGCCGACGCCCGCTTCCAGGAATAGGACCTTAAGACCGCTGTGCCTGCGGAGGAAATCCGAATACCTTTGCGCCGCCGCGTGCCAGCCGTCGTCCTCGACAAACGTGTCGTCCGCCCGGAGATTCATGCGCATCGGTTCCCCGCAGACCGGACAGCGCGGAACGAGTTCAGGGGGGACCGTCATCTGAAGCGCGGCCCCTTCCGGAACCGTCAGCGCGCCATCCTCAGCGATGGCGAAGCCCTGGGCAAGCACCATACTGCGTACCGTTTCCTCATTGTCGTACGTCTTTTGATGGCAAGGCCGGCTGCACTGCCAGAGGCCGTAATCGCCCTGCGTGTAGAACAGCCTGTGCTTATCGAAACCGGCCTTCTGGAAGCAATGGTCCACGTTGGTCGTCAGGACAAAGTAATCTTTCTCCTTAACCAACTCGAACAGTTCCCTGTAAACAGACTTCGGCGGGTCCATGTAGCGGTTGATGTAGATGTAGCGGCTCCAGTACGCCCACAGTTCTCCGGGCGGCAGCTGCATGACCTGAAAACCGCCGGAATACATGTCCTCGAACCGGTACTTCCTGATAAAATCCGGAAAGTATTTCTCGAACCGTTCCCCGGTATAGAGAAAGCCCGCCGACGTGGAAAGCCCCGCGCCTGCGCCGATCACGACGGCGTCCGCCGCATCGATCTCCGCTTTCAGCCGGGCG
Source organism: Bacillota bacterium (assembly GCA_017412505.1). Lineage (GTDB taxonomy): Bacteria > Bacillota > Clostridia > Peptostreptococcales > Anaerovoracaceae > RUG11894. The sequence goes on along the minus strand of JAFPXN010000048.1, from coordinate 4,930 downwards.
ACCGCTTCCGCGGTCTTGTTATTCTGCTCTGTATAGCTGCTGTTCATAATATGCTTTGTCCTCGTCCTTGAAAACGTTGAATATCACCCTGTCCACGCCCTCCGGATGCGCAGCGAGCCAGGCTTTCACGGTCCGCACCGCGATCTCCGCCGCCCTTCTGTTCGGGAAACGGAAGACGCCCGTGGAGATGCAGCAGAACGCGACGGAGCGTATCCCGTTCGCGAGGCACAGGTCGAGCATGTTTCGATAGCAGTCCGCCAGATCCTGTTCCAGTTCCTTCGTCAGCGGCCCCTGTACGATGGGTCCGACGATGTGGACGACGTGTTTTGCTGGCAGATTGTATCCGTCCGTCAGCATCGGAACCGCCGTAGGCTGTTCGTAGTCTTCGCCGAATTCCGCGCGAAGCAGATCCATGCGGCGGGCACATTCCGCCCGGAGCTGGATCCCGGCAAACGTGTGGATGCAGTTGTCGATGCAGGTGTGCATCGGGATAAAACAGCCCAGCATCTGCGAATTGGCCGCGTTCACGATGGCGTCGACGGCCAGCCGGGTGATATCGCCCTGCCAGAGGGAGATATGATCCGCAGCCTCCGGGATCTCAGAAAGGGTCACGATCCCGTTCTCCCGGTTTCTTTCCTGCAGGTATTCGTCCTGCACCTGAAGGACTTCGCGGGCCATCTTTTTCGGCATGCGGATATTCATCAGAGACCGGAGCGTGCGTCTCTTATTCTCCGTGTCTTCCGGCGTCTGCAGATCCCGGTACCGCACCGAATCCTCTTTGAATGCTTCGACCAGATAATCCAATCTTTCCTGCTGATTCATTCCGTATCACATCCTTCGCCGTCCGTTACGGCCATCAAAATCTCACTTTTGCTTTCCGGCATCACTCCGGGATCTCCACCTCTTCGCCGGTATAGAGATATCTCAGATGAAACCCCGCCTCAGGGTCTTTCAGATCCGAGTATCCACCACGATTCATTGAAACGAATCATCATTTGCTGTCAGCACGAATATAAAAAGTGCTTCGGCCGGATCCTTTCCGGATGATGAAGCCCTCTTCCGGTTGTTTTATTCTATTTTACCGGCTTTCTCCAACGCATCGTATGTCTCCGAAAGCCACTCATGATAATGATCGTAGGGGGTTTCCGTCCACCAGTCCAGAAGTTTGTTCAAAGACGCGATATCCTCCTCGATACCGGAACTTGCGTACTGCTCCGGGTCACGGTTGACCGTCACGAGGTGTTCGTGATCCTCCTTAAAGTCGATCCGGAAGATGCAGTACCCGGTCCAGCTGCGGTGCGCCCAAAGCGTCGGCCCCTCCATATACCAGAACCACTTGTCCTCCATCGCCTGCGGGATATTGCCGCAGCGGAGCGCATCCATCTCTTCCCCGCTGAAAGCCCGGTTCAGGATAAAAGTCTCGTGCTTTTCCGGCATGGGAACGGTTTTCCAGTCTTCGCGGCGGGCTATGCGTGTTTTGTGATCGTCCATGGGAACCTCCTTACAGATCGAAAGATCTTTTCTGAAGCATATGATCCGGTTTGTTTCCTCAAATCCCAAAGCCAGATGAAACCTTAGACTGTCGATATTGTCAAGCTCGCAGTCGCTGGCAAATTCACTGCAGCCTTTTTCTTTCGCCCATTTCCCGCATTCTGACAGAAGTTCCGCAGCATAGCCCTTCCTCTGGTATCCTTCGGAGACAAAAACCCCCTCCATATATCCGACAGGCGAGCTCCCGGTTCCCTCGACGTAATCGTGGAAGCGCTTCGGCGTCTTCGATTTCCGCTTTCCTAATCATATACTTACCACTTTTCATAAATTCAAATCTCTTGGTTCATAATCATGTATTGGCTAACTGTATTTCTTTCAAATGCTCGAGTGTTTAGACCATATTAATCCGTCTTTTTGGCTTTATTTTATCCGAGTATTTGGACTTTATCAATGTTGTAACGATAATCCTTTCAACTGTCGGCGCCTCACTCTCTTTTTTGCAAAAAGAACTCCCGCACATCTCTGTCAATGTGCGGGAGACTCTATACTGTTTTCAGTTGTTAATTGAACAGCTCTGCGAGGGTGTCTGCATGCTCCTCAAATACTTTCAGAACGTAGGTGTCCCAGTGGCGTGCGTCAGCGGTGCTGCTGCCGAAGACATAGTCTTCCTGGCCATAGTCCATCACGTCGAAGCCTGGCATGGCCTTGGCTGCGCCGGATGTCCGGTATGCCGCAGCTCCCGCAAGCGTCATGCCTGCGCCGCTTGTGCTGTCGAAGCTGACCCAGCCGGAAAGATCCGTGCCGGAAGGCTCCGTGCCGTCTCCGTTGGCGGTCTGGCCGCTTGCGGCAGCCTTCGTGATCTTTACAGCTCCGTCCACATATTCGCCGTACATGGTATCCACATAAAGAGCGAGGGAGTCACCGAAGATCTCAGACGGCACATGACCGCCGTTCCACTGCCATTCGATCTCCGCATCCGTTCCGGCATTCAGCCAGGCGATCTGCAGGTTCAGGGAGTTCATCATGGAGATGTCACCCTTGGAGGCACCCATTAGGATCCTTGCCCAGGTAGGACCATCTGTTCCATCGGCTCCGATATAATGCAGCGGGTTATAGAGATCAACGATATTGTTTCCGTATTCGTCACCGGCCTGAATCTCGGCAATATCTGCCTGATAAGCGGCCAGCATCTCTGCAAAGGAGGCATAATTCGCGGAATCGATCTTGCTGGAAGCAGACTGTGTAGTGCCGGAGTCAGGCGTTCCGACTTCATCACTGTTGCCGCCGTTCATGTCGGGAGGACCGCCTGTACTGTCTCCGCCGGGACCACCACTGCCCATATCAGGGGGCCCGCCTGCGGAATCACCGCCAGGACCGCCTTCCATATCGCCGGAGCTGCCGCCGGTGCTGCCCTTGACATACCAGCCGTTGATGAATGCCTCCGCACGGTCCGCATCCGTCATCGCGGCGACTTCGCTGTCAGAAAGAGCTGTGCCGTCACTGTTAAACCAGGTCCAGTCTTCCGCGTAAGCAAGCCGGTCAATATAATCCTGCAGGCTCTGCTCGAACTCTGCCAGATACTCAGCGAGCTGCTTCTGAAAATCCGTATTGAAGCTATAGTCCGGATTCAGATAATACTCGAAAGCCAGCGTCATGTCCGCTTCGGCAAGGGAAGTAATGGCGCTGTAGGCCATGCATCCCCAGAGACCGTCAGAGAGCTCCACTTCATTGCCGTTCACAGTGACCGTTGTGCTGTAGCTGCCGTCAGAGTTCTTATAGACGCCGACCGCTCCCTGGGAGATCTCATAATCATAGAAGTCCGGGTTGTCGGAGGTAGCTGCAAGCATTGTGGCATGCGCGCCGCCGCCGGACCCGCCGGTGGAGACGAAATAGTCCACGCTGCCGGGGAGATTGCCGAGCAGGATGTTGTATTTCACAAAGCGCACAGCGTTCTTCTGATCCACCAGGCAGGACGGGGCGTCGCCGGTATAGGTCCCGTCAGACAGCGTGCTCTGCTTGCCGCGGTTTCCGCAGGCGATATTGATATAACCTTCTTTGGCGTAGGTCGTTCCCGCTGTCTGATTTGACTGTGCAGAGTAGCCCGCCGCGCCGGTGTTGATGATGACCGGAGCGGTTGCTGCCGTATAGACCTGGCCGTTGGTGCTTGTCACAGCCGCATCGGAATCAATAACGAGAGTACCGGAGGCCGTACCGCTGGCAACATCTGCATTGCCGTCGCCGTCGGTATCCACACCCTTCACATATGCGCCGGGTACGCAGACGGACACGCCCTGATAATCGGGAAGCTCTGCATTGGTGACGGCTGTCACAATGGCCATCGTCCAGGCATCGGCGTTTTCGGAATACGTCCATTCCAGCTTGATGTTTGCCAGGTTAAGCGCGGACTCAATATCTGCCTTTTCCGCACTGTCCGCAGTCGTATCGGCAGACTGGCTCTGGCTGTTATCAGCTGCCTGAGCATCATTTGCCGTTGTTTCTCCTGAGCTTTATCCGCAGGCTGCGAGCCCCAGGACGAGAGTCAGCGCAAGAAGAATTGCCATAACCTTTTTCATCGTTTTTTCCTTCTTATTTGGTTCCTGTAAGGGCCACACCATTCACGTAGAGCGTGTAACCATTGCTGATCACATTCGCGGCATCCCCGTTGAATTCAGTCACATAGCTGTCGCCGGTCAGCGTCCAGGTGCTGCTGTCATCAAGCGTCACGGAAACCGTGCCGGCCTCAGCAGAAACCGTCTCGCCTTTGGCATTGGCGATGTTTCCATCCACATAGCCTTCAAAGGCGGAACCGTTCGTCAGGTTCAGGGTCAGCGTGGAATTGCTGCCAACTTTGACCGCTCCGGAGAGCTTCTGGGCAGAAGCGTTCAGCGTCGCCTCATTGCTGCCGCCGCTCCATCCGTCATCGCAGACGGAAAGAAGGATGTTCTCAGTGTCTTCGTTGGTGATCGTAACCCCTTCCAGCGTGATGACCGCATTGGTGTTTGTCACATGAAAGACATGTCCGTTTTTACTGGTGAGGCTGCCGCCGGTCATCGTGAAGTGGCTGGTTCCGCTGTCCGCATCTCCGGACATGGACTGATAGATCATGATGCTGTCCAGGAAGGTGGCATTGCCGTTGCACTCGGTATTGTTCGCGGTCAGGTCGCAGTCCGTCAGTTCAATGGAATTCAGGCCTTCGATGCAGACACCCTCAGAAAGGTTCGAGACAAGCGTCGCATTGGCCACATGGATCTCCGCAGTAGAGTAGATCACTGGGGAGCCCAGGCCATTGGAGGTATAGGTACCGCCGTCCACGTAAACCGTCCCGCCGCCTCGGTCGGTACGGATCGCCGCGGAGGACTGACCGCTGGTCGTTACGTTCAGATCGTAGGCGTAGGTAGTGCCGCCGCCTGTCGTCATGATGCCGCCGGAACCGTTGCCT
>JAFPXN010000047.1 GCA_017412505.1 Bacillota bacterium | reverse complement strand
CCCTGCTGACGAACCGCGTGGCGAGGATCTACAAATAACCAATCACGGGGACGGGGGCGTGTCAGGTTTTCGAAAACCTGACACGCCCCCGTCCCCGTGATTGGTTATTTGTAGATCCTCGCCACGCGGTTCGTCAGCAGGGACGTAGTCTCGCAGTTGATGCCGCCGGTGAGGTTCGTGATCTGCTCCAGGGTCATGCCGCCGTTTCCATACAGGATGACCTCGTCGCCCCGCTTCACGTCCAGCCCGGTGACGTCGAACATGCACATGTCCATGCAGATGCGGCCGACCTGCGGCGCTTTCTGCCCGTTTATGACCGCCCAGGCGCCTTTTCCACTGAGCGCCCTGGGGTAGGAGTCCGCGTAGCCCGCGGCGGCCACGGCGACCGTCATGTCGCGGGGCGCCTCGTAGATGCAGCCGTAGCTGATCTTCGCGCCTTTTGGGATGTCCTTCACCTGCGCCACGTGGGTCTTCAGCGTCAGGATGGGCGTGATCCCCTCGATGCCGTCCTCCCCGTTCGTGGGGTCGAAGCCGTAGAGCGCGACGCCTGCCCGCACCATGTCGAAGCGGCAGTCCGGATGGAACAGGATGCCCGCGCTGTTGCTGGCGTGGCGCACGACGTCCTTATCGAAGCCCAGCCTCTTCATTTCGTCCAGCACGGCGCAGAAATTGCTGCGCTGCCATTCCGTAAAACTGTCTTTCTCCGGCACGTCCGCCACGGCGAAATGCGTAAAGATGCCGGTGATCCGCAAATTGGGAAGTTTATCGATACGGCAGACCGCCTCCGCCGCGATTTTGTGGTCTTTCTGCGCGAAGATCCCCGTACGGGTCATGCCCGTATCCAGCTTGATATGGACGTCCAGCGTCACGTCCAGTCCTTCGCAGGCTGCGTTCAGTTCGTTCGCGTACTCTTCGTCCAGAATGCTCTGGGTCAGCCGGTAAGCGGCCAGCTGATCCGCCAGCGCCGCGGGCGTCCAGCCCAGCACCAGGATGGGCTGGACGATCCCTGCCTTGCGCAGGGCGATGCCTTCCGAAAGGGCCGCGACGCCGAACGCGTCTGCGCCTTCCCTGGCCAGCGCGAGCCCCAGCGGCACCGCGCCATGTCCGTGCGCGTCCCCTTTGATGACGCACATCATCTTAGCTCCGCCCGCGGCTTTCTGCAGCGTTCGGTAATTGCTCACCATAGCGTTCAGGTCTATTTCCGCCCAGGCACGGGGCGCGGTCCGGATGTCATTCATCGTCAGGCCTCCTTTCCGGATCTTCTTGTAAATAATTGTAGCACTAACAGAAAGAGGCGCGCAATGCGGACTGCGGATAGGGTATAATAAAAAGGACCCCGGCGAAGGGGGCTCGTAAGGAGGACACCATGAAATACTACATCGTCGACGCTTTTACCGATAAACTGTTTGGCGGCAACCAGGCCGGCGTGTGCGTGCTGGACGCGCCCATCGACGCGGAGCTGATGCAGAATATCGCAATCGAAAACAACTTTTCCGAGACCGCGTTCCTCGTGAACAAGGGGCCCGGAGATTACGACCTGCGCTGGTTCACCCCCGGCGGGGAGATCGATTTCTGCGGCCACGCGACCATGGGCTCCGCCTACGTCGTGAAGCACTTCCTAGAACCGGAACTGGACCAGGTGCATTTCTCCGCCATGTGCGGCGACCTGTTCGTGCGCTATGAAGGCGACCTGCAGGTAATGAACGCGCCGCGCTGGGTGGGCAAACCCAAGGAGATCGGCGCGGATTGGGAAGAACGGCTGGGCATCCGGATCCTGGACTGCGTCAAGACCCGCGACACCGTGCTCGTGACGGACGACGTGGAGAAGATCCGGGCCATGCACCCGGCCGGCGACCTGATCACCGAGATCGATCCCGAGTGGTGCGTCATCGTGACGGCGCCTGCCGCCGGCAGCAGCGAAGACTGCGACTTCGTCTGCCGCGTGTTCTGCCTGCCCGACTCCATCTACGAAGACCCTGTGACCGGTTCCGCGCATTCCACGCTCATTCCGTACTGGTCGGAAAAGATGGGCAAGACCCATCTCGTCAGCCACCAGATCTCCCGCCGCGGCGGCGTGCTGGTCTGCGACGATCTGAAGGATTCGGACCGCGTGGAGATGGCGGGCAAGTGCGTATGCTACCTGCAGGGAGAAATTCAGCTGTAATCAGCGGCGCTTATTCAGCTGCAGGTCCTTGACCCGCTGCGAAAGATACAACATGGAACCTTCATCTGCCCGGTAGGCGATCTCGACTACCGGGTGTTCTTTTGCGAATTCGTGCAGCAGTTCTTCCTCTCTCTTCGGGCACACCCGCGTGATGCCCGCCGGGGCGACGACGATGTCCAGATTGCGCAGGAACAGCTCCATATCCGTCTCGTCGCCCGCCAGTTTGCGGAACACGAAGACGGTCTTGTTCGCGTAGCGCGCGGCAGCACCCTTCGCCAGCACCGCGAAGCGCTCGCTGCCCGCGAAGATCCCCAGGCGGCCCTTGCCGAGCCGGGAAAGGGCCGAGATGCTCTCCGGGGTCAGCTCCATGGCCACGGCGAACGTCTTTTCCTCGCCCACCAGGGGGAAGAGCTGCTCGTAATGCGACAGCGACGTGACCACGAGATCCGCGCTGGCGCTCAGCCCCTCCGGGTTGCGCATGGTCTCGTAGAGATCCTTGCGGAACACCTCCGCGCCGGACAGCCCGTACAGAGACCGCACCATCATGGACTGGGTCTCCGGGCAGCATTCGACGGCCGCGACGGACACCAGCGTCTCGCGCTGCATGCGCTCGCGCATCTTCAGATCCAGGAAAATGTTGATCTCCGTGGGGGAGAACCGCATGCCCTCCATCAGGTCCAGCATATTGTCGATCGCCGCCATGGCTTTGTCCTTGCGGCTGGCGATCGTGTCTTCCTGCCAGGAGACGAACGTGCCTCTGCCCCGGGTCTTGCTGATCATGCCCGTAGCTTCCAGATCGTCGTAAGCCCGCTTGATCGTGCCTTTCGCGATGCCCAGTTCGTCGGCCAGCTGCCGCACAGTGGGCAGCTGATAGCCGTATTCCAGCTGTCCTTTTTTGATCTCCCCGGTGATGGCGCCCGCCACCTGCCGGTAAATGGGGATGTCCAGGTTTTCGTCGACTGAGATCTTCATAAGCCGTCCTTTCTGTCCGGGCCGGAAATTGTATCAGGTACAATGGTTTCAATCAGGAGCGTGACCCTCAGGATTTCGGCAGCCCCGCAAAAAAATGCAGGGAAATCGAAAGATTTCATCGTTTTTCGGGTCAACTTCCGTTGCAATTAATTATATAACAATTTAAACTTTTGTCATAGAACAATTTATCTATCGCAGCCAAAGGATAAAGGTGGAAAGAAAAATGGATAAGAAAACACTGGTGCTCGGCGTGATCGGCGCCGACGTACACGCAGTAGGCGTCTCGATCCTGAACCGCGCGTTTCTGGACGCAGGGTTCGACGTGGTCAACCTGGGCGTTATGGTCAGCCAGGAGGAATTCATCTCCGCTGCCATCGAGACCGGCGCCGACGCCATCATGGTCTCCTCCCTTTACGGCCAGGGCGAGCTGGACTGCCGCGGCCTGAGAGAAAAGTGTGACGAAGCCGGCCTGAAGGGCATCCTGCTCTACGTCGGCGGCAACATCGTCATCGGCAAGCATGAGTTCTCCGAAGTGGAACAGAGATTCAAGGCGATGGGCTTCGACAGAGCCTTCCCGCCCGGAACGGATCCGCAGACGACGATCGATTGCCTCAAAGAAGACTTTCACTTGAACTAAGAAAATGAGACCCGTACTTTTGATCGATTTCGGCAGCACCTACACGAAGGTGACCGCCGTAGATCTGGAAACTGAAGAACTGCTGGGAACCTCCCAGTCCTGGACCACGATCAACACGGACATCGGCGAAGGCCTGGCGAAAGCGGTCGCCAAGCTGGAAGAAAAGACCGGCCCGCTGAACTTCGAAGCGCGTTACGCCTGCTCTTCCGCAGCCGGAGGCCTGCGGATGATCACGAGCGGCCTGGTGCCCGAACTGACGGCGGAAGCTGCCAAACAGGCGTCCCTGGGCGCCGGCGCCAAGATCCGCGGCGTCTACTCCTTCGAACTGACGGAGGACGACATCGAGGACATCGACGCGGAGCATCCGGACATCTTCCTGCTCACCGGCGGAACGGACGGCGGCAATAAGGACTGCATTCTTCACAACGCGGAGATGCTGGCCACCTGCAAGACCGATTTCCCCATCGTGATCGCAGGCAACCGCAGCGTCGCCCGCACGTGCGCCAGGAAACTGGAGGGCCGCGAGATCTACGTCGTAGAGAACGTCATGCCCAAGTTCGGCACCCTGAACATCAAGCCCGCGCAGGACAAGATCCGCGAGATCTTCCTGAAGCGTATCGTGGAAGCCAAAGGCTACACGAAGGCGCAGGAACTGATCGACAACATCGCCATGCCGACCCCGTCGGCCATGATGCAGGCCATGCAGCTGCTGGCCGAAGGATGTGAGGACGCGGACGGCAACCACGTGAGCGGCATCGGCGACCTGGTCGCTGTCGACGTAGGCGGCGCCACGACGGACATCTACTCCGTGTGCGACGGCATGCCCCTCGCCGGCATGGATACCGTGTTCAAGGGACTGCCCGAACCCTACATCAAGCGCACGGTGGAAGGCGACATCGGCATGCGCTACAGCATCCACGGCATCGAAGAAGCGGTCGGCACCGGCTACATTTCGAATCTGTCCGGCATTCCCGAAGAACGCTGCCGCGAGCTGATCGACTACCTGGGAAAGAACACGGAAGTCATCCCGGGCGGCGACAACGAAGCCGAACTTGAAGCGCTGGATTTCGCCCTCGCAAGCGGCGCGATCAAGACCGCGGTCACCCGCCACGCAGGCAGGCTCGAGGAGTTCTACACCATGAACGGCCTCGCCTACATGCAGACCGGCAAAGACCTGCGGGGCATACGCCAGATCATCGTAACGGGTGGGTCTCTCATCCACACAAAGAGGACGGGGAAGATCGCTTCCGCAGCCCTCTGGGATCCCCAGGATCCCTTCTCCCTCAAGCCGAAGCAGGCGGACGTCTGGGTGGACAGAAGTTACATTCTGGCCGCCATGGGCCTGCTCTCCGCTTATTACCCGCAAACAGCCCTCAAGATCATGAAAAAGGAGCTTAAAAAGGATGGATATCAAGAATAAGAGAATCTCGGACGACGAGTTCAACCGCATCAGAGCAGAAGTCCTCACCCAGTGGCCGACCGGCAAGGACGTGGACTTCCAGGAAGCCGTCGAGTACCAGAAGTCGATCCCCGCTGAAAGACGCTTCGCGGAAAAGCTGGTCAAGGCCAAGAACGAAGGCCGCACGCTGACCCAGCCCAGAGCCGGCGTCGCGCTCATCAACGAGCACATCGAACTGCTGCAGCACCTGCAGGACGCAGGCGAAGCAGATCTGCTGCCGACCACCATCGACAGCTATACCCGTCAGAACCGCTATGAAGACTGCGAGAACGGCATCCGCGTTTCCCAGCAGGAAGGCCGCTCCATGCTGAACGGCTTCCCGGCAGTCAACCACGGCGTTCAGGGCTGCAGAAGGGTCATCGAAGCGCTGAAGACCCCGGTCCAGGTCCGCCACGGCACGCCGGACGCCAGACTGCTGGCCGAGATCACCTACGCAGGCGGCTTCACCTCCTATGAAGGCGGCGGAATCTCCTACAACCTGCCCTACACCAAGAACGTTCCCATGGAAAGAACGATCCGCGACTGGCAGTACGTCGACAGACTGACCGGCATCTATGAAGAAGCGGGCGTCTCCATCAACCGCGAGCCTTACGGTCCTCTGACCGGCACGCTCGTACCTCCCTGCATCTCCCACGCGGTCGCCGTGATCGAGGCGCTGCTGGCGGCAGAACAGGGCGTCAAGAACGTCACCGTCGGCTTCGGCCAGGGCGGCAACCTGCTGCAGGACATCGCAGCCATCCGTTCCCTCGAAGAACTGACGAACGAATATCTCGAAAAGTACGGTTACAACGACGTGGTCGTCACCACCGTATTCCACCAGTGGATGGGCGGCTTCCCGCAGGACGAAGCCAAGGCCTTCGGCGTCATCTCCTGGGGTTCCGTCGCAGCGGCTCTGGCAAAGGCCACCAAGGTCATCGTCAAGACCCCGCACGAAGCGGCCGGTATCCCCACCAAGGAAGCCAACGCGGCCGGTCTGCGCTGCACGAAGCAGGCCATCTCCATGCTGGCTGACCAGACCTTCGGCGATGCTCATCTGGCCGAGGAAAAGGACATCATCAAGCGCGAGACCCGCTGCATCGTCGACAAGTGCTACGAACTCGGCAACGGCGACCTGGCTGTCGGCGTCTGCAGAGCCGTCGAAGCCGGCGCTCTGGACGTACCGTTCGCACCCTGCCGCATCAACGCCGGCAAGATGCTGCCCGCCAGAGACAACAACGGCGCCATCCGCATCCTGGAACCCGGCAACCTGCCGTTCCCCCAGGATATCAAGGACTTCCACAGAGCGAAGATCGAAGAGAGAGCAAAGTTCGAGAAGCGCGACCCGTCCTTCCAGATGGTCATCGACGACGTATACGCCATTTCCAAGGGCAGACTCGTAGGCCGCCCCAGAAAGTAGTTCCGTGTGACCCTTCCAGGGCCTGTAGATAAGGAGAATATGAAAATGAAAATCTTAGACGTAGTATGTTCCAAGGGCCGCACCGGCTTTTACTTCGACGACCAGCGCGCCATCAAGAAGGGCGCTGCCCATGACGGCGTGTTCTATCAGGGCGCTCCGGTGACGGAAGGCTTCACCTCCGTCCGTATGCCCGGCGAATCCATTTCCGTGCAGATCATCCTCGAAGACGGTCAGGTCGCGTACGGCGACTGCGCAGCGGTCCAGTACTCCGGCGCAGGCGGCAGAGACCCGCTGTTCCTTGCGAAGGATTTCATCCCCGTCATCGACAAGTACATCAAGCCCATGCTCGTAGGCAAGGAGGCCGATAACTTCCGCCAGCTGGCAGCCGAGATGGAAGCCATCCAGGTCGAAGGCAAGAGACTGCACACCGCCATCCGCTACGGCGTATCCCAGGCCATCCTGGACGCTGTCGCCAAGGCAAAGCACATGATGATGTGCGAAGTCGTCGCAGAGGAATACGGCTGCGAAGTTTCCGACAAGCCCATCGACATCTTCACCCAGTCCGGCGACGACCGCTATGACAACTCCGACAAGATGATCATCAAGCAGGCGCAGGTCCTGCCCCACGCTCTGATCAACAACGTCGAGACCAAGCTCGGTCCCCAGGGCGAACTGCTCGAAAAGTACGTCGCATGGCTGAGAGACAGAATCCTGAACAACAGAGCGGACGAGAACTATAACCCCATCTTCCACATCGACGTATACGGCACCATCGGCGCCGCGTTCGGCAACACGAACTTCAAGGCCATGGCCGACTATCTCGAAAAGCTGGCGGAGACCGCGAAGCCGTTCCACCTGCGCATCGAAGGCCCCATGGACTGCGACGTTGACAGAGAGACCCAGATGCTCGCTCTGAAGGGCCTCACCGAAGAGATCGACCGCAGAGGCATCGACGTCGAACTGGTCGCCGACGAGTGGTGCAACACCCTCGAAGACGTCAAGTACTTCACCGACAACCACGCCGGTCACATGGTCCAGATCAAGACTCCGGACCTGGGCGGCGTCAACAACACCATCGAAGCGGTCCTGTACTGCAAGCAGCACGGCATGGGCGCCT
>JAFPXN010000046.1 GCA_017412505.1 Bacillota bacterium | reverse complement strand
CTTAAAGGCTGCGCGTGGTGGATCTTGCAGTATTTGATCTCGCTCATGGATTTCTTCCTCCTTTGTTTCTGTGCGATATATTGCATATCGCACCTACAATATAACAAGCAATTTCCAGTGTTGTCAAGCGGTTTGTGCAACTTTTAACAAAAATGCTTTTGTGCAATATATTGCACTTTTCAAACACGCCCCGCCGTGCTATAATCGGACTGTACCATTAAGGAAAGGAAACATCCCATGCCCATACCGGTAAAACAGCAAACAGAAGAACGCCTGACAGCGAAAGCGCTCGTGTATAAGACCCTGCGGGAATGGATCACCGACGGCACGCTGCAGCCCGGCGAACAGATCTACGACCAGGAGATCGCCAAATATTTCAACGTCAGCCGCACGCCTGTGCGCGAAGCCATGCAGCTGCTGGCAGATCAGAAACTGCTGGAGATCGAGCCCGGCAAACAGAGCCGCGTCGCGAAGTTCGACTACGACGAGATCGAAAAGTCCTACGTGCTCCTGGCGGAGCTCCACACTTTGGCGCTGCAGTTCGCCTGGGACGCGCTCACAGCAGAAGATATCGCGGAGATGGAAAGGGTGAACGAAGCCCTGAAAAACCGCCGCAACAGCGCGGACCTGCACAAGGCGCAGACCCTGGACAAGGAGTTCCACGACGTGATCGTCCGCAAGGCAGGCAACGATTTCCTGCTCAGCTTTACGGATATCCTGAACATCCAGGTGCTCCGCATCGAAAACCTGTATTTCGAGGAAGAGGACAATTACGAGAATTCCTGGAGGGTCCACGAAAAGATCCTGCAGGCCATCCGCGCGAAGGACAAGCCCGCAGCCTGCGGCGCCATGCGGGAAAACTGGCTGCGCACCATCTCGCTGGTGCAGAAGCTGAAAGGAGGCGCCCCGGCATGACCCTCCCGAACACAGACCGCACCATCGCCGCCATCTCCACCGCGTACGGCGAGAGCGGCATCGGCATCGTCCGCATGAGCGGCCCGGAGGCGAAGGAGATCGCCGCGAGGGTATTCGTGCCCTATGGCCGCGCAAAAGACCCGCAAAATCAAAAACAGGCCCCTCGAAAGGCCTTCCAGTTCAAGGATAGACACATGCACTACGGCCACGTCGCAGACCCAAAGACCGGCGAGACCGTCGACGAGGTCCTGTGCGTGTTCATGAAGGCGCCCCATACCTATACCGGCGAGGACCTGGTCGAGATCCAGTGCCACGGCAGCATGGTGTCCCTTCGCCGCATCCTGGAGCTCTGTCTGGAAAACGGCGCCCAGCCGGCGCAGCGGGGCGAGTTCACGAAGCTGGCCTTCCTGAACGGCCGCATCGACCTGGCGCAGGCGGAAGCCGTCATCGACGTCATCCGCGCCAGGACCGGCAAGAGCCTGGAGACCGCCGTGTCCCAGATGCAGGGCAAACTGTCCGAAAAGGTGAGGGCGGTGCGCAAAGACCTGCTCGACCTGCTCGTGCTGCTGACGGTCAACATGGACTACCCGGACGAGGATATCGAAGAAGCGACCTACGCGAAGATCCTGGCCGCGGTCCGGGGTGCGGAAGTTGCCATCGAAAAACTGCTGGCGAACGCGGACGAGGGAAAAGTGATCCGCGAAGGGCTGTCCGTCGCCATCGTCGGCAAACCGAACGTGGGCAAGTCCTCCCTGATGAATCTCTTCCTGGGCGAGCACCGCAGCATCGTCACCGACATCCCGGGCACGACCCGCGACACGATCGAGGAACAGATCTCTCTGCGGGGCATTCCTCTGCGGCTCATCGACACCGCGGGCATCCACGAATCGGAAGACGTGGTGGAGGCGCTGGGCATCGACCGCAGCCGCGACGCGTTCAACAAAGCCGACCTGGTGCTGCTGCTTTTGGACAGCAGCCGGCCGCTCTCAGAGGACGATCTTGCCCTGATGGAAGCGGCGGAAGGGCGCCCCTGCATCGCTGTTTTAAACAAGACGGATCTGCCGCCATGCGTGACGGAAAGCGATATCCGCAGCCGCTTGAAAACCGCGCAGATCGTGGCCACATCGTTATTAGACGATGAGGGGGCGGAACCCTTGAAAGACGCCATAGAGGCGCTGATCACCGGCGGAAAGGTGAGGAGAGAAGAGGACATCCTCGTCTCCAACAGCCGCCACATCCAGCTGCTGAAAAACGCGCTCGCGGAGCTGAAGGAAGCCGAAGCGATGACCCAAAGAAACGAGGCCATCGACTTCCTCGAGGTCAACGTGAACGCCGCGTTCAGCTATCTGGGAGAGATCACCGGCGACACCGCCTCCGGCGAGATCATCGACGCCGTGTTCGAACGGTTTTGCTTAGGAAAATAGAAAATAGGAAATGGAAAACGAAAAGAACAACATCAAGAAAGCATCCTTCTGGAATTACGTCGTCTACTTCACCTTCTACTCCGTCATCGGATGGTGCTACGAGGTGTTCCTGGAAGTCGTCGTCTACCGCTGGGGCTTCAGCAACCGCGGCGTGCTCTTCGGCCCGTATACCCCGGTGTACG
>JAFPXN010000045.1 GCA_017412505.1 Bacillota bacterium | reverse complement strand
TGGACGACAAGAGCCCCTGCATCGTCGTATACTTCGGCTCCCTGTACTCCGCCAACATCGAGATGACGGGCAAGACCCCGATGGAGAAGGCTCTGCTGGACGCTGTCGAAGGCGCTGTGGAACTCGTCCGTCCGGAAGCGGGACGCCAGATCAAGACCCGCATGTTCTATCCGTACATCGCGGACTCCAGCTTCATGGCGGTCGGCGGCGATCCGTCCACCGTGGACGACCTGAACGACAACATGCCGTCCAGCAAGTATAAGTATTTCCACGATATCTCCAAGATCCGCGAGATCGACGTACCCGTCGTGAATATCGGCACCTTCGGCCGCGACGGCCACATGGTGACCGAGCGCGTCGACATGAAGCAGACCTTCGAGAACGTACCCAACATCACGTTTGAAACGATTCGTACCTTGCTCAAATAGAGGACAGGAAGATGAAATACGAACAGGAATTTGAGAGTTATCTGGCTAAAGAGAAGGGATCCAGCAGAAGCACAGCCAGCGCGTACATCGGAGATCTCCGGGAGTTCTGCCGCTTTATGGAAGGGCGGGGCAAGACCGGGGAGACCGCGGGAAACGCGGACGTTGCGGCATTTTTGCGCGAATTGAAGGAACAGGGCAGGAGCGGAGCGACTGTTAACAGAAAACTTGCTTCTGTCAGAGCTTATTACGCGTTCCTGAGAGCGGAAAAGAAGAGCAGCGAAGATCCCACGGCGGGTCTGAAGGCGCCCAAACAGCAGCGCAAGGACATCGAATTCCTGAGCGTGGACGAGGTGAACAAGCTCCTGGAGATCCCCGGCGAGGACGCCAAAGGCATCCGCGACCGGGCTCTCCTGGAGATGATGTACGCCACCGGCATGAAGGCCAGCGAGATCGCGGCCGTCAACACCGGGGATATCAACCTGCGCATCGGTTTCGTATCCTGCAGCGGCGAAAGCGGCAAGGCCCGTATCATCCCGCTGGGCAAGCCTGCCCGCAAAGCCATCCAGACCTATCTGGACGAAGGCCGTCCGGCGCTTCTGGGCGAGGGCAAGGACTGCGGCGCGCTGTTCCTGAACTACATGGGCGACCGGATGACCCGCCAGGGCATCTGGAAGCTGCTGCGGTTCTACGGCGAGAAGGCAGGCATCCGCAAGGATATGAATCCGCTGATCCTCCGCAATTCCTTCGCGGCCCACATGATCCAGAACGGGGCAGATCTGAAGTCCCTGCAGGAGCTGCTGGGTCACGAGGACATCACGGCGACGAAGGTGTTC
Source organism: Bacillota bacterium (assembly GCA_017412505.1). Classification (GTDB taxonomy): domain Bacteria; phylum Bacillota; class Clostridia; order Peptostreptococcales; family Anaerovoracaceae; genus RUG11894. Next base: position 4,604 of record JAFPXN010000045.1, on the reverse strand, counting down.
CTCAGCCTGTCGAAAAACAGGATCATGGACGTCTACGATAAAGCCTTCCCGCGGGCATAAAAAGTGCTTGCGCGGGGTTTGCAGGTGTGTTATAATACCACTTGCGTTATTACGGGCGGTCCTCTGACAGAGTCTGCAAACCATTGATTTTGCGGCGTTTGGATGTCAAGAACGTCTATGAAGGAAGGAGGATACAGGATCCATGGATTTAATCAAATCTATCACTCAGGAATATGAGAGAACCGACATTCCCGAATTTTCCGTCGGAGATACCGTAAAGGTCCACCTGAAGGTCAAGGAAGGCAATAAGGAAAGAATCCAGGTTTTCGAAGGATTCGTTCTGAAGAGACAGAACGGCGGCGTTTCCGAAACGTTCACCGTCAGAAAGATCTCCAGCGGCGTAGGCGTAGAAAAGACTTTCCCGCTTCACAGCCCCAAGATCGAAAAGATCGAACTGGTTCGCAAGGGCGACGTCAGAAGAGCTAAGCTCAACTACATGCGCGAAAGAACTGGTAAGGCTGCCAGAATCAAGACCAAGGAAAACTAATCGAAAGAGAACGGGAGAACGGAAGTTCTCCCTTTTTCTTTGCCTGAAACGGGTGGTACAATAGAAGTATGGACTATACGATCGTAAAGGCAACAGAAGAAGACAGGGCAGAGCTGCGGGCGCTGTATAAGGCCCAGATCGGGCGGGAATACTGCCCGTGGGACGAGGCGTATCCCGGGGAGGAATCCATCGACTGGGATCTGTCGCGGGACGCGCTGTTCGTGATGAAGTCGGACGGAAGGATCCTGGCCGCGGTCTCCATCGAAGAGGACGAGGACGTGGACGCGTTTCCGTTCTGGAATAAAGACCTGGAACCGTTCGGCGAACTGGCGAGGCTTGCCGTATTGCCGGAAGCGCAGAACCGGGGGATCGCCAGGCGTTTGCTGCGGTTCGGCATGGACGAATTGAAACGCAGAGGGTTCAAAGGCGTCCGTTTTATGGTGAACAGGACGAATCCGAAAGCGATCCGCTCTTACGCGCCGTTTGGGTTCCGCGTGGCGGGCGAGTGCCACATCTACGATCAGGATATGTACTGCTACGAGAAAGAACTGTAAAATGAGCAACGAAAACCTCGAGAAAAAGAGTTTGCTCCATAAACTGTACGGCGGACTGCCCATGAACTTGCCGGACGATCCCGTCTTTACGGAGGCAGCCGTCGTAAAAACAGAGGAGGGCGCTTTTGCGGACGTTTCCCTCGCGGGGGCAGGCGACGACAGCCGGGTCATGATCCGCGCGACTTCTTACGGGTCGATGGATTTTTCCGTCCGGGACGGAGATACGGAATATCGGTACACACCGACCGTTTACGAGGATCAGAGCGGCCATACGCAGATCCTGATCACAGAGCGGTAGAGACGAGCAACGGAGGCATTTTATGATCATCATCTTAGTCAAACAGATCCTGCAGATGTTCCTGCTGGCCGGGATCGGGTTTCTTCTGTTCAAAGGCGGCAAGATCACGCTGGAAGGAAGCAAGACCCTGGGCAACATCCTGATCTTCGGGTCGCTGCCGGCGGTCATCATCAACGGCTTCCGGATCGAGCGGACGGCGGAACACGTTTCCGGTCTTCTGTGGGCAGCGCTCGCCGCGTTGATCGTGGTGATGCTGTCCATCCTGATCTCTCACTTTGTGTTCCGCAAAGACGGCGTGGCTGCCTTTGCGACGTCCTTCGCAAATCCCGGCTTTTTCGGCATCCCGCTGATCGTCGCCTCCCTCGGCCAGGGCGCGGTGTTCTATGCGGCTCCGTTCATCGCGTTTCTGAACATCGGACAGTGGACGTACGGCGTTTCCCGTCTGAACGGCCAGCCCGTTCTGCAGGGATTTCAGCCGAAGAAACTGATCAAAGCGCCGTTCGTGATCGCGATCCTTGTGGGCATCTTTCTGTTCGTGACGCAGATCAGGCTTCCGGAGATCCTCAGCAGCTGCCTGAGCAGCGTGGCGGGCCTGAACACCCCGCTTGCCATGTTTACGGTCGGCGTGTATCTGGCGCAGACAGATCTTAAGAAGATGCTGGGCCGCAGAAGCCTGTATCTGATCTCCGCGCTGCGGCTGATTGTGATCCCCGCGCTCTCGCTGCTGATCCTGATGCTGTTCCCGGTCTCCATGGAACAGATGCGGACGGTCCTTCTGATCGTGGCGGCCTGTCCGGTCGGCTCTAACGTGGCGGTCTACGCGCAGCTGCACAACAAAGACTATCCGTACGCGGTCGAGACCGTCGTCATCTCCACGCTCCTCTCGATCGTCACGATCCCGTTTATCCTTTATCTGTCGTCGCTGATCTGGTAGGGGCAGCCTGATTCCATGAACGAGGTCAATCGAACGCTTTTCATTCCGTTATACGGGAAGGCGAGCGTCAGCAGGAAGAACGTCATACTGAAGGATCCGGATGCGGAGAGGATCTGGGCAGCCGAAAGCTTTCCCGTTCAGGGAAGATCGGCTTCGAAATGGCTCGCCTACAACATGGCGATGCGGGCCCGCGTGTTCGACGACTGGACGGACCGCATGCTGGAAGAACTGCCGGATGCGCTCGTGCTGCACGTGGGCTGCGGTCTGGACAGCCGCTGCCGGAGGGTGACCCATCCATACCGGCTGTGGCTCGACTGCGACCTGCCGGACGTGATCGCCGCGCGGCGGAAGTATTTCACCGAGACAGATCGTTACCGCATGCAGGAGCTGGACGCCTGCGATCTTCAGCAGGCGCGCGCCTTGCCGGACAGCGTCGCGGCTGTCGTGGTGATGGAAGGCGTCAGCATGTATCTGCCGGAAGAGATGCTGCGCGGCTTCTTCACGGCGCTGCAGGAGAAATATAAGACGCTGCGCATCCTGATGGACGTGTACACCGGATTTGGCGCGAAAGCCTCGAAATACAAAAATCCGGTGAACGACGTAGGGGTCACGCAATTATATGGTATCGATGATCCCGGCGGCGTTACGGAAGGCATGAACATCCGTTTCGTTCAGGAGCATTCCTTTACGCCGGAGTCTCTCGTGAACGAATTGAAGCCTGTGGAACGGGCGGTCTTCCGGCTGCTGTTTACCGACCGCGCATATGGCAAGATCTACAGATTGTTGGAATATGCTTTAGACTGAAATGTGAGGCATGCAGATGAAGTTTCACTATATGGGAAAATACAGCGGCAACGAGGAGGATCTGCCCCGCAGGGACCACGAACCCGGCGCGGTGGCTTTTAAAGAAGCTGAAGATTCAAAAGCTCTGTCTAAGATCGCGAATGCGGTGTCGATCGTCATCCTGATGATCGCCTTTGCCCTGATGTTTCTGCGCACCCGCACCTTCGAGGTCAGCATGCCGGGTTTTGTCCTGTATCTGCTTTCGCTGGTGCCCCACGAGTATCTTCATGCGCTCTGCTATCACGGGGACGTGTATATGTATCAGAATCTGAAGCACGGCATGCTGTTCGTGGTCAGTCCGGAACGGATGAGCAAGGGGAGATTTATCTTCATGTCGCTGCTGCCGACCCTCGTGCTGGCCGTGATCCCATATCTGCTCTTCATGATCCATCCGCAATTCAAGGCGCTGGGCACGCTCGGCGCCGCCGGCCTCGCTTCGGGCGCCGGCGATTATTATAACGTGTACAACGCGCTGACCCAGATGCCGAAAGGAGCGTGGACCTACCTCCACGGCTTCCATTCGTACTGGTATATGCCGCAGGACCGCTAGAGGAGATCGAAATGGAACATATCAACTGGTATCCGGGTCACATGAAAAAGACCCGCGAGCTGATCCAGGAAAACCTGAAGCTCGTGGACGTGTGCGTCGAAGTGCTCGACGCCCGCATTCCCGTATCGAGCCGCAATCCCATCCTGGCGGAACTGACGCAGAGCAAGACCCGCATCATCGTGCTGAACAAGAGCGATCTGGCGGACGAGGCGAAGACGGCGGAATGGACGAAAAAACTGCAGGAGAGCGCGGCTTACGTGCTGGCCATGAACTGCAGCACGGGCGCAGGCGCCGCGTCGCTGCTGCGCCTGCTGGAGAAGATCCGCGACGAAAAGAACGAGGGCAGGGAACGGCAGAGAGACCTGCGACTGATGATCGTGGGCATTCCGAACGTGGGCAAGTCCTCGCTCATCAACCGGCTGACCGGCAAGAAAGCGGCGAAGACGGGCAACAAGCCCGGCGTGACCCGCGGCAAGCAGTGGATCTCCCTGGGCGAGCACATGATGATGCTCGATACGCCGGGCATTCTGTGGCCGAAGTTCGAAGATCCGAAAGTGGGGCTGAATCTGGCGTTCTGCGGGTCCATCAAGGACGAGATCATGGACCTGGAGACGCTGGGCATGGAACTGACCGGCGTACTGGCGCGAGACTATCCGGACCTGCTGTCCGCGCGCTACAAGCTGGATGAGATCGCGGAAACGCCGCTCGAAAACATGGAGAACGTTGCCCGCAAGCGCGGTTTTATCCTGCCGGGCAAGCGTATCGACTACGAGCGCACCGCCCGTACGGTGATCGACGAATTCCGTGCGGGAACGATCGGAAGGATCACTCTGGAATAGATGAAACACGGGGACGGAGGAGTGAAACGCTGTTTGCAG
>JAFPXN010000044.1 GCA_017412505.1 Bacillota bacterium | reverse complement strand
ATTCGAACTCCGGACACCTTGATTAAAAGTCAAGTGCTCTGCCGACTGAGCTAATGGGTCGCATTTGGCTGGGGTAGCAGGACTCGAACCTACGAATGACAGAGTCAAAGTCTGTTGCCTTACCGCTTGGCTATACCCCACTGAAATTGGTGAGCCCAGGGGGATTCGAACCTCCGACACACGGTTTAGAAGACCGTTTCTCTATCCAACTGAGATATGAGCCCACGATATGCCGGCTGCGTAGACCGGCTGCTTGCTGGAGCGGATGATGAGAATCGAACTCACGCTATCAGCTTGGAAGGCTGAAGTTCTACCATTGAACTACATCCGCGAATTGGAGCGGAAGACGAGATTCGAACTCGCGACCCTCGCCTTGGCAAGGCGATGCTCTACCCCTGAGCCACTTCCGCATAAAAATGGTGGAGGGAGATGGATTTGAACCATCGAAAGCTCAGCTAACGGATTTACAGTCCGCCCCCTTTGGCCACTCGGGAATCCCTCCACAGATGTTGGAGCTGGCGATCGGAGTCGAACCAACAACCTGCTGATTACAAATCAGCTGCTCTGCCATTGAGCCACGCCAGCAAAAACGCTATGCATTTTTTGTTTTAAGAAGATAGTGGCGATGCCACTATCTTCTTGATGATGGCGACCCGAACCGGGCTCGAACCGGTGACCTCCAGCGTGACAGGCTGGCATTCTAACCAACTGAACTACCGGGCCGCAAATGTTTGGTGGGCGTAGCAGGGCTCGAACCTACGACCCTCTGCTTGTAAGGCAGATGCTCTCCCAGCTGAGCTATACGCCCGCCCTCGTACCTTCCTTTTTGGTCGGCACATTTATGAATTATATAGATGAGAGGCCGTTTTGTCAACTGAATTTTGAAAGTTGTTGAAAGATTTTTGTATAACTCGGATAATATCTTTCTATCGCCTCGGGGTCCTGTCGACCAACGCATCCTCATGCCGTCGCCCCTCGGCTAAATCACTATTCGACAATATGATCGATACTTTCAATGATGGCGTTGCCTGAACTGATCTCCATCAATAATGCTTTGATCCTATCCTCCAGTTCTAAGTCCATGGATAAAGAAAGCGTAACGTTATCTGTATAGAGGATATCGTTAATGGAAAATGGCTCGGATTTCTCAAGATTCTGCAGCTTACCAAGCAACGTATAGGGTATCGAGACCACAAGACGCGTCACGTCTTTCACCGTGTGGATCCCCGCCGCCTCCAGCGCCAGCTTCGCGCTGGACGTGTACGCGCGCACCAGGCCGCCGGTGCCCAGTTTGATGCCGCCGAAATACCGCGTGACGACGCAGACGATATTCGTAAGCCCTTCCCGTTCCAGCATCTGCAGCATCGGAGGACCGGACGTGCCCTGGGGTTCGCCGTCGTCGGACGTCCATTTCAGCTCGCTCTTTTCGCCCACGATAAAAGCCGGGACGTTGTGTGTCGCGTCCTTATACTGCGTCCGGATGCCCGCGATGAACGCGTCGGCCTCTTCCTTGGAAAAAGCCCGGGCGATATGGGCGATAAAGCGGGAACGGTCGATGACCTGCTCCGCGCTCGCTTCTTTTGCAACGGTCGTGTAGCGGTTCATGAAAGAATGTACTCCCGGTAGCGGCCCCTGTCCTCTTCGTTCAGTTCCACGGTCAGAAGCGTGCCGTTTTCTTCGTATTTTGTCTCCAGCGCCGCCGTTTTCGCCAGGATGGCCGAAACGACGCCGCCTTTGTCGTAGGGAACGAGCAGCCGTACGGTCTGCAGATCCGAAAACAGCGCGCCGCGGATCTTCGCCAGCAGCTCCTCATAGCCTTCCCCGGTCTTCGTGGACACAAAACAGCTGTCCTTGCCGGACGTCAGCTGTTTTTCCGCCAGTTCCTCCGCAGGCACCAGGTCGGTCTTGTTGTAGACCGTCAGGATAGGCTTGCTGTCCGCGCCGAGTTCTTTCAGCACGCTGAGCGTTACGCCGGTCTGGAAGTCGCTGCCTTCGAACGAGGCGTCCACGACGTGGATCAGCAGATCCGCGTAGGTCACTTCCTCCAGCGTCGCCTTGAAGGCGTCCACCAGGGCGTGGGGCAGTTTGCTGACGAAACCGACCGTATCGATCAGCAGAAAACTGCAGCGGTCGTCCAGGGTGATGAGCCGCTGCGCCGTGTCCAGCGTCGCGAAAAGCATGTCCTTCTCATAGACCTGCTTTTCTTCCTTCTCGCTCAGAGCCAGCAGACGGTTCATGATGGAGGACTTGCCCGCGTTGGTGTAGCCGACGAGCGCGGCGATGGGCAGGCCGGACTTTTCCCGGCGGCTGCGCTGCACACTGCGGTTGGCCTTGACTTCCGCGATCGACCGTTTGATCTCGTCCATGCGCCGCTGGATGTGACGGCGGTCGGTCTCCAGCTTCGTTTCGCCGGGGCCTCTCGTGCCGATGCCGCCGCCCAGACGGGACAGCGACTTGCCGAAACCCAGAAGCCTTGGCATGCGGTACTGCAGCTGGGCCAGCTCCACCTGGAGTTTGCCCTCCATGGACGTCGCCCGGTCCGCGAAGATATCCAGAATGAGGATCGTGCGGTCGATGATGCGGCAGCCTACCGCCTCTTCGATGTTGCGCAGCTGCATGCCGGACAGCTCGTCGTTGAACACGACAAGATCCGCCTCCATGTTCCAGACAAATTCGGCAAGCTCCTTCAGCTTGCCGCTGCCGATAAACGTGGCGGCGTTGATCTTTTCGACGTTCTGGGTCATCATACCCAGCACTTCGATGCCGTCCGCTTCCGCCAGGCCTTTCAGTTCGTCCATGGAGCGGTCGACGTCTTCACCGCCCAGGCTGACGCCGGCGAGGATCGCCCGGTATTCTTCTCTGTCTACGACGGTGCCGTCGTCCTTGATCCGTATCATTTACAGGATAAAGCGGTCGATATCGTCCTCGTGGATCTGTTCTTCGAACTTTTCACGGACGTATTCCGGAGTGATGGAGATGGTCTTCGTGTTTTCGTCGGGCAGGTTGTAGGAGATATCCTCCAGCAGTTTTTCCATGATGGTGTGCAGTCTTCTCGCGCCGATGTTCTCGGTCTGCTCGTTCACCATAAACGCCATGGACGCGATCTCGTCCACCGCTTCCGGCGTGAATTCGATGCTGGCGCCTTCCGTTTCCAGCAGCGCCTTGTGCTGCTTCAGCAGCGCGTTATCCGGCTCGGTCAGGATGCGGACGAAGTCTTCCTTCGTCAGATTCTCCAGTTCCACGCGGATGGGGAAGCGGCCCTGCAGCTCGGGGATCAGGTCTGTCGGACGGCTGACGTGGAACGCGCCGGCGCCGATGAACAGGATGTGGTCCGTCTTGACCGGGCCGTACTTCGTGTTGACGACGCTGCCTTCCACGATGGGCAGGATGTCTCTCTGCACGCCCTCTCTCGACACGTCCGCGCCGCCCTTATAGCCGCTGCCTGCGATCTTGTCGATCTCGTCGATGAAGATGATGCCGTTCTGTTCGCAGTTATCCAGCGCCTCCTGGGTCACCTGGTCCATGTCGATCATGTTCTGGGCTTCCTGCTCGGTCAGGATCTTGCGGGCGTCCTTCACCTTGACGTTCTTTTTCTTCGTGCGCTTGGGCATGGCGTCGCCGAAGATGCTGCCCAGGCTGATCATGCCGCCCTGCGCCACGTCCAGATTGTTGTCCTTGGGCTGTTCCTGCACGTCGATCTCGATGTACTGTTCTTCCAGCAGGCCTTCTCTCAGCTGCTGGCGCACCTGCTCTCTGGCCAGTTCCGTTTCGCTCTCGACGGGTTCTTTATGTTCCTCGATCTTTTCGCTCGTCTGGTTATAGGTCGCCGTGCCTCTGCCCATCAGGAAATCGAAGGGTCCGCGCACCGTCTCGCCGGACTGCTTCTTCTTGCCGGGGATAATGGCTTCGATGATCTTTTCTTCGGCCAGCTGCGCGGCGGCTTCGTACTTCTCGGCCATGCGCTTCTGCTTCGTGACCCTAAGAGAGGCCTCCATCAAATCTCTGACCATGGAGTCCACGTCGCGGCCCACGTAGCCCACTTCCGTGAACTTCGTCGCCTCGACCTTGACGAAAGGCGCGTCCATCAGTTTGGCCAGTCTTCTGGCGATCTCGGTCTTGCCCACGCCCGTGGGGCCCATCATCAGGATGTTCTTCGGGGAGATCTCTTCACGCATCTCTTCGGACAGCTGGTTGCGTCTGTAGCGGTTGCGCAGCGCGACGGCCACGGATTTCTTGGCGCTCTCCTGCCCGATGATGTATTTATCCAGTTCCGCGACGATCTCTTTCGGCGTATAGTCCGTAAATGTCTTTGCCATGGGTCAGCCTCCCTACAGTTTCTCCACGGAGATGTGGTTGTTGGTGTAGACGCAGATGTCAGACGCGATCTTCAGCTCTTCTCGCACGATGGCTTCCGCATCCATATCCGTATGATCGTACAGCGCATGCGCCGCCGCGTAGGCGAAATTGCCGCCGCTGCCGATCGCTACGTAGTTCTCGTCCGGCTCGATGACTTCGCCGGTGCCGGAGATCAGCAGGACGCTCTCCTTGTCCGCTGCCAGCATCATGGCTTCCAGGTTGCGTGCGCCGCCGTCGCTGCGCCAGGTCTGCGCCAGCGCGACCGCCGCCCTCTTCAGGTTGCCGCCGTGTTCTTCCAGTTTCTTTTCGAATTTCTCCGTCAGGGAGAACGCGTCGGAAACGGAGCCGGCAAAGCCCGTGATGACGCTGTTTTTATAGATCTTGCGGACCTTCTTGGCGTTGTTCTTCATGATGGCGTGTTCGCCCATGGTCACCTGGCCGTCTCCGCCGATGCAGATGTCGTCCGCGCTTCTCTTCACCAATACGATGGTCGTTGCATGAAATTGTGACATATCTCGTTTCCCTTTAAATGACTTCTCTTACTGCTTGTTTTCGGTATAGTGGCAGTCATCGCTGCTGCACACCAGCTTGCGTCCCCGCTCCAGCAGCAGGGATCCGCACTTCGGACACTTCTTGTCCACGGGCTTGTACCAGAACACCTGGTCGCATTCGGGATAGCCGCTGCACCCGTAGAACGTCTTGCCCTTGCGGCTTCTCTTCTGGATGATCTCCTTGCCGCACTTCGGGCAGGGAACGCCGGTACCGACGACGATGTTCCTCGTGTAGCGGCATTCCGGATAGCCGCTGCAGGCGATGAACGAGCCGAACTTGCCGTTCTTCTTGACGAGGGGCTTGCCGCACTGTGGGCAGTTCTCGCCGATGAATTCCGGCGCGGTCACGACCTTTTCCACTTCTTCCCTGGCCTTGACGAGTTCGTCCTTCAGATAGTTGTTATAGTAGTCGCCGACGACGGACTGCCACTGCAGGTCGCCCTCCTCGACCTTGTCGAGCTGCGTCTCCATGTTCGCGGTGAAGTTCACGTCCACGAGTTCCCGGAAATACGGCTCCATGATGACGTACGTGATCTTGTTGCCCAGATCCGTGGGGGACAGCGCGTTCTTTTCCTTCGCTACGTAGCGCTTTTCCGTCAGCGTGTTGACGATGGTCGCGTACGTGCTCGGACGGCCGATGCCGTTCTCCTCCATCTCCTTGATCAGGCTGGCTTCCGTGAACCGGGCAGGCGGCTGTGTGAACTTCTGCTCGCCGTTCAGTTTGACGAGTTTCAGGATCTCGCCCTCCTCCAGGGGAGGCAGCGCCTTATCCTTTTCTTCCTTGCCGTCGCTGTAGACCTTCAGATAGCCGTCGAACTTGAGCGTGGAACCCTTCGCCCGCAGCGTATACGCGCCGTTGGCGATCTCCGCCGCGACGCCGCCGTATACGGCCGGCTTCATCCGGCTTGCTACGAAGCGGGACCAGATCAGCTTGTACAGTTTATACTGATCCGACTGCAGCGAATCCTTGACGGTCTCCGGATCCAGATCCATGTAGGAGGGACGGATGGCTTCGTGCGCATCCTGCGCGTTCGCGGACTTGTTCGTATAGCGGTTGTTGCCGACGTAGCCCGCGCCGTACGTGCCTTTGATGTAGCCCTTGCAGGCGTTGTCCGCTGCTTCGGAGATGCGGACCGAGTCCGTTCTCATGTAGGTGATCAGACCGGTCGTCCCGTGACCCTTCACGGAAACGCCCTGATACAGCTGCTGGGCGAGCATCATGGTCTTGGTCGGGGTGAAGTGAAGCTTGATGGAAGCGTCCTGCTGCATGGTGCTGGTCGTGTACGGAGCAAATGGTTTTTTGACCGTTTCGTAGGTCTCCAGACCTTTGACGGTATACGAACCCGCGTTCAGATCCGCGAGGACTTTGTCCGTCTCCTCTTTGCTCTGCAGCTTGATCTTCTTGCCTTTGTATTCCGTCAGCGCCGCCGTGAACGTGTTCTTTTTCTGCTGCGCCGCGGTCAGGCCTTCCTTCGTCAGATCCGCCGCGATGTTCCAGTATTCCTGAGGCACGAAATCCTCGATCTCCCGCTCTCTGTCGCAGATGATCTTCAGCGCCGCGGACTGCACGCGCCCCGCGGACAGCCCCTTGCCGATCTTGCTCCACAGCACGGGGCTGATCTCGTAGCCCGCGATGCGGTCCATCACTCGTCTGCCCTGCTGGGCGTTGACGAGGTTCATGTCGATGGGACGGCTGTTCTTGACGCCTTCCAGCACCGCGCTCTTCGTGATCTCCGGGAAAACGACCCGGTATGCCTTGGCCGGATCGATGTCCAGCAGGCTGCACAGGTGCCAGGAGATCGCCTCGCCTTCGCGGTCAGGGTCTGTCGCCAGGAAGACTTTCGAGGCATCCTTCGCCTCTTTCTTGATGGTCTTGATCAGGTCCGCCTTGCCGCGCACGTTGATATATTTGGGTTCGAAATTGTTCTCGATGTCCACGCCCAGGGTGCTCTTCGGAAGATCGCGCAGATGGCCCGCGCTGGCGACCACGTTGTAGCGGCTGCCCAGGAATTTTCCTATCGTCCTGGCCTTGGACGGAGACTCTACGATGACTAGATATTTGGAAGTAGCCATATTGCTCCTTTCGCTTTCGTTATTAAAATACACCATATAATTATATTTAGGATGTAGCAATTGTAAAGACCCTATGTAAATTTCCTACATTATAAGACAAACACCTGGCCACCCTCCAGCCGCACGAGGCCCTTGAGTTCCAGGCACGTCAGCAGCATGGAACTCTCCTGCGCGCCGAGGCTGCAGGTCTCGCAGATATACTGTTTCGAACTGCTGCCGCAGCCGCGGACATGACGCAGCAGAGCCTTCTCCTGATCGCTGAGATCGCTGCGGTTTTCCGCAGGAAGACCCTCCAGTCCGAGGATCTTCAGCACGTGCTCCATGGAATCGATGGGCGGCACGCCTTCGGAGATCAGCAGATTCGTGCCCGCGCTGCCGGGCTGGTTGATATTGCCGGGCAAGGCAAACACGCCCCGCCCCTGCTCCGCCGCCAGACCCGCCGTGATCAGCGACCCGCTCTTGACAGCGCCTTCCGCCACGACGCAGCTTTCGGACAGACCGGCGATGATGCGGTTGCGCTCCGGAAAGTTCGAAGCCTTGCCCCACTCGCCGAACGGGTATTCGGAGACGAGCAATCCGTTTTCCCGGATCTGTTTGTATAGTTTTCCGTTCGACTTCGGAAAACAGATGTCCACGCCCGTTCCGAACACGGCGATGGTCTTCCCTCCCGCCTGCAGGCATCCGGTATGGGCCGCCGTATCGATCCCTTCCGCCATGCCCGAGACCACGGTGACCCCCGCAAGGCTGACTTTCTTCGCGATCTCCGCTGCCGCCCATTTGCCGTAAGGAGAAGCTCTGCGGGTGCCGACGACTGCGACGCAGCGGCTTTTCAGCAACGCAGCGTCTCCCAGGCAGAACAGCGCGAGCGGCGGGTCTTTGATGCCTTTCAAAAGCGGCGGATAGGCGTCTGACTGCAGCGTCACGACGGCCGCGCCGGTCTTCTCCGCCTCGTTCAGGCAGTATTTCGCAAGGGATAGATCCTTCTTGCAAAGCCTTTTCAGAAACGCGTTGTGAGTTGACAGAATATTATTTTTCGAAAACAATTCGCGCAATTCTTCTGCGGTCACCCCATATACGCCTTTTGGTCCGCCGAAAGCCCGCGACAGTTCCAATTTGCGGTCTGCGGACATGCCTGGCAGCGTGCTGAGCCATACGGTATATAATACGTCTTCCATGTCTTCCCTCCTTTTTATTCGAAATATCGCTCCGGCATGCGGTAGCCGAGCGCCTCCAGGACATGCTTCTCCCGTATCGCTTCGCTCTCCTCCAGATCCGCGATCGTGCGGGCGGTCCGCAGGATGCGGTGGTAAGCGCGGGCGGACAGAGAATAGCGGCTGAACGCGGCCTCCATCACCCTGCTGCAGGCGCTGTCCAGCGGACAGTACCGTTCCGTCTGCTGCGGCGTAAGGCTGGCGTTGTTGCGGATGGCAAGCCCCCGGTAGCGGAATTTCTGCATCTCGACGGCCCGGACCACGCCTTCGCGCAGCATGGCGGAAGAGATGGGCGGGTCCCCTTTTTCCGCGCCAGGCCGCAGACCGCTGCGGATCTCCCGGTAAGCGACCCGCTCCACCGCCACGTGCATGTCGATGCGGTCCAGCAGAGGACCGGAGACTTTGCCGATATATTTTTTCCGCTCACTTTCATTGCAGGTGCAGACCTTCACGGGATCCCCGTAATACCCGCAGCGGCAAGGATTCATGGCCGCAACGAGCATAAAGCGGGCCGGATACGTGCATCTGCCCACGGCCCGGGCGATCGTGATCTGACCGTCTTCCAATGGCTGGCGCAGGCACTCGAGCGCCGCAGGCGCGAACTCCGGCAGTTCGTCCAGGAACAGGACGCCGCAGTGGCTGAGCGAGATCTCGCCGGGCTTGGGATTCGTGCCGCCTCCCGCCAGCGCTGCCGCGGACAGATTGTGGTGCGGCGCGCGGAACGGCCGCTGCGTCAGAAAAGGCCTCTGTGGGTCCAGCTGGCCCGCCACGCTGTAGATCTGGGTCACCTCCAGCTGTTCTTCGTACGTCAGATCCGGCAGGATCCCCGGGATGCGCTTTCCGACCATGCTCTTTCCTGTGCCCGGCGGCCCTATCATCAGCAGTCCGTGACCCCCTGCGGCAGCCACCTGCGCCGCCCGCTTCACGGTCTGCTGGCCGCGGATATCGGCAAAATCCAGGATGGGTTCCGCGTCTTCCGGCGGACGGTACCCTTCCGCGATGAACGAAGCCTCCGACAGCCCTCCTTCGATGAATTCCGCCGCTTCGGAGAGCGTTTCCACCGGCAGGATCTCCATGCCCTTGACGAGTCCCGCTTCCGCGGCGTTCTCCTTCGGCAGCACCACCCGCCGGACGCCGCTTTTCTGCAGGCCGATCACCATGGGAAGCACGCCGCCCGTCCCCAGCACCCTGCCGTCCAAAGTCAGTTCGCCTAAAAAAGCCGTCGAAGACAGGTCGCCCCGGCACAGCACCGCTTCGGAAGCCAGCAGCAGACCCATCGCGATGGGCAGGTCGAAATGGCTGCCCTCCTTGCGTTTATTGGCCGGCGTCAGGTTTACCGTGATCCGCTTGTCCGGGAACTTGTGCCCACCGTTCAAAACCGCGGAGCGGATGCGTTCCTTCGCTTCCCGGATCGCCTGATCCGCAAGCCCTACCATAAAGAACCCGGGCAGCCCGTTCTCCACGTCCGTTTCCACCCAGGTGGGTTCGCCGGACAGTCCGTATAATCCGGCAGTCAAAACTCTTGCGTACATATCGTATCCTTTCTGTTGAAATTGACATATTTTACCATTATCTTAATATAGTTACCATTATTTGTAAATCATCTTTTCACAAAGCCTTCTGCTTTTCTATGGTATGATAAAGATATACTTGAAGAAGATCCTGCCCTTCACGGGCAGAAAGGAGCGCGCTATGTTTGAAAGAAAAGACTATCTGGATCTCAGTGGAAAAACCGCCGTCGTCACCGGGGCAGGTTCCGGCATCGGCCTCGCGGTCGCGGACATGCTCTCCGCCTACGGCGCTGCCGTCGCGATCGTGGATGTGAACCCGGCAGGCGAAGAGGAAGCACGCAAATTCCGCGAAGCGGGAAGAAACGTGCAGTTTTTCCGCTGCGACGTAACGAACGAACAGAACGTGAAGGAGACTGTCGAAGGCATCGTCTCCGCGTTTGGACATATCGACATCCTGCACAACAACGCCGGGGTCACCGTGCGCAAGACCATCGACGCGCTCAGCGAAAAGGAATGGGATTTCGTGCTGGACGTCGGTCTCAAGGGACTGTTCCTGATGAGCAAATACGTCATTCCCGAGATGAGAAAGGCCGGCGGCGGTTCCATCGTCAACACCGGTTCCGGCTGGGGGCTGAAAGGCGGCGACCAGGCGGCGGCTTACTGCGCGGTCAAGGGCGGCATCGTCAACGTGACCCGCGCCATGGCCATCGACCACGGCAAGGACAATATCCGCGTCAATTCCGTCAACCCAGGCGATACCGTGACGAACATGATGATCTCCGAAGGCCGCCAGACCGGCGAGATCAAGTCCGACGACGACATCGAAGAATTCCTGAAGGCCTGCGGCAGCGGACGTCCCCTCGCCCGCATCGGACAGCCGGAAGACATCGCGAAATGCGTGCTGTTCCTGTGCTCCGACCTGGCCGGATGGGTCACCGGAGCCGCGCTCGTCGTCGACGGAGGCGGCATCGCGTAAAGGAGGCAAAGATGATGGAGAAAACGACCGCATACGTCAACGCGAAGATCTACACCATGGAAAACGACGGCGCCGCGTGCGAAGCGATCGCGGTGCGCGGCGGCAGATTCGTCTATTGCGGCAGCAGCGAACAGGCGGCCGCGATGGCGGACGACGTGATCGACCTGCAGGGAAAGACCGTCATCCCGGGGCTGATCGACACCCACATCCACCTCTTCCCCTATGCCTGCAATCTGGAAAGACTGCTGCTGGACAAGGTCACGTCGGTCAGGGAACTGCAGGAAAAGCTGCGGGATTACGCAAAGAACGTTCCCGCGGGAGAATGGATCTACGGATTCGGTTTCGACAACGAGCGCTTTACGGATGATAAAAGCCTGCCGACGAAGGAAGTGCTGGACGCGGCCTGTCCGGATCACAAAGTCGTGATCGGCCGCTGGTGCATGCACTTCTTCTCCGCGAATTCCGCGGCGCTGGCAGCGGCCGGCATCGACCGGAATTTCAAGCCGGAAGTGGAAGGAACGGCGCTGTTCGGGGAAGACGGAGAACCTACAGGCGTGCTGAGCGACGCTTCGGGCCTGAAAGTCGTCTCCCTTATGCCGGACGCCTACGCCACGCTCGAAGCGAAGGCGGACGTGCTGGAAAAGGCGATCCGCGAATTGAATAAGAAAGGCTTCACCGGCGCCCATCCCGTGCAGGCCAGGCACGTCAACCTGCCGGAGTACATGGCAGCTTATCAGAAGCTGAAAGACGAAGGCCGCCTGAACGCCCGCCTGTATTATGCCACGGACGACCTCGAAGAACTGAAGGCCCATCGAGGCGAAGGCGACGAGCTGCTGCGCTACGGCTATTACAAGGTCTTTCTGGACGGAGGACTCGGCGGCAGAAGCGCCGCCATGATCGAGCCCTACTGCGACGATCCGGGCAACACGGGCGTGCTGAACTATACGCAGGAAGGTCTGACGGAAGAGCTGCGCAAGGCCTATTCCCTCGGCATCCAGACAGGCACCCACGTCATCGGCGACAAGGCCTGCGAGATGCTGACGAATTCCATCGAGACGCTGCTGCGCGAAGATCCGCAGCCCGACCCGCGCATCCGCATGATCCACCTGGAAGTCGCTACGGAGGACGTGCTGCAGAGGATCCGCAAGCTTCCCGTCGTCATCGACGCGGAACCGCTGTACATGGATACCGATGCGGCATGGATCGAAGACCGCATCGGCGCGGCGCGCATGCCCTACGCGAACGCCTGGGGCCGCATGCTGCGGGAAGGCGTCGTCGTGACGTCCGGATCCGACGCGCCGGGCCTGGACGAGGATCCGTGGCTGGGCATCTACTGTTGCGTGACCCGCTGCGATCAACACGGCTGGCCGGAAGGCGGCAGCTGCCCGGAGAATAAGATGTCCGTTTACGACGCCGTCTGCACCTATACGAAGTACGCTGCCTACGACTCCTTCGAGGAGGAGATCAAGGGAACGATCACGCCGGGAAAACTGGCGGATTTCCTCGTGCTCGACCGCGATATCTTTACAGTCGAACCGGAGGCGATCAAAGACACGCGTGTGCTGAAGACCGTCCTAGGCGGCAGAACCGTCTACGAAGCGTAAAAGTTCCAGAAAAGAACACATGGGGACAGGTACAATGTGTCGTTTTTGCGACACATTGTACCTGTCCCCATGTGTTCTTTTGTCCCGTCTATTCGCTGATCCTGATCAACACCTTGATGTGGTTCTTCGAATTGCGCTCCAGCTCCTCGAAACCGTCTTCCACGAGGGTATCGAGCGTCACGACGCGCGTGACGAGTTCGTCCGCGTCGATCTCTCCCTTCCGGATGTATTCCAGCGCTTCCGCGATCTCGTTCACGTGGGCCTGGCTCGTCAGGATGATGCGCTCGGCTTCCTGCACCGTATTCATATCGATGACGGGTTTCTGTCCGAACACGCCCATGACCATCAGGATGCCGCCGGGTTTTACGATGGGCACGCAAAGATCCAGCGTCTGCTGGGTGCCGGCGCATTCGTAGACGACGTCCGCCAGCGCGCCGTCCGACCATTTTTCCACGTACGAAGGAACGTCCGCCGCGCCGTTTTCCAGCAGCGCAGTGTTCAGGAATTCCCCGCCGTGTTTTTCGATGACCGCTCGCTTCTCTTCCCCGCGGCCGATCACCAGTACCTTGCGGGCGCCGGCCAGTTTCGCCGCGTAGAACGCGCCGATGCCGATGATGCCGGGGCCGACGATGACGGCCAGTTTCCCTTTGACCCCGCCCAGATCGCCGATCAGGTTCGTAGCGTGGATGCCGCAGGCCAGAGGTTCCGCTACGGCGGCTTCCTTCTGGGTCACTTCGTCCGGGATCGCAAACAGTTTATCCGCGCCGACGACCAGATATTCCGCGAAGCAGCCGTCGTCTCCGACGCCTACAAATCCAAGTTTCTTGCAGATATTGTAGCGGCCGGAGCGGCACAGTTCGCATTCGCCGCAGGTCAGGCTGCCGTTGGCGGTCACGCGCTGGCCGGGTTCCCAGCCGGAAACGCCTTCGCCCACCGCGTCGATGCGGCCGGAGAATTCGTGTCCGATGATGAGCGGCGCCGTGCGGCCTGTCAGACGGTGCGGCTTCGTGACCGGAATGAAGTTCGGTCCCACGTATTCGTGGCGGTCCGTACCGCAGATGCCCGCATAGTCCACTTTGATGCGCACCTGCCCCGCCTTGGGTTCGGGAACAGGTCTGTCTTCGATCCTAACGTCCTTATAACCGTGCCAAACTGCTGCTTTCATAACTGCCTCCTTACTGCGCTTCTTCCGTCAGGTCCGCCAGCGTAAAGCGTATCATCTTCGCCAGCGTCTGCAGATCCGTCTCGATCTGATAGCCGATCTTGCCCGCGGAGAAGCAGAACGTTTCGCAGTTCTCTACGGTCTGATCGATAAACGTCGGGAAGAATTTCTTCATGCCGATGGGACTACATCCGCCGTGCACGTAACCGGTGAGCGGCAGCAGTTCCTTCGACTTGATCATCTCGATGCTCTTCTCCCCGGCAGCCTTCGCGGCTTTTTTCAGATCCAGTTCCTTCGCCGCGGGGATCACGAACACGTAATGCTGTCCGCTTTTCCCTGCGGTCACCAGAGTCTTGAACACACAGGCAGGATCCTGACCCAGGGCAGCAGCCACCTCCACGCCGGAGATCGCTCCGGTACTGACGTAGGTATGGCTCTTGTATACGGCCTTCTTCTGATCCAGCAGCCGCATGACGTTCGTCTTTTCGATCGCGTCCTTCTTCATCTAGTCCACCTTGTATTTCTCCGCCATGGCTTCCGCCTTCTGCACCGCGGCCCAGACCGCGTCGATGCACAGATTTGTGAAATTGCCTTCTTCCAGCGCCTTGAAGTGTTCGATGCCCACGCCGCCCGGCGTCGTGAGTTTGTCCACGAGCTGCAGCGGATGTTCGCCGGTCAGCTGCAGGTTCATCCCCGTACCGATGATGGCTTCGTAAACGATCTCCTTGCTCTGCTCCAGCGTAAAGCCGCTGTAGATGCCGCCCTCGATCATGCCGTAGATGAACTTGTAGATCATGAGCGGAGCCGACGTCGCAAAGCCCGTCCACGCGTTGAACAGTTTCTCGTCCACATACATGTACTGACCGATCGCACCGGCGATCGACTCCAGCATCTTTTTATCCTCTTCGCCGCAGGCTTCGTTGACGCAGAGAGAAGAATACCCGTGCTTCGCCTTCGTGAGCGTATTCGGCATCATGCGGGCGGTTTTCCCTTCGCCCATCACCTCTTCCAGCGTGGAGATGAGCTGGGAGCAGACGATGGAGACCGTCAGAAGGTCCTTTTTCTTCTCCGCGTCCCTGATCCACCGGACCTGCGGCAGATCCTGGGGACGCACAGCCAGAAGCATCACGTCCGCGTCCGCCAGCCCCGCTGCCGGATCCAGCGCGGCGATGACGCCGTAGGTTTCGATCATGTGATCCATGCGCGCCTTTGAGATATCGTAGACCGTGATGCCGTACGGTTCGAACACGCCGTCCTCCAGCAGGGCGGCCACGATGCTCTCCGCCATGTTGCCGGCGCCTAATACAAACAGATTTTTATTCATAACGACCTCCAAAGTCTATGCGTTTTCCGGGAAATGCGGGTTCGGGAACGTCCTGGCCGCATCCGTAACGGAGCGCACCCGCCTGTCGTCGATCAGATTGGGGATGGAGCAGTCCGCGCCGAGAATGTAGCCCCGGTAGCCGTTCTCCCGGATCAGCTGACCCACGTACTCCCGCAGTTCTTCGCGGGTGCCCGTATCGATCAGCGTGCCCGGATTGTTGTCGAAACCGCCCAGGATGCACTTGCCCGGGAACAGTTTTCTGCCTTCTGCGATGGAGAGCCCCTCTGTGTGGACAGCCCAGTTGTAGCAGCCGGCATCGTAATCCAGATAGTATTTCATATCGTTCGTGTGATGCGCGTAGCCGCAGATGTGCAGGATGTTGTACTGCGAACAGCGGTTCGCCAGGTCCAGCACGGCCCGTTCCGACGGTCCGAGGATGCGGTCGTACAGTTCCTTCGTATACATTGGGCTCTGCACGTTCTGCACGCAGTAATAGATGCCGTCCAGCGAGGTCTCCTCGAACAGGCGCTGCACCAGGACCGTGTAATCTTTCTGCATCTCCTCGCCGGCCGCAGCCAGTTCCTCCGGGTACTGTTCCGCGAGCCGCACGAAGCGGTCGTACTCCAGGTCCAGGAAATCGAAACGGATGCGGATGTTCTGCAGGGGCGAGAAGACGTTGTAGAACGTCATGACCTCTCCGTCGAACTGGTCGATGATGCGCTGCACGTGCTTCACCTGATCCGTGACCCAGGGGTGGTCCGGCCCGATCGCCTTGATCTTCAGCAGGTCTTTCCCGGTCCGCAGATCGTTGTCCATGATGGGCGGATATCCGAAGAAACCTTCGTTCATCATCTTCATCATGTCGGGGCGCACTGTTTTATAATACGCCCGGTGACCCTCCACGATCTTTTCCTGCAGCGATTCATCCTTATCCGCGACGAACTGATCCCTGCCCAGCACGAAATGATGCCAGAACCCGCAGGGGACTCTCGGCGTCTCCTTCCCCGCGAACGCGTCTTTCAGAAGCTGTCTCTTATCGTATTCCATGCGGCGTACTCCTTTTCACATTCTGGCTTTATTATACACCGCCCGGCTCATCCCGAGGAAAGAGAAAATGCGTTGGGCGTATGGCGCGCGTAAGTTCCTTCCTCCGTGTAAAGGACCTCCACGATATCCATGCGTGGGGAAAAGCGCTGCGCATAGCCCGGATGCAGCTTCAGATACAGCTGCGCGCAGCGCAGGAGTTTCTGCTGTTTTCTGCGGTCCACCGCGTCTCTGGGCATGCCGTAATCCGTCCGGGTGCGGGCTTTGACCTCCGTAAAGCAGATATGCTCTCCGTCGGTCGCCACGATATCGATCTCGCCCATTTTGCAGCGGAAATTGCGCTCGATCACGCGGTAGCCGTTCTGTCTCAGGAATTCGCAAGCCAGGTCCTCGCCCTTCCTGCCCCTTTTCTTCTTAATTTTATCCCTCTCAATATTATCCATATTTTTACAGTAACATAAAATGGATAATATTGTCAATCTGTTCTATATACGCAAACGATCTTCATCGGATATTGTGGTGCAAAGTCGGGAATCTGGTGTTTCATCGATTTCTTTCGCGTGCCGTTTCGGCGCAGCTTCGCGGACTCGTCCGGTTTCGTCTTTGCGAAACTCGGCCTCGGGCATCGCTCCGCCGCAGCACCCTCAGGCGCGCGTCCGAAACGGATTACGCTCAGAAACCGGAAACACAGACGATTCCCTCCGATTGCACCACATCACCCGATTACAGACCGCAAATTAAAATATTATTGATAATTGATAGATGAAGGAAAAGTCTTGTGACGATATAAGTTAGTCCCGGGCACACTTCCACTCAACGTGGTCCCGATTGACTCCAATCCGTATCAATACTTTGCAAGTCAATACTTATTTCTTAGCACTAGGGTAAAGGCAATCATGAGTTTATTAATAAAAGCCCTTAGAAAACAAAGGCAATTCTACAAAAAGCAAAGTTTTCCTTTACTTCCCATCTAAAATAAAGGTCTTTTGCTTCTTTAATTGTATTTGTCCTTGTTTTTAAGGGCATTTTACAAAAAATAATGCAAATGACTGTCTAACCCCGAGGGGTGGCGTCCAAAGAGGCTCATGCCGGAGCGCAGCGAGCGCCGTGACTCCCAAGAGCTGCGGTCGCGGATGAGCGTAGCGACAGCATGAGGATGCGTTGGACGACAGGACCCCGAGGGGTGGCAATCATTCTGCTTTTGCGTCCCGGCACCTGCTGCGGATCAAAACGACACATTGTACCTGTCCCCATGTGCACAAAAACAAAAAAGAGCGGCTCCGGAGAGCCGCCCTTAAAGGTCTTGTAGAAAATATTACAGAGCTGTGGAGAAGTTGTCCCATTCTTCGATGATCATGGGGATGACCTTATACAGGTCGCCGACGATACCGTAGTCAGCAATGCCGAAGATCGGAGCATCCGGATCCTTGTTGATCGCAACGATCAGCTTGGAGTTCTTCATGCCCGCCTGGTGCTGGATAGCGCCGGAGATGCCGCATGCGAAGTAGATGTCGGGCTTGACGGTGGTACCGGTCTGACCGACCTGGTGTTCGTGGCCGATCCAGCCAGCGTCAACGCAGGCACGGGAAGAACCGACAACGCCGCCGACCTTGTTCGCGAATTCTTCGATGAGCTTGAATCCTTCCGGACCGCCCAGACCACGACCGCCGGAGCAGATGATCTTGGCGTCGGTCAGGGAGACCATTTCCTTGGCTTCCTTGACGATCTTGATGATCTTGGTGCGGATGTCGCTCTCTTCGAGCTTCGGGGTGACCTTGATGATCTCGCCCTGAGCGCCGGGAACTCTTTCCTGCTTGGACATAACGCCGGGACGTACGGTGGACATCTGCGGTCTGGTCTTCTTGGAAACGATGGTGGCCATCAGGTTGCCGCCGAATGCCGGACGGGTCTGCTTGATGCACTTGTCGTTCGGGTCCTCGCCTTCCAGCGTGGACAGGTCGAGCGTGGTTTCCTTTGCGCAGTATGCCTTGTACTTCTCGAGGTCGACTTCCAGACCGGTGCAGTCTGCGGTCAGACCGACGTTGGATCTGCCGGCTACACGGGGAGCCAGGTCGCGGCCGATGTGGGTTGCGCCGTAGAGGATGATCTCGGGCTTCATTTCCTGGATCGCGTCGCAGATGACCTTGGTGTAACCGTCGGTGTTGAAGTGTTCAAGCAGCGGATGTTCGATGAGGATGGAGCCGTCAGCGCCCCATTCGATCGCTTCCTGTCCGAGCGCTCCCAGGTTGTTGCCGACGAGCAGCGCATAGCACTTGGTCTCGGGGGAGATGTCTCTGGAAAGTCTGCGGCCGCAGGCGATCAGTTCCTTCGCTACGCCCATGAGTTCGCCGTCTCTCTGTTCGGCAAAGACCCAGATATGCTTATAAGCGGACAGATCGACTTCGTCGCTCTCGTCCTTGGAGATTGCCTTGAACGGGCACTTGGAAATGCAGACGGAGCAAGCCGTGCACTTCTCGTTAATGGTCGCTTTTCTGGTGGTCTCGTCGAAGTCGATCGCCTGGAACGGGCAGTTCTTGACGCAGATCTTGCAACCTTTGCATAATTCTTGATTAATTACTACTGCCATTTTAGTATCCTCCTTCTACCATCAGATCGCGTGCTTTTCCTTCAGCTTAGCCAGCAGGTTCTTGGAGAGCTCGCGCTCGTCCTCGCCCTTGATGATCTGGCCGGGAGCCTTGGGAGCCGGCGTGAAGGAACGGAATACGACGGTCGGGGAAGCCTCGAGGCCTACCTTGGAGAGGTCGCACTCGACATCCTTGGCGCTCTTCACATAGATGGGAGCGTCGGGCTTGCAGGCCTTGACGATGCCGCTGACGGTCATGTATCTAGGGTTGTTCAGTTCCTTGATGCAGGTGAGCATGCAGGGAGTGGCGACTTCGATGATCTCATAGCCGTCTTCGAGCTGTCTCTGAACGGTGACCTTCTTATAGTCTTCGGAGATCTCGAACTTCTGAACGTAAGTGACCTGGGGCAGGTGCATCTTTTCCGCGATCTGCGGACCGACCTGGGCGGTGTCGCCGTCGATGGCCTGTCTGCCTGCGAAGATCATGTCGAAGGGACCGATCTTTTCGATGAGCGCGGTGATGGCGTTGGAGGTTGCCCATGTGTCGGAGCCGCCTACGGCTCTGTCGGACAGCAGATAGCATTCATCTGCGCCCATTGCGAGGCATTCGATCAGCATGTCCTTTGCCTGGGGCGGTCCCATGGAAACGACCGTAACGGTGACGTTGGGATCCTTATCCTTCAGCAGCAGAGCTTCTTCGAGAGCGTTGGCATCGTCCGGGTTCAGAATGCTGGGCACGCCGTCACGGATGATACGGTTGGTCTTCGGGTCGATCTTAACTTCGCTGGTATCGGGTACTTGCTTTGCGCAAACGATAATTCTCATAGTTCTTTTCCTCCTTTAGCCTACTTGAACACAGCGCCGGAGATGACCATCTTCTGAACTTCGGTGGTTCCTTCGTAGATCTCCGTGATCTTTGCGTCTCTCATCATGCGCTCTACGGGGTAATCGGTGGTGTAACCATAACCGCCGTGGAGCTGGACTGCCTTGGTGGTGACGTACATAGCGGTCTCAGCGGCATAGTACTTAGCCATCGCAGCGTCTACGGAGTACGGCATATGCTGGTCCTTCTTGAAGGCTGCGCTGTAGACGAGGAGTCTAGCAGCTTCGATGCGGGTCTTCATTTCAGCAACTTCGAAAGCCAGAGCCTGGAACTTGTTCAGGGACTTGCCGAACTGCTTTCTGGACTTCATGTAGTCGACGGTGACGTCCAGAGCGCCCTGCGCGATACCCAGAGCCTGGGAAGCGATACCGATACGGCCGCCGTCCAGCGTGGACATGGCGATCTTGAAGCCCTGACCGACTTCGCCCAGCAGGTTTTCCTTGGGAACGATGCAGTCTTCGAAGATAAGTTCGGTGGTGGAAGAAGCGTGGATGCCCAGCTTATCCTCGGTCTTGCCGATGGAGAATCCGGGGAAGCCCTTCTCGACGATGAAAGCGGTAATACCGTGGTTGCCCTTGCTCTTGTCGGTCATCGCGAAGACGACGAACGTGTCTGCATAGCCGCCGTTGGTGATGAAGACCTTAGCGCCGTTCAGGAGCCAGTGGTCGCCCATGTCGACAGCCTTGGTCTGCTGTCCGGATGCGTCGGTACCCGCGTTGGGTTCGGTCAGACCGAAAGCGCCGAGCTTCTTGCCGGAGAGCAGGTCGGGCAGGTACTTTGCCTTCTGCTCGTCAGTGCCGTAGTTGAAGATCGGCCAGCAGCACAGGGAAGTGTGAGCAGAGACGATAACAGCAGTGGATGCGCAGACTCTGGCGAGTTCTTCCACAGTGATCGCATAAGAGATATGGTCGGAGCCGGCGCCGCCGTATTCAGCGGGGAACGGAATGCCCATCATACCGAGCTTAGCCATCTTTTCGACATTTTCCTTGGGGAATCTGTGTTCCTTATCGATGTCAGCAGCGATGGGTTCGACTTCGGCAAGGGCAAACTTCCTTACCAGTTCTCTTACTTTCTCTTGCTCTTTCGATAATTGAAAGTTCATTCTTTTGCCTCCTTATATTTTCTACAGGGCCATATTAACTATGTCCTAAAAATAACAGCGTGGAAGACAGCGCCCCTTCTCTTGAAGGCGCGTTGCCACCAATATTTATTAAACAATATTTTAACAAACTTTGCAAGGGGTTAGACGCTTAAATCCCGTCCCTTTGCGAAATAATTGTCAATTCTGCGGAATCTACCGCTGCCTGCACTAATTTTTCCACTTCGAGGCGCGATTCCGACTGCTCGATCCGCTCCAGTTTCGGCTGGGTGACGGGATGCTTGGGCAGAAAGACGGTGCAGCAGTCCTCGTACGGCAGGATGGACGTCTCGAACGTGCCGATATCGCGTGCGATGTCCATGATCTGCGTCTTGTCCATGGCGATGAGCGGCCGCATCACGGGCAGGCTGACGGAGGCGTCGGTGACCACGAGGGAAGCCGCCGTCTGGCTGGCGACCTGGCCCAGGCTCTCGCCGGTGATGAGCATCAGGTCCCCTTCTCTCTTTGCGATCGCTTCCGCGATGCGCATCATGAAGCGGCGGACCAGGATCGTCGTTTCCTCTTCGGGACAATTCTGCACGATCTGTTCCTGGATGGGCAGCAGGTTGACGGAGAACATGCGGATGCGTCCGCAGTAATCCGTCAGGATGCCCGCCAGATCTTTGACTTTTTCGAACGCGCGCTCCGACGTGTACGGATAGGAGTGGAAATGCACCGCTTCCACGTACATGCCCCGGTGCGCCATCAGAAACGCTGCCACCGGCGAATCGATGCCGCCGGACAGCAGCACCATGCCCCGTCCGTTCGTGCCGAGCGGCAGGCCGCCGTAGCCGGAGACCTTTTTATCGTAAAGGTACGCGAGGTTTCTGCGCACGTTGATATACAGGTGGTAGTCCGGCTCGTGGACGTTCACTTTCAGCACCTTGCAGCCCTTCAGAACGCGGGCGCCGATGCGTTTACCGATGTCCGGAGACTGGATGGCGAACGTCTTGTCCGCGCGCTTCGCGTCGACCTTGAACGTCCGGATGCCCTTCTCTTCGATCTGGCGCATCATGAACGCGACGGCTTCCTGGCCGATGGCGTTCAGGGCGGTCTCCGCGTCCATGCCTTCGATGCAGACTTCCACGGCGGGGCTGACGGAATCCACGCCGAATACACGGCCGACCTTCTTCAGCACGCCGTCCGCGGGCACGGTTTCCGGCGTACGCACGAAGATGAGCCCGTCGACTCTTTCCACGGCGGTCCCGTCGAATTCCTTCAGATTCTTTTTGATCCTCTGCACGAGCATGCGCTCGAAATAAGGTTTGTTCTTGCCCTTCAGCGCGCTTTCGCCGCAGCGGACGATATAGATGTTTTCCATTATTTCTTAAACGCCTTTCTCAGCCGTCTCTGGCTGCTGACGGCCGCCTTCAGCTTTTCGCAGACGTAATCCATCTGTTCTCTCGTATTATCCTCGCAGAACGAGAAGCGGATCGCACCTTCGATCTGTTCCGGGGACAGGCCCATGGCGGTCAGCACGTGGCTTCCCTTCTTATGGGATGAGCACGCGGAACCCGTGGAAACATAGATCTCATCCTGTTCCAGCGTGTGCAGCAGCACTTCGCCGCGGCAGCCGAGGAAACTGACGTTCAGCACGGAGCACACGCCGTCTTCCGGCGAATTCACCGTGACGTCTTCGATATTGTCCGCCAGCAGCTGCTTCAGGTAGTTTCTGACGTCCATGATCTGCGCGACGCGGTCCCGCTTGTTTTCCTCCGCCAGCCGCACGGCTTCGCCCAGGCCCGCGATGGCGGGCAGGTTCTCCGTACCGGAACGGAACCCGTTCTCCTGGCCTCCGCCCAGCATAAAGGGCTGGATGTGCAGGCCTTTCTTTACGTACAGCGCGCCGATGCCCTTGCAGGCGTGGATCTTGTGACCCGACAGGCTGAGCATGTCCACGCCCAGCTTATGGACGTCCGTATCCAGTTTCTCGAAGGACTGGACCGCGTCCGTGTGGAACAGGATGCCCCGGTTCACTTGATCGATCTCCCGGCGGATGTCCGCCAGCGGCATGATGCTTCCGGCCTCGTTGTTCACGTGCATGACGGAGACGAGGATGGTATCCGGGGTCAGCGCGGCGCGCAACGCATCCATATCGAACGTGCAGTCATGGTTTACCGGAAGATAAATTACGTCTGCACCCTCTCTTGCGAGCGCTTCGCAGCTGCGCAGGATGGCCGGATGCTCCACCGCCGTCGTAATGATGCGTCTGCCCTGCTTTTTGCGGCTTTCCCAGACGCCCCGCAGCACCGTGGCGTCGCTTTCCGTGCCGCAGGACGTGAAGAACACTTCCTCGGGCGAAGCGTTCAGGGCGCCGGCTACCTGGGCGCGGGCTTTCTTCAGGATCTTTTCCGCGTTCACACCCATTCTATGCAAAGACGAAGGATTTCCAAAATCCTCCGTCATTGTCTTTGCCATGATTTGCGCGACCTCGGGCCGCACCTGGGTAGTAGCGCTGTTGTCTAAATATACAAACATGCTTCTCCTGCTTTATTTTGCGTAGTCTATGGCTCTGGTCTCCCGGATGACGTTCACCTTGATCTGACCCGGATATTCCAGTTCGCTCTCGATCTTCTGGGAGATCTCTCTCGCCAGCAGCGCCATCGCGTCGTCGGATACTTCGTCCGGTCTTGCGATGATGCGGATCTCGCGGCCGGCCTGGATCGCAAAGGACTTTTCGACGCCGGGCGTCGTGTTCGCGATCTCTTCCAGCTTCTGCAGCCGCTTGACGTAGGTGTCGAGCGTTTCGCGGCGAGCGCCGGGACGGGCTGCGGACAGCGCGTCTGCGGCGGCGACCAGAACGGCCTCCGCGCTCTTGGGTTCGTAATCTCCGTGGTGAGCCGCCATCGCGTCGATGACCGCCTCGGATTCCTTATACTTTCTTAAGACGTCGATGCCGATATCCACGTGGGTGCCCTGGATCTCGTGGTCCAGCGCCTTGCCGATATCGTGCAGCAGACCCGCTCTCTGGGCCAGCTTGATGTCCATGCCCAGTTCGCCTGCCATCAGGCCGGCCAGGTGAGCGACTTCCAGGGAGTGCTTCAGCACGTTCTGGCCGTAGCTGGTGCGGTACTTCAGTCTACCCAGCAGTTTGACCAGTTCGGGATGCAGGTTGTGGATGCCCATCTCGAACGTGGCAGCCTCGCCCTCTTCCTTGATGATCGTGTTGACCTCCTTCTCAGCCTTTTCCACCATTTCTTCGATGCGGGCCGGATGGATGCGTCCGTCGACGATGAGTTTCTCCAGAGCAACTCTGGCGATTTCTCTTCTGACGGGGTCGAATCCGGACAGGATGACGGCCTCGGGCGTATCGTCGATGATGAGGTCCACGCCGGTCGCGGTCTCGATGGCACGGATGTTGCGGCCTTCGCGGCCGATGATGCGGCCCTTCATCTCATCGTTGGGCAGGGGCACGACGGAAACGGTGGTCTCCGCCACGTGATCCGCTGCGCAGCGCTGGATGGCGCCGGTGATGATCTCTTTCGCCTTGCGGTCCGCTTCTTCCTTCGCCTTGGACTCGATGTCCTTGATCATGATGGAAGCGTCTCTGCGGACGTCCTTCTCGATCGTTTCCAGGAGCTGTGCCTTGGCCTCTTCCGCCGTGCAGCCGGAGATGCGCTCCAGTTCCGCGACCTGGCGTTCGATGAAGCCGTCCAGTTCCTTCTCTTTTTCAGCGAGGGCTCTCTGCTTTTTGGAGATGCTCTCTTCTTTCTGTTCGATGTTTTCGATCTTGCGGTCTAAGGATTCTTCCTTCTGGACCAGTCTTCTCTCTGTCTTCTTTACCTCTTCTCTGCGTTCGCGAATATCTCTTTCCGCATCTTGCTTTATGGAGTGAGCCTCCGCTCTGGCGTCTGCCAGCGTCTCTTTGCGGATGGCTTCGGAGCGGTTTTCCGCGTCAAGAATCAGGTTCTTGGCCTGTGTTTCGGCGCTGCCGATGACCTTTTCTGCCGTATTCTTGCGGACGATGTAACCTACAAGTATTCCGATCGCGAGAAAGGCGATTGCAATCAGTGCTTTGACAAGCATTCTGCGCCTCCTCTGCGTTAAATAGTGTTTAATTTTCTGACTGTATGATAAAAACTGTCGTTTCGCAGTTAGAAAATCAAAAAAATATACCAATATATTGTACAATTTATGCAGTCAATTGTAAAGCAAATGTTGTGTATTTCTTTACAAAAAACAGTTGGACTTGCACAAAATCAAGGGTGCGATATATACTTATTTTGTGAAAAGCATTGAGAAATACGACGGAAAGGAGGTGATCCGCTCATGACTGCAAAGGATATCAGACTGACGGACCTTGCAGGCTGCGCCGGATGAGGGGCGAAGCTGGGAGCAGGAGTTCTTGCTGAAGTGTTAGACGGTATTTCCATGCAGAGCGATCCCGCCCTTCTCGTCGGATTCGATAAGAGCGACGACGCCTGCGTCTACAAAGTGAACGACGAACTGGCGCTCGTACAGACGGTGGATTTCTTCCCTCCCGTCGTCGATGACCCCTACACGTTCGGCCAGGTGGCCGCGGCCAACGCCCTTTCCGACGTCTACGCCATGGGCGGCGAACCGAAGACCTGCCTGAACGTCATGGGCGTGCCCCGCGGATTCTCCAAAGAGATCATCCGGGAAATCCTGCGCGGCGGCTACGATAAAGTCTACGAGGCCGGCGCCGTCGTAGCGGGCGGCCATACCATCCTGGACGAGGAGCCGAAATACGGGCTTTCCGTCACCGGCTACGTCCATCCGGACCGGTTCTACCGCAACTGCGGCGCGAAGCCGGGCGACGTGTTGATCCTCACGAAGCCTCTGGGCACCGGCATCCTGACGACGGCTGCCAAGGCCGGTCTGCTGTCGGAAGACGATCAGAAAGCCATGATCCGCATCATGACGGAGCTGAACAAAAAGGCCCGCGACGTCTTCGTACGGCACACCATGCACGCCTGCACCGACGTGACCGGGTTCGGCCTGATGGGTCACCTGTTCGAGATGGTGGACGGCACGGACTGCGAAGCCGTCGTGGATACGCAGGCGGTCGAGATCCTTCCCGCCGCCCTGGAATTCGCCCGCATGGGCATCCTGGCGGAAGGCATGTACCGCAACCGCGACCACTGCGAAGCGCAGGTGGACGCGGGAACCGTACAGACAGCCGTCTGTGACGCGCTGTTCGACCCACAGACGTCCGGCGGCCTGCTGGCGGCCGTGGCGCCCGAGGACGCAGAATCATGCCTTGCCATGCTGCGGGGACAGGTGCTGAGCGCGCAGAGGATCGGAACGGTCCGCGCCTATCAGGGCGGAAAGCGCATTTTCCTGAAATAACGAACTGCATGAAAAAAGCCCTCCGGCTGCGTTGCCGGAGGGCTTCGTCTTTTCGATCAGAAAACGCGCAGCGCGATGCTGCTGAAATTCTTTGCGATATAGGAATCGGCGGCCAGAACGACGGGGCTGCCCATGTTGTTGCCCGCGTGGATGTTCTCGTCGTAGGGGATGATGCCCGCCAGCGGCGTGCTCATGTTGCGGGCGATGTGTTCGATGCCCGGAACGCTGCCGCTCCGCAGGATCTCCAGGTCGACCTGGTTGATGATGAAGCAGCGCTTCTGCAGGCCGCAGACGTCCAGTTTGCGGTCCACGGTGTCCGCGTTGCGCAGGGATACGTAGTCCGGCGTGACCACGACGATGCCCAGATCCGCCGCGGACGCGGCGTTCTCCATCATCTGGCCGACGCCCAGAGGCATATCGACCAGCACGTAATCGAACTTGTTCTTCAGCACGCCGAACAGACCCGCCACGTGCTGCGCCGTGATCCCGTTGATCTCCTTGAACTGCGGACAGGGCAGCATGTACAGACGTCCGAAGCGTTCGTCGTGCACCAGGGCTTTCTCGACCTTGCAGACGCCGGTCAGGACGTCTCCCAGGTCGAACAGGCTGCAGTCCTCCATCCCCAGGTAAATATCCAGGTTGCGCAGGCCCATATTGAAGTCAACCAAAACGACTCTTGCGCCCTTCTGCGCCAGAGTTGCTCCTAAATTGACCGTTATCGTGGTTTTTCCCGCGCCTCCCTTGCCGGAGGTGACCAGTGCTGTAATGCCCATTTCTGTCCTTTCAAACGCAGGCTATTTTACAAGATAATTTTACCATCGGCAAGGGGGATTTTGGGATAAAAAAGCAGAAATCGCGAAAATATTTTTTACAGCAGTTTCCTGTCCGCGAAACTGACGTAGCGGCCGTCGCCGATCACGATGTGGTCGACGACGCTGATCCCGAGGATCTTTCCGGCTTTGACGAGCTGTTTCGTAATAGCCACGTCCTGCCCGGACGGTTCCGGATCGCCGCTGGGGTGGTTGTGCGCCAGGATCACGCCGCAGGCACCCTTGCGGATCGCGTTGGCGAACACCTCTCGGGGCTGGGTCACGGCGCTGTTCAGCCCGCCGGTGGAGATCCGTTCTTTCATGATCAGTTCGCTCTTTACGTTTAAAAGAGCGACTTCCATGACCTCCTTTTTCAAATAGCGCAGCTGACCCATGAACAGATCCGCCGCGTCCTGCGGCGACGCGACCGCGATCTTTTGGGACGCGGGCATGGTGGCCGCCCGGCGGCCCAGTTCCAGCGCGGCGGTGAGCACGCAGGCTTTCGCGGTGCCGATCCCGGGGATTCGCATGAAGTCCTCAGGCTGGCTGACGGACAGCGCGGCCAGGCTGCCCTCTTCCGCCGCCAAAACCTTGGCGGCCAGCGACACGGCGCTGTCCTTGCCGGACCCGGACGCGATCAGGACCGCCAGAAGCTCCGTGTTCGAAAGCGCCGCGGCTCCCTGCGCCAGCATCTTTTCTCTCGGACGCTCCGACGCGGGCATCTCCCGGACGAGCGGCATCGCCGATCTGTACGGGTTCTTCTTGTATTGTTCTGTCATAAAAAACTCCGGCTCCCGGCCGGAGTTCAGTATATCACAGATTGCGAATAATTTCCATATATTACCATTTTACCACAGGGCAACGATGCGCCGGATCGTTTCGTAGGGAAAGCCGATCACGTTGTCCATCGTGCCTTCCGTACGGGTCACGTAAGGGGCGAATCCGCCCTGGATCGCATAAGCGCCCGCCTTGTCCATGGGTTCTCCCGTCGCGATATACGCGCGGATCTCTTCGTCGGTATATTCCATGAAATACACGTCCGTCGCCTCGGAAAACAGCAGTCTGCGGCCGGTCGACAGGTCGCAGAGGCAGGCGCCGCTGCAGACAGTGTGTTTCTTCCCGTTCAGGCTGCTGAGGATGCGGAACGCGTCCGCTTCATCCGCCGGCTTTCCGATGGGGACGCCGTCCAATACGACCATGGTGTCGGCGGACAGGATGACGCCCTCCGCAGGCAGTTTGCCCTGCTCCGCCAGCATCTCCGCCGCGCGCAGATTCTTGCGCAGCGCCAGCGCCATCACCTCCTGCGCAGGGCTGAGCGCGATATGGATCTTTTCTTCGCAGTCCGGTTTGACGATCAGCGGCTCGATGCCGTCCGCCCGCAGCATGTCGATG
Source organism: Bacillota bacterium (assembly GCA_017412505.1). Lineage (GTDB taxonomy): Bacteria > Bacillota > Clostridia > Peptostreptococcales > Anaerovoracaceae > RUG11894. Next base: position 48,195 of record JAFPXN010000044.1, on the reverse strand, counting down.
CGGCGGGGCGAGCCGGATGCCAGGATCACGTTCGTTTCTTTCAGGTTCAATGGTCTCTCCTTCAGATCTCCAGTTCGTAGCCGACCGCCACGTCTTCGATGGGCAGCGCCTGCGCGATCCGGAACTTGCACCCCATGGAGATGCAGTGGCACGGGCAGAGCTTCGCGGGCTTTTCCCGTTCGAAATAGCGTATGGTCTCCTCGAGCTGGCGGCCGGGCTTCAGCAGATGGAATCCGCCGATGACCCCGAGCAGCGTATCGTAGCCCAGCGCTTTCTTTGCGTATTCGCAGATGTTGCAGATCCCGCTGTGCGAACAGCCGGTGATGATGAAGACGCCTTCGTCCGTTCTGTAGGCGAGCGCCGTATCGTCCAGGATGAAGTCCGGTTCTTCCCTTCCCTCGTCCACGACGAAGCCGATGGGCGTCTGATTCTCGAAATCGTTCGTCCGGGGGATCTGCCCCAGATACCACAGGTTTTCCGCCAGTTCCAACGGCTGCGCCGCTTCCAGCACGTCGAACCGGCTGCGGATCCCGTCCCCGGGCCAGGGGAAACCGGATTCCGTACCGTCTACGACCTTGCGCAGCAGCGCCTTCGGGTGGACGACGAGCTTTGTCCGGCTGACGTCGATCCCTGCTTCCAGCAGCGGCAGCAGACCGTGCGTGTGGTCGTCATGGCCGTGGGAGATTGCGATATAGTCCAGGCCGTTCAGATCGATGCCCAGCGTTTCCGCGTTCTTCACCGCGACGCCGTAATAGCCCGTATCCAGCAGGATGCGTTTGCCGCCGCACTCGATGTAGCAGGAAAAGCCGGGTTCGCCCATCAGATAAGGCTCCCGGGTATGCGTATTGTTTTCGGAGAGGATCGTAAGTTTCATGATAATACCTCTTGAAATGCGAACATATGTTCTTTATAATGATCTTGCGAACAGACTGTTTAAAGGACAAGCCTATGAAACTGCTGATGAGACCCATAGACGCCATCGTCGTCTTCAAAGGGAGCGGCAAGCCCCTCCCCTATAAATTCCGCTATACCGAGCCGGACGGTACGAACCGGGAAGTGTACGTCAAGCGCATCCTCACCGCGTCCGAGGAGCGCTTTGCCGGCGTGCCCGTCTACGTGTACGACTGCCAGAGCGACATCGGCGGCGCCGAACGGCGCTATCAGCTGAAGTATTTCATCCCGGAATGCCGCTGGGAGCTGTTTAAAATGTAGCAGCCCGCCGCAGCGCCGCGTAGACCTCTTCGCTCTCCGCCGGCGTATATCCGTCCACCGTGCACACGTTCTGTTCGGACCGCCCGTCCACGCTGCCCAGCGATACCGTCCGCCGCAGATATGCCTTGACGTCTTCGACCGGCGGAAAGACCGCCTTGCCGGACAATTTCGCCAGATAGGCGGCGATGCCGTAAGCGCCCCAGTTGGAGACCGTCGCGATCACGAGCCGGTCCGCTTTCGTGCGGCACGGCACGAGATCCAGTTCCGTTTCGATCACGTCCGCCAGATTGCCCATGCCGATCTCGTTGCCGCCGTCCCCGACGCCTATGGTCGGCACTTTGCCGTACGCCGCGTCGAACAGACGGTCGATCTCAGCGGTATGGCTGTGTATGCTTTCCCCGTGCATATTGGCGTAATCGCCCTGCGCATTGCGGCCGCAGCGTTCGATCGAGATCAGCCCGGCGGGCTGCAGACGATCGAGCAGTGACAGGCAGAAATCGTCCCCTTCTTCATAGGACATATAGATCGTGTCCAGTCCTTCCGGTTCGAAGTAATGGCTGCAGTTCTCGTCGGTCAGGATGCAGGGCGCAAAACCCAGCATCTGCAGGGCCTTGGCCAGCACGACCGTACCGGCCGGGCCGTCCGTTTCCGCGTGTCCCGCCACGTAAAATCCGGTGGCCAGCAGCACGGTCCCCCTCTCCCAGGAAAGGATCTCCTTCGCCGCCTCTTCGCAGAAATTCGCGGGCAGATGGGGACGCAGCTTTTCCATGCCGCGCCGGGAAAACTTCAAAATAATATCTTCTATCGTTTCAGAGGTCATTTTCAGTATTTCAGGTTCACGTTCTTCACGTCGGAGATCAGCATGTGACCCGGCGCATGGGTGATGGCAAAGGAAGGCTTGGAACGCAGGAGCGCGTTCTGCGGGGTGACGCCGCAGGGCCAGAATACGGGCACCTCCCCCTCCCTTATGGTGACCGCCTCGCCGTAATCTGGGCGGGACAGGTCCGCGATGCCGATGGCGGCGGGGTCTCCGATATGCACGGGCGCGCCGTGCACCCGGGGCATGGAAGCCGTGATCTGCACGGCCTTCGGCACGAGTTCATAGGGAATAGGCCGCATGGAGACGACCATATTGCCGTGGAAGATCCCCGCGGATGCGCAGGGAATATCCGTGTCATACATCGGTACGTTCTTTCCCTCCTCGATCTGCCGCACCGGCACGTCCGCCGCCAGCAGGTCGCCTTCGAAGGAAAAACTGCAGCCGATCAGAAAGCTTACGAAGTCGTCCCGCCACAGATCCGCGATATTCGTGCGCTCGCTTGTCAGCACGCCGTTCTCATAGATCCGGTAACGGGGCAGATCCGACGCGATGTCCGCGCCGGGCGCGATGTCCTTCAGGAAGCGGCTGCCCGTATCCGTCACTTCCAGAAGCGGACAGGCTCTCGGATTCCGCTGCGCGAACAGCAGAAAATCGTAGGCGTATTCCTTCGGAAGCACCACCAGGTTCGCCTGGGCGTAGCCCGGGCAGAGGCCGGACGTCTGGCCGGTATATTCCTCCCTGCGGATGAGCGCGCGCACCTCCGCAGGCGTAAGACCGTCGTATCTCATAGGACGTCCCCTCCTCTAACAGCCGAACAGCTGCGCTGTCTTTGTCATGCGGTCCGAGACCTCCACGCCGAACGGGCAGCGGTCCTCGCAGCCTTTGCAGCCGACGCATTCGGACGCATGATGCGCCAGAGACAGATAGTGCTGTTTTACGCTTTCCGGCACTTCCGGCTGCACAGACGCCAGATCGTAGAACTTGTTCACCATCGCGATATCGATGTCCGCCGGACAGGGCTTGCAGTGCCCGCAGTACGTGCATTGGCCCGTGATCGGATGCAGCGGCGCGGACGCCAGCACAGACGCGTAATCCTTTTCCTCTTCCGGTGCCGTCTCATAGGCGACCGCGGCGTCGATCTGCTCTCTCGTGTCATAGCCGCACAGGACAGACGCGACGGCCGGCCGCGTGAGCGCGTAGTGGATGCACTGGTTCGACGTGAGCGTCGCGCCGAAAGGCGTCTGGGCAGGATCGAACAGGCGTCCGCCGAAATACGGTTTCATAACGGTGATGCCCACGCCCTTTTCCTCGCACAGGCGATACAGCTGTGCCCGCTCCGGATCCAGGCCGGACAGCCCTTCGTAATCCGGGGCGAACAGCGTATCGATGTCCTCGATGGCGGGTTTCATATCCAGCGCCGGATTGACGGAAAACATGATCATGTCAACAATGCCCGTTTCCACCGCCTGTTTCGCGATGCGCGGGTTGTGGGTGGAGAGGCCGATATGGCGTATCGTGCCGCTTTCCCGCAGTTTATACACGTATTTGATATACTCCGTCCCGACGCAGCGCTCCCAGTCCTCCTGGGCGTCCACGTAGTGAATCATTCCCAGGTCGATATAGTCGGTCTTCATGCGGCGCAACAGGTCCTCGAACGCAGGCTGCACGACCTTCATATCCCGCGAGCGTACGTACTGCCCGTCCTGATGGGTCGAACCGATGTGACCCTGCACGATCCACTTGTCCCGGCGGCCTTCCATGCCCTTGCCGATGATATCCCTGGATTTCGGATCCGACATCCAGCAGTCGATGACGTTGATCCCCAGTTCACCCGCGTAGCGGACCAGGTCCACGGAATGCGCCTCGTCGTGACGCTCCAGCCATTCGCCGCCGAAGCCGATCTCGCTCACCAGAAGCCCTGTCTTTCCCAGCTTTCTGTAATTCATTGACCGTTCCTCAAACTATCGCAATAGCGTTCTATCTCCCGATTATACTCGTGGCAGACCCCGGTTACGGCTCCGATGCCGCAGGCTCTGGCCTTTTCGATCGTGTGAATCGAATCCTCGAACAGCAGCACGTCCGCAGGGGTCCCGGCAAACCCGCTGAGATAGCGGGCGGGGTCCGCGAACACGTCCGGTTTCGTAAACTCACCCTTCGATACGCTGATGACGTTGTCGTCCTCGAAATATCCGTCCAGTCCCCAGGCTTTCAGGCAGGCGCAGATGACGTCCCGGTTGCCCGAGGACAGGATGCAGGCGGGGATGCCCTTCTCCCGGCACATCTGCAGGATCTCCTCTGCCCAGGGATACGGTTGTACGGCGTCAGGTTCCTCCGCCAGCAGAGCGGCAAAATATTCCTCCATGACGCTTTCCGAATCGATGACGATGCCGTATTCCTGTTCCATCATCCGGTGGAAATCCGGATCCGTGCGGCCGATATAATGCAGCCAGTGCGGCCAATCCAGGGTCACGCCGTAACGCCTGCCCAGGATACGCTGATACAGGTCGAAATGAAACCCTTCCGTATCCGCGAGCGTGCCGTCGAAGTCGAACACACAGGCTCTGGCTTTGTTCAGAAGCTCTTTCAGTCCTTGATCCATACTCGCATTTCCTACCGCTTATCCCTGTCGATAAACTCCAGCAAGATGACCGAAAGCAGCGCGAAGACCACGATGATCACCAGCAGCATGCCCCAGCAGTGCAGGATATTGCCCGCTTCCTTCACGTAATCCGGATTCAGGTTGTACTTCCCGCATTCCAGCAGGATCTGATCGCGCATGTTGTTCTCCGCGATGTAATCCGTCATCATCTTGATCGGCTGCTGTCCTCCGATCTCCAGGGAGCGGAATTTCCAGATCGTGTTCCACAGGGTCACCATGGGCTGATTGTTGTAATCGCTGAGCGCGCAGAGATTCTGCAGCCCCCACTTCGCCGCCGTGATGCTCTTCAGATTCGCGGCAGAGCCTTCCAGCTTCACGAAACCGCCGGAGAAGATCAGCTGGAAGATCAGCATGAACGGCATGACCGTCATCGCCGTCGTCGTGTTGCGGACGAGCGAAGAGATCATCAGGGACATCATGTCAGCCGCGTAGGTGATCAGGAACATAGAGATCCCGTAATCCACCAGGAAGACCGGCGTGATCACGCCCTCCGTCGGAAACGCGATGCCCGCCATGTTGCAGATGAACAGCAGGATGACCGTTTCCAGAATGCAGAGGGCCATCTGGTAGATCATGTGCGCCGCGATGTACGACGTGATGTGCAGTCCGCTGCGGTGTTCCCTCTTGATGACGGGGCGTTCGCGGCAGACGGACTGGATCGAATTGAAGAATCCGTTCCAGATGCAGACGCAGACCAGCGCGAAGCAGCCGCTGAACGTGCCTTCCTGCGTATGGAACAGGCTTCCGCCCACGGCAAACGTCACCAGCCCCGCGATCAGAGCCGACATCGGAAGCATTTTCCAGTCGTTATGATATACGAACATGCGCGCCAGTTTTTTCAGATAGATCCAGGTCTGGGCAGCCCGTCCCCGGTAGCGCAGCGCTTCATTCATGGACGGTCACCTCCTTCTCTTTCGCTGCGGTCCGTCTTGCGTATTTCTCGATGAATTCGTCTGCGCGGCCTTCGCCGCCCTCGTATTCGCTGTTGATGGCGAGCACGACCTGCTCCATGGAGGATTTGCCGAAGAATTCCCGCGCCTCGTCCGGTGACCCGTAGAACGCCAGCCGTCCCACCTTGCCGGAGTCTCTCGCCAGCACGATCACCTTGTCGAACAGGTCCGCGACGCGGTCCGGGGTGTGCGTGATCGCGATCACGACTTTGCCCATGTCCGCTACGCTGCGCAGCTTCTCGAACAGTTCCCGCGCGATGACGCCGTCCAGCCCGGAATCCGGTTCGTCCAGGATGAACAGTTCCGGGTCGCTGATCAGCTCTGTACCGATGGAGATGCGCTTTTTCTGTCCGCCGGACTTCTTGGCGACCAGGCCGTCCGCCCTGCCGGAAAGTCCCAGCACGTCCATGACGGCTTCGATCTTTTCCTGGCGTTCCTTCGCGGAGACCGTAACGGGCAGGCGCATCAAAGCCGCGTCGCCCAGCGTCTTCGATACGGTATCGTTCATGCGCAGCAGGTCCTGCTGGGGAACGAAGCCGATCTTATGCTTTATCTCGTTGTAGTTCTGATACACGTCGATGCCGTTCAGGCGTATGGTCGCGTCGGCCTTTTCGTAGCCTGTGATGGCGTTCACCAGCGTGGTCTTGCCCGCGCCGGAACCGCCCAGCAGCAGGACGAGCGAGCCGTTGGGGATGGTCAGGTGAACGTCCTTCAGCAGATAGCGGGTCTTGCCGAAGGCGCGGGCCGTCCTTGCCCGCACGTGGATGGCAAGGCCTTCGCCGCTCTCGCTCTCCGCGACCGGCGCGCTCAGTTCCGCCGGCTGCGTACCAGCCAGGATCTCTTCGTCTGCCACTGCGGCATGTACCGGCTGGAACCGCTTGGAGTAGCCGATGATCATGGAAGCGACGCTGGCGGCGAGTACCCAAAATACGATCCAGCGCTTTTTCAGCTCGAATGCCTGGCAGAGGCCCGCGATGACGCGGATCTCGAACACGGCGAGTACGATCGCGCCGACGAGGGCGACCACATTCAGGAAGAATGTCGGCTTGCTTTCCTCAGGAAGGAGTTTCGCCGCTGCCGCAAGCAGCCGGCAGACCACCTCGAAGACGAGGCAGTAAAGCCCTTCCTTATCGCGCCCGCACGCCTGTCCCAGACGGTAATACCGCAAGCCGGGAACAAAGGCCTGCCAGGTGGCTTTTCCGTATTTCTGCAGAATCTTCCACATCCCCAGGGACGAGAAGAACCAGGTTATCCAGGTCATCCAACTCATACTTTGTCCGCGCTCATTCCATTCATCCAAGTCTGCAGCTTCTGCCCTGTCTTCGTGGCGCAGAGGCCGCCTTTGCAGGTGCAGCGCAATTCCGCGGGCAGCTGCCCGCCCACGTCTTTCATGGCGGCGATCGCCTCATCCAGAGGAACCATGCTGTCGAAACCGAGCCGCGCCATGTCCGCACTGGCCATCGCACCCGCCATCGCCGCCGCGTTGCGCGAGATGCAGGGCACTTCCGTAAGGCCCGCGATCGGGTCGCACACGAGTCCCAGCATGTTCTGCAGCGCCAGCGACGCGGCGCAGAACACCTGCCTGGCGCCGCAGCCCATCATGTGGGCAAGGCCGGCTGCCGCCATTGCACCGGCTGCGCCGTTCTCCGCCTGGCATCCGGCCACTTCCGCTCCGAACGTAGCCTGATTCGCGATGAACGCGCCCACCAGGCCCGCCGCCAGCAGACCCTCGCAGATCTGCTGCGAAGAAAAGCCCATTTTCGTACCTGCCGTTACGATCGCGCCGGGCAGTACGCCGCTGGCGCCTGCCGTAGGCGCTGCCGCCACGACGTTGTGCGCGTTGCTGTTTTCCACGACCGCGACCGCCGCCAGCACCGCTTCGCAGAAAGCCTCTCCGCCGGCCATAGGAGCGCCCCCTGCCTTCCGCTGCGCTTCCAGTTCTTCGCGCATCTTCCGGCCCTGATACGGCAAAAAACCGTGTACCGGAACCTTTTCCGGGTCCGGCGGCACGCAGGACGCCCGCATGACCTCCTCGATCCGCGCTGCCAGCCGCATCGCCTGCGCTTCGTCCACGTGGCCGTAGGCGCTCTCGTAACAGAGTGCGAGCTGCGCTGCGTTCAGGTTGTGCTCCCCGGCATAAGCAAGCGCGCCTTCCGCGTTGGTGAAAGGCATCTGCGGCATCCTTCTCTTCCGTACGGCCATCACAGGCTGCGCGACGCGCACGTATCGCACGCCTTCCCATTCGCGCAGGGCTTCCAGCGGAGCCCGGCTCTGATCCGCGCCCACCGCCACGTCGAAAAAGCGTTCGCCCCTGTGATCCATGCGGTCGTAGAAGAAGCGGTTCTTCAGGATCACTTCTTCCACCGCGTCTTCCACCTCTTCCGCGCACAGGATGAATACCTGCTCCGTGCTGCCGTCGATCAGCACGCCGTAACCGTCCAGAGAACGGATCTCGAACATGCCGCCGCCCGTGGAGAACGTCATCAGGCGCAGTTCGGGCTTTTCCTTCTTTCCTTCCGGCAGAGCGGGCGGTTCGTCCGCGTAGATCCGGATCTCGGCCTGGTTCGGATGCTCGTAACCCAGATCCGCCTCCCGGAAAGAGATCTCCACGCCCTGCTCCTTCGCGATCTGCAGCGCATCCTTAAAACGGGGATCGTCGATGGGAATGCCCAGCAGGCCGCCGGCGAAGGCGTAATCCGAGCCCTGCCCGACGTGCGTGCTGGGATAGGATCCTCTCATCTCGTAGACGACCTCTGCCCTGCGCACAGGGCGGCCGAACAGAGAACGGGCCGTCAGAGCGATCCTGCCGCAGCCTGCCGTATGGGAACTGGAAGGCCCCGTGGTGACGGGACCCAAAACTTCGTTGAATATGCTGTGGATCATGTCGTTATTCCGTTCCGTATTGTCCGAGAACGTCCCGGAGCGTCTGTACGTAATCCCGCCTGACGGATTCCGGCGCCAGGATCTGCACGCCGCTGCCCAGGCCGAACAGCCAGGCGAAGAACTGCGGACTGCAGAAGACCTTCACGCTGACCCGGAAACAGCCCTCGCCGTCCGGCGCCAGGATCACATCCTTACCGAAGCGGTCGATGACCACGTTCGCAAGCCTTTCCGCAAAGCGCAGGGTCACCTGCTGCTCCTCGCCGGAGAACATGGAGAACATGCGCTTGGAATAGGACCGCACGTCCGCGTCCTTGTATTCCTTCGCGCCTTCCCGCTTTTCCTTCTCCAGCACCTTGATCCGCTCCATGCGGTCGATGCGGTAGTGCTTGATCTTCTGATCCGTGCCGTCATAGGCCACGAGGTAGTAGTACTCGTTGTCCCACACGAGATCGTAGGGGCTGACCGAAACCGCCTGTCCGTCGTGGTGGTACTGCTTTTCCTTCTTCGCGTCGTATCCGAAATATCTGAAGGACACCTTGCAGCCCGCGTCGATGGCGGACGCGATGGTATCCACGCTGTAATAGACGCTGCTGTTCATGGATTTCACCCGGTCCGCGACGAACATGCGGCCGGTCAGCTGTTTCGCCTGGTGGCTGCTTGCCAGCGTCTTCAGCTTTTCCACCAGTTCCACGGTCTTTCTCTCCGTGATGAAACGCGACGACAGCACGCTGTCCGCCAGCAGTTTGACCTCCGGAAACTCGAACGTGCGGGACCCGATATAGTGGCCGCCCCGCCCCACGTCGATGATATCCACGCCGAACTCTTCCTTCAGGGCGGTCAGATCCGCGTAGATGCTCTTGCGTTCCGCCTTGATGCCCTTTACCGCCAGCTTCTCGATCAACTGGGGCGTCGTCAGCGCGTGCTCTTCGTCCGTTTCCTCCATCAGGATCTGGTACAGATACAGCAATTTGAATTTCTGATTTTCACTGCCTGCCATAGGATGCCTCCCGCGTCAGCGGTCTCTCGCTTCGATGAAAGCCATCATGGTATCCACGACGCTTTCGATGCTCATGTCCGTGGAATCGATCTCCACAGCGCCGTCCGCCTTGCGCAGCGGCCGGAATTCCCGGTGGGAATCCTGATAGTCCCGCTGGATGATGTCCGCGCGTATGGTCTCGAAATCCGCAGGATCCCCTTTTGCGCGCATCTCTTCCGTGCGGCGGCGGGCTCTTTCGTCCGCCGATGCGGTCAGGAAGAACTTGAAATCCGCGTCGGGAAACACGACGGTGCCGATGTCGCGGCCGTCCATGACGATGCTCTTGCGCTTTCCCATGGCCTGCTGCAGCGCCGTCAGCTTGTAGCGGATGGCCGGCACGCCGGAAGAAGGCGAAGCGAGCGCGGAGATCTCGGGCGTGCGGATCAGACCGGAGACGTCCTCCCCGTCCAGGATCGTATGTCCTTCGGAAAAGTCCACGTCCATAGCGTCCAGCATGGTCTGCAGGGCTTCCGGGTCCTTGTAGTCCGTACCGGTACGGAGCAGCTTGAGCGCCACCGCCCGGTACATGGCGCCGGTATCGATATAATCCGCGCCGATGCGGGCCGCCAACCGTTTCGCGATCGTGCTTTTTCCCGCGCCGGCAGGTCCGTCGATGGCAACGATGGTCTTGGTGCGCATAGAGCTACTCCTCTTCCGCGGGCAGAGCCGGAGCTTTCGGCGCCTTGGCGGATTTCTTCAGCTTGCCGCCGGCGTCGGTGCCCAGCAGTTTCTCGATCTCCGCGATGAACGTATTCACGTCCTTGAACTGACGGTAGACGGAGGCGAACCGCACGTAGGCGACTTCGTCCAGATCCTTCAGCTTTTCCATGACGACCTCGCCGATGAAGGAACTGCTGATCTCCTTCTCCATCATGTTGTTCAGGCCTCTTTCGACCTCGGACACGACGGATTCCATCTGTTCCATGGTGACCGGGCGCTTTTCGCAGGCTCTCACGATGCCGTTCAGCACCTTGTTGCGGTCGAAGGATTCGCGGCTGCCATCCCGTTTGACCACCATGAAGAAGACTTCTTCCACCTTTTCATACGTGGTAAAGCGTTTTCCGCACTTTTCGCATTCTCTGCGGCGGCGGATGGCATGACCCTCTTCGGTCGGACGGGAGTCGATGACTTTGGTATCCGGGGCTTCACAAAACGGACATTTCATATTCGTTCTCCTGACTGTTCCATAGTCCACAAGAATGTTGCGATTATATTGTCATTGTACGCTATATCTTGTGGTTTGTAAAGATTCCGGGCGGGTACGCCGCCATCGTTCTTCTGTGCTATAATAAAGGCACCCAGAAAGGCAGATCCCCCGGTGGCACAGCAGACAACCCCTAAAAAAGGCGATTTTTCGCAGGGAAGCATCCCTAAAACGGTTTTAAGACTCGGTATCCCCATCGCGATGGCCGAGATCGTCCACGTGCTCTACAACATTGTGGACCGCATCTTCATCGGGCACATCCCCGGCATCGGTACGGCGGCGCTGTCCGGCGTCGGCATCGCCTTTCCCCTCATTTCCCTGATCACCGCGTTCGCAAACCTGTGCGGCACGGGCGGCAATCCCCTGTGCTCCATCGCGCGGGGCGAGGGCGACAACGCCCGGGCACAGCGCATCCTGGAGACGGCCTTCACGATGCTGCTGATCTTCAGCGCGCTGCTGACAGCGATCCTTTTCCTCTTCGCGGGGCCTTTCCTGGCCGCCATGGGCGGGGATGAAGAGACGCTGCCCTTCGCCTTGGAATATTTCCGCATCTACGTCGCCGGCACCGTCTTCGTGCTGATCAGCCTCGGCATGAACCCCTTCATCAACGGCATGGGTTTTACGAAGATCGGCATGGGGACCGTCGTCATCGGCGCCGCCCTGAACATCGCGCTAGACCCCCTGTTCATTTTCGTGCTGCACATGGGCGTAAAAGGCGCCGCGATCGCCACGGTCATCTCCCAATTCGTCAGTTCTGTCTGGGTCATCCGGTTTTTGACCGGGAACAAGACCCTGCTGCCCATCCAGAGGCTCCATCTGGACATGCTGGAAGTGCCCCGCATCCTGAAGCTCGGCGTGACGGGCTTTATGTTCAAGTTCTCCAACAGCGTGGCGCAGACGGTCGTCAACCTGACGCTGAAGACGTTCGGCGGCGCAGCCAGCACGCTGTACATCGGCGCGTTTTCCATCATCAATTCCATGCGGGAAGTCATCAGCCAGCCGATCAGCGGCATCAATCAGGCTTCCGTTCCCGTCATGAGCTACAATTACGGCGCCCGGAATTACGACCGGGTCAAGAAGGCCATCCGCTTTATGATCGCGGCTGCGCTTACCTACAACGTGATCGCCTGGATCGTCGTGTTCACCCATCCGGCGCAGCTCATCCGCATGTTCACGAACGACGCCGCGCTGATCGAAACGGCCATCCCCTGCCTGCACATCTACTACGCCGCCTATTTCATGATGAGTTTCCAGATGGGCGGACAGAACACGTTCGTCGCGCTCAACAAGCCGAAATACGCGGTGTTCTTCTCCATGCTGCGCAAGCTGTTCCTGATCGTGCCTCTCACGATCCTGCTGCCGCGCGTCGGCTTCGGCGTCATGGGCGTGTTCTACGCGGAGATGCTGTCCCAGATCATCGGGGCCAGCCTCTGCTGCATCGTCATGTATTTCCGCATATACAAAAGACTGCCCGCGGAAAACGGGCAGCCCTCTTCTCTGTGATCCCTGTTCTTTTATTTCTCTGACATTTTTTTTATGAATTCCTCCACCTGCTGCCTGTCCTGCAGCGCCGTGCAGGCGCCGACTGCCGTCGTACAGATCGCGCCGCAGGCGTTCGCAAAGGTCAAGGCCTGGTCGACGCTGCTCCCTCGCAAGATCTCGGAAACGTAGCCTGCCAGGAAGTTGTCTCCCGCGCCAGACGCGTCGACCGCGGCGATGGGACAGGCCGGCAGATACAGCGAGCGTTCCCTATTCTTGAACAGACACCCCTTGCCGCCGAGTTTAATGATCACACTGCCCACGCCCGCGTCCAGGAAGACGTCCGCCATCTTTTCCGGGTCGTCCTCTCCGCTGTAATAACGGGCTTCGTCTTCGTTCGGCGTGATACAGTCGATCAACGGCAGGGAATCCGCGAGGTCTTCGAGCCTGAGTTTCGTGAAGTTCGGAAGTTTCGTGTCCGCAAAGACGGGAACACCCTTCGCATGTGCAGTTTCCACGATCTGAAGGACCACCTCAGGGTCATCGAACGGAGTCCGGAACAGCGAGCCAAGCACGACCGCTCCGGCGTCCGTCATCGCATCTGCGTATCGCTCCGGATGAAAGTTGTACCGGTGCGCCTTGTTCGTGATCGACCTGCGGCTGCCGTCCTCCGCCACGAACATCGCCGTGACAGGCGTGGGATGATCGGCAGACCGCACGATCAGGCTCGTGTCCACGCCGTTTGCAGCCAGCTGCGCCTCGATCATGTTCCCTGCCGCGTCTTTGCCCAGCGCGCAGAGGATCGCCGTCTTCATGCCCAGTTTGGCGGCAGCGATCGCCCCGTTGACGGCTTCGCCGCCCGCGTGCAGGGAACAGCTGTCCGCCCGGTAACCTGTCGCAGAGACGGGCTTCGGGTCAAAACCCTTCAGGATCGCGTCGACGATCGCTGTTCCGATGAATACTATGTCGTATTTGCTCATTGGTCTGTCCTGTGCTGGCTCTTCCCCAGCCCGTATGCCTCGACGTCTTCACAGTGATCCGTCAGGCCGGCATAATAGGCGTCCACGCCGGAAAATGCGTGATCCCACGCGCTCCAACCGGCTACGCCGCCGTACATGATATCCGGATGCGGCGCGGTGCGCATCACGGCGTCCATATGATCCGCGTATTCCTGCGTGATCAGAGGGCCGGCCTTGTACAGGTCCGGCACGCCGAACAGGTGAAGGATCTCGTGCGCGTACGTGGAAGATTGTGCGTCCCACGTTTCCCCTTCGCGGGAATAGCGCAGATCGATCTTCACGTACTCGATCAGGTCTGTCAGCGCCGCCTTTCCCTCGATCTTATCCGGGTCATAGGAATTCGCATGGGACCTCTGCTCGTTTTCATAGTCCGTGTTTACGATGAACAGGTAGATGACCTGATCGGCATCGTACTGCTCTTTCAGCTGCCTTGCCGGCGCCAATTCGTACGCGACGGATTTGGTCTTCGCGGAATTCGCCATCGGGTAATTTGCCTCATATTCGACAGCAAGCCGCGGATCCGCGGTCCAATCGTAGAGAAACTCCGCGTTCCTGCCGTACAGCGCAGCGTTCTCCGTCAGATACACTGTCGCTTCCGAGAGGTCTTTCAGACATTTATTCTTTCGATCTGCGTCTTCCTGTTTCGAAAAGTCCCAGCGGTAATCGGATCCGCTCGCAAAGACCGTAAAGACAACGATCCTGCCATCGAGTTCTCCGGCGTTGCCCAGGGGCAGATACGCCTCCCTCTCCCGTACGACCTCCTCGGACTCCATGGTAAATGCCGGTTCCAGACCGGTCGTGAAGGAGATGCACCCGGCGGAAAGATCCAGATTGCTCAAAAAGCTGTCTATGATCAGGAACGTGATGTTATGGACGCCCCAGCAGAAAGGCGTCTCCGCGCCATCCGCTTTCAGAACTCCCGTACCATCCTCATAAAACACAGCCTCTTCTCCGGCCTCTCCCAGATAGGACCCGGGGATCTCCGCGCCATCGGACCCGTCGGGACCCCAGAAGACCGGCATTGCGGAAGGATCTGCCGCAAGCACAAAGCGAAACTGCGTCCCGCCGAAGACGAATTCCAGCACAGTCTTCTCCGGATCCGTTTTGCTTTGCTGCAGACCGAACGGTATGTCCTCCCGCTCGATCCGCAGCGAATCCGGCGTCCAGGAGATCCCGTTATAGGAGGCCCGCGTCACCAGCGCGCCGTTTTCGCTGCCGCTCTGCTGCGTCACGAGCATGCCGACGCCGTTCTCCCACAGGTACAGCTCGTTTTCATCCGCAACATAAAACCCCGCCGAAAGCTCTTCCGGCTTCTGTTCTCCGGAAGTGCAGCCCGCGCAGCAGATCATCATGACCGTTATGAGGATCCAGGAAACGATTCTTTTCATAATGCTATTATACCAAAGATTTTCCCCATCTGGCACTTGTATGACCCGGCAAACAAAAAGCCCGGCGCGACGCCGGGCTCATAAAACGGATCTTCAGTTCAGTCTCTTGTTGTCCGCTTCGAATCTCTTGATCTTCGCGGAAGTATTCTTGACGAAGGGCTCCGTACGCAGAACGACTCTGCGGATCTGCTTGAACAGCGGCTCCTGATCGTTCAGCTTGTTGACCTCGCCCTGCAGCAGCTCCAGCACCTTGTCCGCCGGAGCGTCCTTGCCCAGCGCGTTTTCGACCTCTTCCTTGTCGGGAATGATCGTCGCGACGATGCTGCTGTCGTGACCCTGCTCGTCCTCCGCGGCCCAGACCATGGATTCCGCCACGTACGGGCTGAGGGACAGCTTGTATTCCAGTTCTTCCGGATAGACGTTCTTTCCGTTCGCGGTGATGATGACGTTCTTCTTGCGGCCGGTGATGAAGATGAAATCGTTCTCGTCGATGTATCCCAGGTCGCCGGTGTGGTACCAGCCGTCGATCAGCACTTCCGCCGTCTGTTCCGGCATCTGGTAGTAGCCCAGCATGACGTGGTCGCCCTTGATGCAGATCTCGCCGTTGCCGTCTTCGCCGGCGTCGACGATCTTCGCCTGGGTGTTGGGCAGCACGCGGCCCGCCGCGGCGGGATTGGCCATCTCGCGCTTGTCGGGGTTGAGCGCGGCGATGGGCGAGCATTCCGTCAGGCCGTAGCCCTGGACCGCCTTAAAGCCCAGATCCAGGAAGAAGTTCGTGATGACAGGGTCCATGGCGGCGCCGCCGGCGATGATGGTCTTCATCCGTCCGCCGAAAACGTCCAGGATCTGTCCCATGAACTTCGGCACCAGGTCGAGACCGATCTTCTTCGTAAAGCGGTTGATCTTCAGGAGCTTGGCGACGGTCTTCTCCTTGCCCTGCTTCTTGATGTTCTTGTTGATCGCCTTGTACAGGCTCTCGAAGATGGCGGGAACGCCCAGGAAGAACGTGGGCTGCACTTCCTTCAGATTCTTCTGGATATACTTCAGGCCTTCGCAGAACGCGACGCAGGTGCCCTTGTACATGGGCATCAGGAAGTCGCAGGTGCAGGCATAGGTGTGATGCAGCGGCAGCACGTTGAAGAAGATGTCGGTGGGCTTCACTTCCAGCAGGTTCGGCGAGCTCATCAGGTCGGCGCAGATGTTCTTATGCGACAGCATGACCCCTTTGGACAGGCCCGTCGTGCCGGACGTGTACAGCAGGATGCCCATGGCTTCCTCGTCGATCTGCGCGTCGATATAGCTTCTGTCGCCTTCCGCGATCCGCTTCTTGCCTTCTTCGATCAGGTCCTTCAGGGAAAGGACGGATCCGTCGCCGCCGGGTTCCGTGTACATGCCGACGACGCATTCGACGCTGCCTTCGTGATTCTCCAGCATGCCGCGGAACGCTTCCATATGCTTCTTCGTGGTCAGCACGCAGGCGCACTCCGCCGCCGTCGCAAGGCCTTTCAGGTCTGTGTCCGGCAGTTCCTTATCCAGGGGGACGACGACGCCCACGCCGTTGACCGCCGCCAGATAGGACAGGCACCAGTAGTAGCAGTTCTCGCCGCAGACCGCGATGCGCTTGCCCTTCAGGCCTCTCGCGATGAGCGCGGTGCCGAGGGCGTTCATCTCCTCCAGCACCTGCGCGAACGTGATGGACGTATATGTCTTATCGCCCGGGAACTTCATCATGAAAGCCGTATTGCCGGGGTAAAGGTCCACGGTCGTCACCATCATGTGCTTCAGGTTCGCGATGGGACGGCTTTGCTTGTACATAACATATTTGCTGGGGTCGGCATTGATCCGGTCGATGAAATCCATCGCCCAATCCAGACCTCTCTGAGTATAGATCATGATAAACTCCTCTATATTACTTTCGATGGGGACTAATAACTTATTTATTATACCACAAAAGCACGTAGTATTGAACACTATGTTACTTTGTATTCTTGACCGTGTCAATCTTTACGCAAAAATAACGGAATGATATAATTATATGTTGTACAACAGGAGGAAAACCATGGAGAAAACACAGGCCGCAGCGTTCCATATCCCCCGTTGGGAGCAGCTCCCAGCGGTCGATCTGTATATGGAGCAAGTCATCACGCTGATCAACGGCAGTCTGGGCGGCTTCTTCGGCAGCGTCGGCATCGCGCCGGTCACGAAGAACATGATCAACAACTACGTCAAAGCCCGCATCGTGCAGGCGCCGGTCAACAAGCGCTATCCGCGGGTGTCCGTCGCCATGATCATCGTCGTATATATTCTGAAGAGCTGCTATGAGACGGAGGACGTGGGCAAACTGATCCGCATGGGCCTCGACCTCGAAGCAGGCCGCGAGACCACGTACAACCGCTTCTGCGAAGCCATCGAGAACGCGGTGAGCGCCGTATTCAGCGGTGAAGTTCACATCAAGGACAACCACATCGCCGGCAGGGAGCAGAAATACCTGATGGAGAACTTCGCCCTGTCCTTCGCCTGCAAGTACTACGTGCAGATGAATTTCCTGAAAGAATCCGAAGAACAGTAAACCATTCCGGAGAAAGCCATGCATTTACCCGCTCTTATCACCGACCTTGCGGTCATTCTGCTGACCGCGGGCGTCGTCACCGTCATCTTTAAAAAGATCAACCAGCCCCTCATCCTGGGCTACATCCTGTCCGGCTTCCTGATCGGGCCTTATCTGCCCTATTTCTTTACGGCGCAGGATACTGCGTCCATCGAGACCTGGAGCGAGATCGGCATCATCGTGCTGATGTTCTGCCTGGGTCTGGAATTCAGCTTTAAAAAGCTGATGAGCGTCGGCGCCGGGGCGATCATCACCGCCACGACGGTGGTGGCCGGCATGCTGACCCTCGGATATCTGACAGGGCTCGCGCTCGGCTGGGGGAACATGGACTCCATTTTCCTCGGCGGCATGCTTTCCATGAGTTCCACGACCATCATCATCAAAGCGTTCTCGGAGCTGGGCGTAGAGAAAGAGAATTTCGCCCAGCTGGTGTTCGGCATCCTCGTCGTCGAGGACATCGCCGGCATCTTCATGATGATCATCCTGTCCACGATCTCCGTTTCCAAGAACATCTCCGGCATGGATCTTGCGCTGCAGCTGTCCATGCTGGTGCTCTACCTGATCATCTGGCTCGTGCTGGGCATCTACTTCCTTCCCACTATCATGCGCAAGGCAACGAAGCTCATGACCGACGAGACCCTTCTGATCGTCTCTCTGGGCATCTGCTTCGGCATGGTGCTGCTGGCGGATAAACTGGGCTTCTCCTCGGCGCTCGGCGCGTTCCTCGCGGGGTCCCTGCTGGCGGGGACCGTCCACGCGGAACGGGTGGAACACATCACGAACGGCATCAAGGACCTGTTCGGCACGGTCTTTTTCATCTCCGTAGGCATGATGATCGACCCGGCCATGATCGTCAAATACAAGATCCCCATCCTGATCATCAGCGTCGTCGTGGTGTTCGGACAGTCCCTCTGCTCCACGCTGGGCGTGCTGCTGTCGGGTCACGGGCTGCACTTCGCCGTGCGCTGCGGCACATCGCTGGCACAAATCGGAGAATTCGCCTTCATCATCGCGTCGCTGGGCATGTCCCTCGGCGTCATCGCGGACTACGTCTATCCCATCATCGTAGCGGTCTCCGTTCTGACGACGCTGACGACGCCCTACTGCATCAAGGGCTCGGAAAAAGTCTACCATCTGCTGCAGCGCATCCTGCCCGGCAAATTCCTGGCGAAGATCGACAAGGAAGAGACTGCGGAAAGCGAACTGAAGCAGGATACGGCCTGGACGGCCTATCTGAAGCGCTACGTCCGCATCACGCTGGTCTACGGCATCCTGATGCTGGCCTGCACGATCCTGGGACATTATTTCGTGCTGCCGCTGCTGTCGCAGGTCATCGCGGACACCAAGATAGCAAAGCTCATCACGCTCGTGCTGATCTATCTCGCCATGGCGCTGTTCATCCGGCCGTTCATGGATACGCATTCCTTCGATTACACGAAGCTCTGGGTGCAGGGAGGCCTCTACCGGGCGTCCCTGATGGTGCTGACCGGCATACGGATCGCGATCCTGCTGCTGATCGCCTTCATTCCGCTGCGCCGGGTCGCTGGCGCCTCCGGGCTTGCCCTCCTGCCCTTCATCGGCGCCGCGCTGATCCTGGTCTCCCGTTCCAGCCGCCTGGCGAGCCTCTACCTGAACGCGGAAGCGCGCTTCATCGCGAATTTCAACGAGCGCAGCCTGGAGAACAACGACGTGCTGAGCGTATCCGACATGCTCGACGAACGCCTTCACGTCGCGCATTTCATCGTCTTCCCGGCATATAATATTGCGGGAAAATCCCTGAAGGAACTGGGCTGGGGCAAACGCTACGACGTGAACATCATCAAACTGGTCCAGGGAGACCGTCAACTGATGATGCCGGACGGAGACGCGGTGCTGCACGAAGGCGACGACATCACCGTCATCGGGGAATCCGACAATATCGCGACCCTCTACAGCCGCCTCGGAGGCTGGGAACAGCCTGCGCAGCAGACGCTGCGGGAGTACATGGAAGAAAACGAGAGCGCGGATTCGAATCTCTACTCCTTCCCCATTCTCGTCGACAAGACCTCTTCCCTCGCGGGAAAGACTATCCGGGACTGCGGACTGCGCCGTGATTACGACTGTATGATCCTGGGTCTGCAGCGCAACATGCTGCCGATCCCGACGCCGGACGTCCATACGATCATCGCTGCCGGCGATTCCATCTGGGTGCTCGGCACGCAGGAAATGGCGGACAAACTCATCGAAGCCGAGATCGTCAGCAGAAAAGCGGCGAAAGCACGCCGCTGACGCAATCATGACACGAAAAAGGACCGGCGCGAAGCCGGTCCTTTTCTGTTGTTCTGCTCAGCCGCTATTCAGCGATCGCGTTGAGAATGTTGTGTACGAAGACAGCAGCCTCTGCGCGGGTCACGAGGTTCTCCGGACGGTAGGTGCCGTCGGTGTAGCCGCCGACGATGTCGGCCTTGGCCAGCTTTTCGATCTCAGAAGCGAAAATGTGGCCCTCGATGTCGCTCAGAGCAACTTCCTTCTTTTCCGCATAGGATTCGGCCTTCAGCGTATTGGCGAAGTAGAACGCCATCTGCGCTCTGGTCACGTTCTCATTCTCCTTGCCTTCGAAGGGGCCGCCTGCGCCGAACGTTTCGGCGGGAACGATGCCTTCGGCAACGCAGTAGTCTTCGAATACCTGATACCAGGCGTCGCCTTCCTTGCGGTTGGCCTGGAAGTCGTAATCGTCGCCCTTCTCTTTACTGTGCAGGTTGGCTGCCATGACCATGATCTGGGCATGGGTCAGGTTGCCCTGCGGTCTGTAGGTGCCGTCGTGGAAGCCCGCGATGATGTCGCTTGTGAACGCGGCCTTTACGTGATCCACGAACCAGTCGCCTTCATTCACGTCGGAGAAGTAAGAGGCAACGTCCACTGCGGACTTATCATTGATGATGTTGATGCGGCCCTGTGCCTGTGCGTATTCTTCGCCGACTACGCCGTTCAGGTTGTCGACGATGTAATTGATCAGGACCTGGTTGTCGATCAGGACCTCGTCGCGCAGAAGCTTGACATTGTCCTTGCCGAACATGGTATAGCCGTCGCCGCCGTTCTTCAGCATGTAGTTGTGGGACGCCAGCTTATAGATCTTCGCGGGATCGATGGGTTCGCCGCCGACTAAGACGTCAGAGACTCTTCTCTGACCATCGACCTTGACGAATTCGCCCTTGTCATTCTTGACGACAGAGGAAGGGATCGCGGTGTTGACCGTGCAGGTGATGCCCGCGATCTGCAGGAAGCCGCCAGTCTCGCCCGGAGTCTGGGAATAACCCATCTCGAGGGCATCCAGGATCTGCTGTCCGGTCACTTCGACCAGGCAGGCCATGTTGCCGAACGGATGGACGTTCAGGATCTGTTCGTAGGTGATGTCGCCGGCCGGGATGTCCGCACGGACGCCGCCGCCGTTAACGAAAGCGATATCCGCATCCATCACGTTCAGGTACGCGTCAGCGCACAGATCGCCCAGGTTGGTCTCCTTGGAACGGACCGCTCTGGAGCCGTCTTCGTTCTTAGTCGTCAGATCGACTTCGGTCTTCGCGACGACTTTGCTGATCAGAGACTGGAATCTTTCCGCGACACCGGCAACGAAAGCGGTTGCCTCCGCGTCGGCTTCGAGACCTTCGGTCGGGACATTCTCACCGGTGATGGTGCCGTCGGCAGCGATGGTGATCTTGCCGATATTTTCAAACTTGGTGCCGGTCTGCTCAATCAGGACATCCTTGCCATCCTTGTTCTTAACGTTCATGCTGCGAACGCTGTGGGAATGGCCGTCGATCAGGACGTCGATGCCTGTGGTGTTGGCGACGACGTCGGTGGAACGCCAGGGAGCAGATTCTTCATCGATTCCCAGGTGACCAAGCACGATGACGAAATCCGCGCCTTCGGCTCTGGCGTCGTCGACTGCCTTCTGAACGGCGTCATACAGATCCTGGCCGTCGTTGCCTTCGCAGAAGCTGTAGAGGTAATTGCCGTCCGCATCCTGGAAATAAGTCGGAGTGGACTTGTGGAACGTCTCTGGCGTATCTACGCCGACAAACGCGATCTTCTTGCCCTTGGCTTCGAAGATCTTGTACGCGTCGAGCATGGGCTTTCCGGTCTTCAGATCGGTCAGGTTGCAGCAGACGTACGGGAACTCCGCCACGTCAGAGATGATCTTCTTGACCTGATCCATGCCGTAGTCGAATTCGTGGTTGCCAAGGCCGGCTACGTCATAACCGATGTAGTTCATGATCTCGGTGATGTACTCGCCCTTGGACAGCGTGCCGATCGGGCCGCCCTGGATGGCGTCGCCGGCATCCACGACAAAGTCCGCGGTCTTTGCCAGTGCAGCGAGCTTGTCGAAAGCCTCGTAGCCGCAGTGTATGTCGTTCGTGTGCAGGATCACAATGTCCCCTGATTCGGCAGGCTCTCCGTCTTCCGGGGCCGGATCGACAGGGTCATCCGCCGGTGCTGCGGTGGTCTCGGGTGCGTCTGCAGGGGCTGCTGCATCATCGTCTGCGAATGCAAAGCCGAAGGAACCCAGGATCAACGCGAACGCCAGCAGAAGCGCAATGAATTTGCTGTTACGCATTTTTGTCCTCCTTTAAATAACTATAAGTGCATTATTCCACAAGGTCCGCCAGATATTCTGCGACCTTCTGTGCCAGATAGATGCGCTGATCGTTGAAGCCGTGATCGGAATTGATCAGCAGATACTCCTGCTTCTTGCTGCCGTCGCCCAGTTCCTTCGCCTTCTTGTACTGGGGCTCGCACATGGTGGCGGGAGGAGCGAGCGGGTCGAGCGCGCCGCCGACGAACAGGAAGTTGCGGTCCTTCAGCGCGTCCACCGCGTTCATGAACAGCAGATCGTTCTTGGTCTCCTCGCCGTTCTTCAGGAAAAATTCCATGAAGGGTTCGGGCGTGCGCAGGATGGAGCCTTCCTCGAACAGGGGTCCCAGCTCCGCGACCGGATCGTGACCCTCGAAGAAGAACTGCGCCACGTCGAACGGGGCGAGGAACACGCCCGCCTTGACGTCGTCCCTTCTCTTCAGGACGTTGACGGAGGTCATGCCGCCCATGGAATGGCCGACGAAGAAGATATTGTCGCGGCAGATGCTGTACTTTTCGGCGAATTCATCGCTCTTGCAGTAGTCCAGCAGCGCCATCGCGCACTCCACGAGGCCGTCGAACGTATAGTAGCCCTCGCTGCCCCAGGCGCCGGGCGCGAACGGATGGACCGTGACGAAACCGGTGCGGCGCAGCGCGTGGTCCAGATCCTGGTTGTTCGTGTATCCCGGGAAGCCGTGCAGCGTGATCGCCAGCGGATGCTTTTCGCCGGGGGTGTGGACCGGCACATAGATCTGACCCAGGATGCGGCTGCCCTTCCAGACGAAGTCCAGCGCGTCGACAGCGGAGCCTTCCTGGCCCGGCTGCATCACCCGGTCTTTTGCGACGTATTCAGGATAGATCTTCATAGATTGCCTCCTTGCAGGTTTTACTTTCAGATGCAAGCATCAAATGATAACAAAACTCATATGAATATTATATAACAAAACGGCGGGCCCATTCCGAAGAATTTGTCCGCCGTCTTACATTTTTTCTTGATGGTTTTCATCAAAGCAGTATTTCGAAAAGGACCTTCACAACCAACGCCACGATCCAGGCAATGGCGCACTGTTCCAGCACCAGTCCTGCCGCCCATTTGGCGCCGAGTTCCCGCTTGACCGCGGCGATAGCCGCCACGCAGGGCGTGTACAGCAGGCAGAACACCAGCAGCGCGAACGCAGCGGGCAGCGTGAGCGCAGATGCGATGACTGTGCCCTCTCCGAACAGCACCGTCAGCGTCGCGACGACGCTCTCCTTGGCCATGAAGCCTGTGATCAGCGCTGTGGAGAACTTCCAGGTGCCGAAGCCCAGAGGCTTGAAGACCGGCGCGATCGTTCCCGCGACAACAGCCAGGATGCTCGTCTCCGGGTCGTCGACCATGTTCAGCCCCGTGTCGAAGTGCTGCAGGAACCAGATGACGAGACTTGCGACGAAAATGACCGTAAACGCTCTCTGCAGGAAGTCCTTCGCCTTGTCCCACAGCAGCCGTCCCACGTTCTTCGCACCGGGAAGCCGGTAATTCGGCAGTTCCATGACGAAAGGCACCGCTTCGCCCTTGAACGCGGAGCGCTTCAGCAGGGCCGCGAACAGGATCGCCACCAGGATGCCCAGCAGGTACAGGCTGACCATCACCAGACCCGCGTAAGCCGGGATGAAGGCCGCCGTCAGGAAGCCGTAGATCGGCAGTTTCGCCGTGCAGCTCATGAAGGGCGTCAGCAGGATCGTCAGTTTGCGGTCGCGCTCCGAAGGCATGGTCCGGGCCGCCATGATCGCGGGCACGGAACAGCCGAAACCGATCAGCATGGGCACGATGGAACGGCCAGACAAGCCGATCTTGCGCAGCAGTTTATCCGTGACGAATGCGATGCGCGCCATATAGCCCGAGTCTTCCAGCAGCGACAGGAAGAAGAACAGGATGACGATGATCGGGATAAAGCTGAGCACGCTGCCCACGCCGGCGAAGATCCCTTCCGTCACCAGGCTCTGCAGCATGGGCGACGCGCCGGAATGTTCCATAGCTGCCGCCACCCAGTCGCCCAGCGCCGTGATGCCGCCGTCCAGCAGATCCTGCAGCCAGGCGCCGATCACGTTGAACGTCAGCCAGAAGACCGCCGCCATGATCAGGATGAACGAAGGGATCGCCGTGTATTTGCCAGTCAGGATCTTATCGATGCGGCGGCTGCGCTCCCTCTCCTTGCTTTCCCGCGGATGGATGACGCTCTCCGCCACCAGGTTCTGGATAAAGGAGAACCGCATGTCCGCGATGGCGGCGGAACGGTCCAGCCCTCTTTCCTCCTCCATCTGCAGGATGATGTGCTCCACGGTCTCGCGCTCGTTTTTCGTCAGGTCGAGCTGATCCGCCAGCATTTCGTCGCCTTCGATCAGCTTGGTGGCCGCGAAACGGGCCGGAATGCCGGCAGCTTTCGCGTGATCCTCGATCAGGTGGATGATGCCGTGGATCGCCCTGTGTACGGCGCCGCCGTTCTCATCTTCGCTGCAGAAATCTCTTCTGAGCGGTCTTTCCTGGTATTTCGCCACGTGCAGCGCGTGATCCACCAGTTCCTGCAGGCCGTCCCCTCTCGACGCGGAGATGGGTACGACGGGGATGCCCAGCAGCGCTTCCATGCGGTTGATGTTGACGGAGCCGCCGTTGCCGCGCAGTTCGTCCATCATGTTCAGCGCCAGCACCATTGGCACGTTCAGTTCCATGAGCTGCATCGTCAGGTACAGGCCGCGCTCGATGCTGGTCGCGTCCAGGATATTGATGATGCCCGAAGGCTTTTCGTCGAGGATGAACGACCGGGAGACCACCTCTTCGCGGGTGTACGGGGACAGCGAATAGATGCCCGGCAGGTCCGTGATGCGGGTCTCGGGATGCCCCTGGATGACGCCGTCCTTGCGGTCCACCGTGACCCCGGGGAAGTTCCCCACATGCTGGTTCGAACCCGTCAAAGCGTTGAAAAGCGTGGTCTTTCCGCTATTCTGATTGCCGGCCAGCGCAAAGGTGATGCGGCTGGTTTTCGGTAATGGGTCTTCTGTAGATTTATCGTGGGTCTTACCGTATTCGCCCAGGCCCGGGTGTTCGATGTCCGTATAGATGCCGCTGCGGGTGCTGGCCGTCTCCGCGTCGCTGCGCTCCACGTCGATGCAGGCGGCTTCCGAAAGCCGCAGCGTCAGTTCGTAGCCATGGATGCGAAGTTCCAGGGGATCGCCCATCGGCGCGTATTTGATGACCTGCAGCGCGGCGCCCGGCGTCAGCCCCATGTCCAGCAGGTGCTGGCGCAGCGCGCCTTCCCCGCCCGTTTTCAGGACCTTCGCGTATTCGCCCGGTTTGATATCGCTTAATTTCAGGATCTCTGACATAAAAATACCTTTCCATGGAGCAATCCGCCCCACCGAAAGGTATTATAAATTAGCATATGCTAACTTGTCAATATCTCAATAAAAATATAACAGCGGTAACTAACTTCAGAATGAAAACGGCAGTTCTGACAGAAACATTCCTAAAGAAAGCATATCCGCAGCGCCTCCCGGGGAAATGTTGCGGGAGATGCAGGCCGCGTCCATCACGCGAAGCCCTGCCCTGCGTTCGACCGCGTCCATGGCGCACAGCCGGGACGCTTCGGACTTCACCCAGTTCAGCCCCTTGACGCCGCCCCGGTACAGCACGTTGCTGTCCGCCAGCTGGCTCATGACCCGGCACAGCGCCAGCAGCTCGTCGCCGGTCTCGCGTATCGTCTTAGCTGCAAGAACGGCCATGGGAAAGCCCTTGCAGGCCTCCGCCAACGCGCCTTCCTTGCCGAAACCGGCGTAGACCGCGCGCACCGCGTCTCCGTGAGTCGGCGCGGAGGGACGGGACTTCGCGACTTTTTCTGCGGCCAGTTCCTTCACCTTTTCCACAAGGTCGCCGCCGCGCATCAGGCAGTCGGCGGCAGCCGCCAGATACAGAGAAAACGCAAAGATCGCGCCTTTGTGGGCGTTGACCCCCTTCGTCGCGGCAAACATGGCTTTTTCGGCGTTTTTGCCGATTTTTATGAGCGTTTCGATATCTGTCCCGTAAGCTGCAGAAAAACCCGCCATTTGGGCGAAAAACGGCCTTATCGCAGACGCAGAAGTCAGGAGTAGATCCAGATCCATATCCTTGTGGGCGCCGTTGTTCGACGCGTCCACAAGACCCGGCTTCGGCGTGAGCGCCGCCTCGCGCACCAGGGCGGACGCGGCGGCCGTTCCCAGGCTGTCTCCCAGATACTGGCCGAGCAGCTCGTCCGCCGCTTTTCTGATCTGGTCCAGCCCGTGTGCCCTGCTCCGGGCGCAGTCCGCCGCGGGACCGCCGCACACGATACAACGCCTCGGCTGCGGACGGGACAGTTTTTCCCCGTCTGTGCCGATGATGTCGATGTCGAACAGGCGTCCCCAGGGGGTCTCCTCCTCGAGGGCGACGCCGGTGTTTTTGAGTGTCTGCGCGTCTTCCGTATCGAACACCAGCAGGCTCTCCGGTCCGGTAAACGCATCGGACCGCTCCTCGAAGAGCAGCGCAAAACCGGCCTTTTCCGCGGCCGACTTGAATTCCCCTTCCCCGTCCTTCTGCAGCATGGAGATCGCCGGCGTATTCTTGACGTCGCCCGCGATGTTCATGCTGAGAGAGACGACAGGCTTTTTATATTCTTCTATCAGCTGCCTCTGCCGGTTCGCCCGCGCTTCGCGGCACGCCAGCATGTCCGGCAGCTGCACGTTTCTGATTTCTATCATAATGTCCTCTCTCCCCTTTTGATCGAATAAATTGTACTAAAAAATGCGGCATAAAGCAACGAACAGGCGCTGCTATGCCGCACTTGGGAGCGAGGTCGTCCCCTAACGGGAACGGATTCAGTTGACAGATTCCGCCCAGGCGTTCTGGGCACCGAGCATCACGTAGCTCAGGTATTCCGCGATCCGGAGCAGATCTTCATCCGTCAGGGAGATCTCTTCCCCTTCCCGGGGCACCTGCGAACAGCTCATGAGCTTGTGAGAGGCGAGATCCGCAACGCAGCTGATGTTCGGCCCGGTAATGGTGCCGTCCGAACCGCGGTTCTCCGTAAAGTCGAAGGAGAGGATCGTATACTTCGAGAAACTGTAGGGCCCGGGCAGCCACTGCGCGGAGCCTTCGCCTGTGACCCCTTCAAAATACGGATGGGCAAACCGGGGATCGGCGAAGATGAGCGAACCGCCGCCGATCACATCCTCCTGAGGCTTCCATTCCACAGTTCCGGCGTCCAGGCCCTTTGCCAGCAGACCCTGTTCGGTCCGCGCAAAAGCCATGTTTTCCAGACCGGGGAAGACTTCGAACGATGCCTTGCCTTCTCCATGGCCGCCCGTCCTGCCGTCCGTCAGATAGAGCAACGGATCCACCGGTTCTCCGTCGATACGGATCTCAAAATGCAGATGGGGGCCGGTAGAATACCCGGTGACCCCTACCAGCGCAATCGTCTGCCCCTGCTCTACCGCATCGCCTTCCTCAACAAGCAGTTCACTGCAGTGGGCGTACCAGGTCTCCAGTCCTGCTCCGTGGGAAACAGCGACCCGATAACCGTAAGATCCATCCCAACCGGCAAACACGACAGTTCCGGCCTGCGCAGCATGAATCTCTTCTCCTTTATCCGACTTTAGGTCCAAACCGGTATGCAATGCGGGCATTTCTTCTGTGGAATACCAGAACGGCCCGAATTCCGCGGAGATCGTATAGGACCGCAGGGGCCAGATGAAGACGGGAATATCCGCAGAAGTCTCAGGCGCGCCGCCCTTATCCTCATAAAACCCTTCACCCGCAACGCTGGTCTGGTTCTCCAGCACGTCCAGGATGCGCTCCTGCAGCTCCGCCAGTTCCGTATAGTCGTAGGCGCCCCAGCGTCCCTTTGCCGCGTTCTCCAGCACATGGGAGATCGCCTTCGCTGCCTGCTGGGGATCTTCTTCGTAGGCTTCCGGCAGCTGCAGACCGATGAGTTCCAGATTCGCGCAATACTCCTCTTCTTTCAGCTGCAGCAGCGCTTTCGAGGCGGCCGAGATCCTCTCCCAATCCCGCTGCTGCGGATCCAGGAAGACCGGCGCATTACCGTCCCCCGCCGGGCAGACGGCCGTGACGGCAACGGTTTTGAAGGTTTTCCCGCCGATATTGCCGCCGGCGGAAAGTTCGTAGGTCTCTCCCGGGGTCACGCGGCAGGTACCCTCCATCAGCAGATATCCTTCTCCGTCCGCTTCCCAGGAGCCGATCAGGATCTCCCCATGGCGCAGCTCCAGGACCGCTTTCAGCGAATCGCCGGGCGCCGACAGGCTAAAGCGGCACTGTGCGGTCCGGCCGTCGAAAGACAGAACCGGTTTTGCTGCAGCTCCCGACACTGCCGCATAGATTGCCGCTGTGCATAACGCAAGGATCGCCAGCACGATTATGATTTTTCGTCTCATCTCAATACCCCTTTACACTTTCCGCAGCCTGCAGCACCGTCTGTACATCCAGGTCCGAACTGATGGTAAAGACGACACTGGCCGCTTCGTCCATCCAGATCAGGCTGATCCGTCCATTCTCCGCAAACAACCTGCCGGGCAGACCGCCCACTTCTACCGGAATGCCTTCGCCCGCCTCGAACACTTCGAAGGCGCCGGCTTCTTCGCCGCCGGAATATTCGAATACCAACAGATGTCCGCTGCCTTCATAGACCGTGCTGGAAAAGCCTTCGCTCTCCGTCCGCCGAACAGCCTGCATCCCCTCCGGCACAAGAGATAACTGGTAGCTGCCTGTCTTTCCCGCATCGCTTTCCCGGCCGTACCAGTACGCCACGCTGCTGCCCGATGTCCGCTGCCACCAGGCAAGGAAGGCATTTCTGGCCTGGGCATTCGCTGTGATGACCGCCGAGAATGTGAGCAGCAGCGCCAGTGCGATGCCGGCCGCCGCGCGTCCGAACTGAGCCAGGCGCAGGCCCCTCAGGTACTTCCGGTGCAGGCGCTCCACCCGCTTCGAAAAGGCTTCAGACGGTTCCGCCGCCGGCAGAATGTCCGGAAGGTCCGAAAGCGAGGCCGAAGCTGCTGCTTCGCAGGCCTGCGCCAAATCGGCAAACGAGTAGGTCTTTCCGCATGCCGCCCATTCTGTTCTGTCTCTGTTCATACGTCCCCCTCCAGCATCTCCTTCAGTTCCTTCTTTGCCCGCTCCAGCCGCTTCCTGGCAGCATCGCGGCCGATTCCCAGGATCTTACCGATCTCCGCTGCGGAATACCCATAATAGTACCTTAGGATTAGTACGTCCTGGCTCGTTTCGCGAAGAGAACGGATCGCCAGCGACAAATCGTCCGCTGCCGCATCCGGAGCCTTGGCAGGCAAGGTTTCTTCTCCTCCCGATTCCTCCCAAGACTCTTCCGATGCGCCGCCTCTGCGCCGCAGCACGTCGATGCACTTGTTGCGCGTAATGAGGGCGACGAGGTTCTTCGTCTTGGTGCTGAATGGGTCATCGAGGGACTCGAGCACCCCCAAAAGCGCGTGCAGCGCCCCGTCCACCGCAATCTCCCGGTCCGCATCGCCGGCCAGATACCGCCTTGCGATATAGAACATCAGATCCCGGTAGGCCTCGTAGACCTGTATGAACTTATCCTTCTCCGCCTGGGTATCCAGCAGCGACAGGTACACTTGCAGCATGCAGTTCGTCTGCCCCTTTCACCTATAGATACGAATTCCCATGCCGAAATGCGACATGGGAATCGAAATGTTTCGAAATTATTTTTCGCAGCGGATGAGCGCCTCGTCGTCGGACGTGTCGTTCAGCAGGTCTTCCAGGATGCTCATGGCGTAGCCCATCACCTGCTCGCAGGCGTCATAGCGCCGCTCCGCGTAGATCTGCGACCGTTCCTTTTCCACCGCGTAATTCCCTTTCAGGATCTCCCGGCAGGTGAGCGCTCCCACGCCCTCCAGAAATCTGCGGTCAAATTCCGCCTGCTTTTTCTTCAGGATCTGGTAGTTCGGAAATTCCTCGGCGTTCCGGTAGCCGTACTTCAGGCCCAGGGCCATCAGGCTTCCCGTGACCGCCCCGCAGCGCTCGCCGTGCTGCATGCCCCAGCCGAAGCCGCTGGCTGCCAGCAGCGCCTGCTCCTCGTCGAAGCCCAACATCCGTGCGCCGTGGACGTAAGCGCACTGGGAGCACATCAGTTCGTTCGCGAACGCGTCTGCGCCTTCTTCCACCAGAGCCCGGTCCACCTTATCCAGAATTGCCTGGTTCCGTCCTTCGATCTTATAATCTGTTGCCATGGGTCATTGCCTCTCTCGATCGTATTTATTCGCTTAAATCTACATAAAAATTCTTGATCAGGCCTTCGCCGTTCGCCACGTAGCTTCCCGAGAAGGTCTTGTACGCGTACGGTTCTTCCGTGCTGCACAGATCTACCCAGAAGTTATAGCTGCCGGGCTCGGACTTTTCGTCCACGCGTATCATCTGGATCTGCCAGCTGCGGGCTTCAGCCATACAGGACAGTTCCATGTTGGCAAGATACCGGCCCAGCTCGATCCTTTTGAGGATCTCGGGCGTCACGTAGGGCGCCAGCCCCGCATGATACGGTTCGATCGCGCGGGCCATGGCTCCGGAATCAGAAGAAAACATGGCCGATTCCCAGATCTTCCATCGATCCGTACCGACGTTGAAGAATTCCTGCAGGAAAGCGCGGCCGGGATAGCCTCCGTCCGGGTCCAGATAGGAGTCGCACAAGTCGAAGAACGCCTGCGTGTCCTTTCCCAGGTCATAAGCAGCGCTTTTGCCTCCGCCCCAGCTGGCGCTCAGCAGGCCGCTTTTCTCCGCCAGCACAAATCCGGATTCTCCCGCGAAATCAACTTCGCCGTAACCGGTGCTGTTCAGCCGGAGGACGTAGCCGGCCGGCGCAGCCTCGCCCGCATCCTTGCCGGACGGTCCTTTGTACCGCCCGCTCAGGGCTTTCAGTTGCCGCATCAGTTCCGCCGTTCTGGCCTCATCCAGCGTGACCCCGAAAGCGGGCGGGTCGTTCTGGTCATACCGGAGGATGGTGACGTGCTTCGGTTCCGTCCGGTAGCGCCACACCGCCTCGTCCAGGCTGCGGGGAAGCAGAAAGCCAATCAGGAGAATGAGCAGGACCAGAAGGAGGATCGCTGCGATAAGTTTTATGATTCTGCTCCTGGTCATTTCTTCACCCTGACCTTCCGGAACAACAGGCCCAGCGCCAGGGAGATGAGAAGAAGTCCGCCGTAGATCACAGCGGCGCCGGGATAGCCCCACATCATAAAACTGTACCAGTCGTTGGTGTCCGGCCATTCGCCGACGCCGTTCATCAGAATGTTGCCCAGATATCCAGCGCCGTAAAACAGGACCGGGAGCGCCGCGAACAGCACGTCTTTGCGGCCAAATGGGCTTTTCGACAGGAAGAGCTGTTCCAGGATCGCCCCGACGGGAACGATCAGATGAAGCCACAGATTGCCTCCGTGGAACATGGCCGGATAGCCGTACAAAGGTCCCAGAAAGGTCATGACCACGAGGAACGTAACAGAGACCGCGACTGTCGCCACGAACTTCAGCCGTTCCCCTTTCGCGCCTTTGCCCGCGAGCCAATAAAGGCATGCGAACCCTTCCAGCAGGTTGGACAGCACGGTGAAGTACTTCAGACTCGAAAGCCCGGTGGAAGCCAGCGTGCCTTCCCCGGAAAACACCATCTGGCCCCACGCGCCGAAAACGGCAATCGCAAGCACTACGTTCAATGCCTTTCTAAACTTGTCTTTTCTATTATCGCGTTCCATGAATAACCTTCCTTACCACTTGCAGTTTAGCAGAGTGAAGGGAAATGTCAACGAGCGGAGACCGGTCTGCGGGTCTTTATGATATACTGGACAGGCAAAGGAGATCATACCATGGCTTACAAGATCAAGACCATAAAAGACGTCTTGTACCGCGAAGGCGGAAAGCCGTCAGGCGCGGATTCCCAAACGCTGGACCTGTACCTGCCCATCGGCGCAGAAGACTGCCCGGTCCTGGTGTTCTTCCATGGAGGCGGATTTCTGCATTATCACTGGACAAAGAGCAACTATATCGAATACTGTACGGAACTGGCGAAGGAAGGCATTGCTGTCGCGGCGCCGAATTACAGGCTGTACCCGGAATTCGAAGGATTTCCGGTCGCGCCGGACCCGCATTTCTGCGACGACCCGGACGGTGTCTTCCGCGGGTTTCTCGATGATTCCGCCTGCGCCATGGCCTGGGTGCGCGATCATCTGGCAGAATACGTTCCTTATAACGGAAAGATGTTCTTAGGCGGTCACTCCGCCGGCGCCTGGCTGTCCATGATGCTGCTGTTCGACGAGAGCGTGCTGCAGCCCTATGGCATGGACCCCGCAGACTTCGCCGGCTGCATCTTTGCCAGCGGCCAGCCGACCAGCCACTTCAGCGTGCTGTTCGCACGAGGCAGGGATCCGCGACTGACGTTAATCGACGACGCGGCGCCTATGTATTATCTGAAATCTTTACCGGTGCCCCAGCTCGTGACCCTCGCAGAGGTCGACCTGACAAACCGGGCGCTGCAGACGCAGCTCTATCTGGCGTCTCTGAAGACCATCGGATACGAAGGCGACGTGCAATTCCTCGAGTACAAAGGATACAAGCACGACAATTACGTCTGCCCGGATGCGGATGCGCCGGAAATTCCCGTCGCGCTGCATGGGGATACCGTCGCATTTATCCGGAAATACACGAAATAGTCCCTTTCTTAAAGAAGAAAAAGAGGATGCCCTCGCACTCGCAGGCACCCTCTTTTTCTTTGCGCTTTAAGCCTTAGTCCTCGTCGATCTGTCTTACGACATCGATGACGGTGTTGTCGCGGTACATGACGACCGCCACGATCTTATCCTTGAACTTGATGGGATCTGGCTTGCCGACGATGTGTTCGGCTCTCTCCGCCAGGGACTCGATGGAGACGACGGGAATGCCGGCAGCGACCAGCTTTTCGGCCACTTCCGGACGGTTCGGGTTCACCGCTACGCCCTGGTCCGTGATGACCACGTCCACGACGCTGCCCGGGGTAACGATCGTGTTGACCTTGGGCACGACGCAGGGGATGCGGCCTCTCGTGAGCGGGCAGACGATGACGGACAGCGCCGCGCCTTCCGCCGTGTCGGGGTGGCCGCCGATCGCGCCGCGGATGACGCCGTCAGAACCGGTCAGGACGTTGACGTTGAAGTCCGTGTCGACCTCCAGAGCGGACAGGATGACGAAGTCCAGCTGGTTGACAGCAGACTCTCTTCTGTAACTCGCGTACGTCGGAGCGTCGATCTGCTGATGGAAGTGGTTCTTTTTCAGGGACTTGGCCGCGTCGAGGTCGAAGGACTGGACGTCCAGGATCTTCTCGATCAGGCCTTCTTCGTGCATGGCCGTGATCTGGCCGGTGATGCCGCCCAGCGCGAACCGGCACTTGATGCCTTCGTCGATCATCATCTGGCGCAGGTATCTGGCCGTAGCCAGGGATGCGCCGCCGGAACCCATCTGCATGGAGAATCCGTCGTAGACGTAGCCGGCAGCCTTGACGACTTCCGCCGCGGTCTTCGCGATGATCAGTTCCTTCGGGTTCTTCGTATAACGGGTGGCACCGCTCATGATGCCCTTCGGGTCGCCGATGTCGTCCATGACCACCACGTAATCCACGTCGGATTCGGGGATGGCGCAGGGCGTGTTCGGGAACTTCACGAGGTTATTTGTAATGATGATGGTCGTATCCGCCATGTGCGCGTCCGGACGGGCATAGCCCAGGGAGCCGCACATGATGGACTCGTCGTCATCTCTGCTGTAGCCGTTGGCGTTGCCGAACGGGTCGCAGGACGGAGCGCCCAGGAAAGCCACGTTGATGTGCAGCTCGCCGGAAGCGACCGCTTCGCCTCTGCCGCCGTGGGAGCGGAAGACGACGGGGAAATCCATCAGGCCGCGGGAGATCTGTTCCGCCAGTTCTCCGCGCATGCCGGACGTTTCGATGTGGGTGATGACGCCCTGTTCGATGTACTCGATCAGAGGCGCATGTACGGCAGCCAGGGAGCTGGATGCCAGGGTCAGATTCTTGAAGCCCATCTCCGCCAGCTTGGCGACGACCTGGTTGATGATGTGGTCGCCGTTGCGGAAATGATGGTGGAAGCTGATGGTGTCGCCGTCCTTTAAACCGGACAGGCGGATCGCCTTCTCCAGGCTTTCCACGACCTTATTCTTCTGGTCGAACTTCTCTTCGAACGTAGCGGTGTTGCGGGCTTTGGCAGCCTTGAACTCACCGTTGCAGGCGATCTCTCCGATGTGGGGGATCTTCGCAAAATCAAAACTTTTCTCTGCCATTTTAGATCTCCTCCACTTCTCTTACGCCGGCCAGCTCGTTGAGCTCCAGCAGTCTCTGCGCGCGGATGACGACGGGCTTGTCGATCATCTTGCCGTTGAGAGCGACGACGCCGGAGCCCTTTGCCATCGCTTCTTCGTATGCGCCCATAACGGCCTTTGCCTTGTTCAGGTCCTTTTCGCTGGGCATGAACACCTTATGCAGCGGTTCGATCTGGCGCGGGTTGATGACGGACTTGCCGTCGAAGCCCAGTTTCTTGATGAGGGTCGCTTCCGCGATGAAGCCCTCTTCGTTGTTGACGTCGGAATAGACAGTGTCCAGAGCGTCGATGCCGGCGGATCTGGCCGCGTTGAGGATCATGCAGCGGGCGAACAGCAGTTCGATGCCGTCGCTTCTGGTGGTCTTCAGGTCGGTGACGTAGTCTTCCGCGCCCAGGGCGATGCCGATCAGACGGTCGGACGCGTGGGCGATCTCGCGGGCGTTCAGCACGCCGTTGGCGCTCTCGATGGCAGCCATCATCAGGGTGGTGCCTACGGGGATGCCGGCTTCGGACTCGATGCGGGCGATCTCCTTTTCACAGTCGATGACGTCCTGCGCGGAGTCGGTCTTCGGCAGACGGACGACGTGGACGCCGGCTCTCACGATGGCTTCCAGGTCCTTGATGCCGAGGCCGGAGTTCAGGTCGTTGATACGTACGACGAGTTCCTTCTTGCCGTACTTCAGGTCGTGCAGCGCCTGGTAGACGAGGAATCTCGCCGCGTCCTTCTCCATGATGGAGACGGAGTCTTCCAGGTCGAACATCACGGAGTCGGAGCCGTAGATGTGGCAGTCGCGGATCATGCCGGGGTTGTTGCCGGGCACGAACATCATAGATCTTCTGAGGCGTTTCTTTTCTCTCATTTTATTTCGCCTCCCATACGTATGCGTCGCTGTCGGCAGCGCGGAACGCTGCGCAGTTGACTCTGGCCTTGATGGTGCAGTCCAGGGCGCCCTTGTCCGCCGCGGTCACGCGGGCGTTCTCCACGCCCAGACCCTTCAGGGTCTCGCGGATGACCGCTTCGATCTGACGGCCGAACTGCTGCATGACGGAACTGGTGAGTTCCAGTTCGATGCCGCCCTCTTCCTTGGGTTCGATGGTGACCATGATATCCGAGGATTCCATGGTGCCGGCCATCGCCTTATGGATCAATTTCATATAGTTCCTCCTACGCGAGTCTCTTTTCGAGATTCTTTCTGATCTCTGCGATGAACTTGTCGGTGGTGACAGCCTTGGCGTCGATGCCTTCTGCCAGACCTACGAGGTCCTTCGTCATGATGCCGCTGTACAGCGTGTCGAAGCAGGCGCCTTCCAGCTGATCCGCGAAGTTCTGCAGATCTGCCAGACCATCCATTTCGCCTCTCTTGCGCAGCGCGCCGCTCCAGGCGAAGATCGTCGCCATGGGGTTCGTGGAGGTCATCTCGCCGGTCTCCTTATACTTGTAGTAGTGGCGGGTGACAGTGCCGTGCGCCGCTTCGTATTCGAACTTGCCGTCCGGGCTGCAGAGCACGGAGGTCATCATGGCCAGGGAACCGAACGCGGTGGAGACCATATCGCTCATGACGTCGCCGTCGTAGTTCTTGCAGGCCCAGATGTAGCCGCCTTCGGAACGGATGACTCTGGCGATGGCGTCGTCGATCAGGGTGTAGAAGTATTCCAGACCCAGCTTTTCGAAATCGGCCTTGTAGTTCTCTTCGTAGACCTTCTGGAAGATGGCCTTGAACTGTCCGTCGTACTTCTTGCAGATGGTGTCCTTGGTGGAGAACCACAGGCTCTGCTTGGTATTGATGGCGTACTTGAAGCAGCTGTGCGCGAAGGATTCGATGGAGGAATCCTTATTGTACAGGCCCTGCAGAACGCCCGGGCATTCGAAGTCATAGACGACGGATTCCCATTCCTCGCCGGATTCGCCCTTGAAGGAGATCTTGGCCTGGCCCTTTTCGGGAACTCTGTAGTCGACAGCCTTATAGATGTCGCCGTACGCGTGACGAGCGATGGTGATGGGCTTCTTCCAGTTTTTGACGACCGGCTTGATGAAGTCTACCAGGATCGGAGCTCTGAATACGGTACCGTCCATGATGGCGCGGATCGTGCCGTTCGGGCTCTTCCACATCTCGGTCAGGTTGTATTCGGTCATTCTCTGGGCGTTGGGGGTGATGGTCGCGCACTTGACGCCTACGCCGTACTTTCTGCAGGCGTTGGCGGCGTCCTTCGTGATCTGGTCCTTGGTCTTGTCTCTTTCCATCAGGCCCAGGTCGTAATACTCGGTCTTCAGGTCTACGAACGGTTCCAGCAGTTCGTCCTTGATCATCTTCCAGATGATCCGGGTCATTTCGTCGCCGTCCATTTCGACGAGCGGTGTCGTCATCTTGATCTTTTCCATGTTCGTATGAACCTCCCTAAACTACTTCAGCTTGGCTGCGTAGAAGTTCATCAGGCAGCCTTCCAGGATGATGGTCTTCTCGTCTTCGGTCAGACCCTTGATGTGGAGCATAATGTCGTCGACGCCGTTCTTGGTGATGACCTTGGCCGGGATGTCTTCGATGCCTTCGGCGACCGCCTTGCGGATGCCCGGAACGAAGACGTAGTCGTCTTCTTCGTAATCGAACTTGGTCTCCGGATCGATGGTGAACGGCAGGATGCCCCAGTTGATGCAGTTGCTGCGATAGCGCTTCGTGGCGAATTCGTAGCAGATGTTGGCGAAGCCGCCCAGCACCTTCTGGCAGGACGCGGCCTGCTCTCTCGCGGAACCGTCGCCGGGCTTGTTGGCGAAGACGCAGGAACCGAACTGGGTGTTCTTCAGCAGTTCGTCCGCGTCGCCGACCTTAGCCAGCGCTTCCTTCAGAGCCGCGACGTCGCCGCCTTCTCTTCTCGCCTTCTCCTGCGCCGCGATGGCCTTGGACTTGCCGACGTATTCGGGGCAGCGTCTGGACAGCGCGTACTCGGACAGCTTCAGCGGGTTGGAACGCAGAGAGCTCGTCTCGCCGGAGGGGATGAGTTCGTCCGTGGTGGTGACGGGGTCATGGATGACCGCGGCCAGCTTCAGCATGATGTTGTCGGTCAGCTGATACATCTTCGGCCAGTCGGTGATGTTCGGTCCGAGGATGAGTTCGACGGACGGATCTGCCTTGCCGAATCCGTAGTACAGTCTCTTGTTGTACACTTCCTTGTCGAAGTGATATTCGTGCGGCGTGTACTCGTAGTCGATGTCGGTCGCGGCGGTGATGCGGCCTCCGTTCGCCGCGGTGGCAGCGATGGAGCGGGCGTCCATCAGGGCTACGCCGGAGATCTGGCCTTCACCGGGCTTGGAACCTTCTCTGTTCGGGAAGTTTCTTGTGGTGTGTCTTAAGGACAGGCCGTTATTCGCGGGCACATCGCCTGCGCCGAAGCACGGACCGCAGAAGGACGGTTTGATGACGACGCCGGCTTCCATCAGGGTCTGGGTGGCGCCGATCTTCGTGAGTTCCAGGGATACGGGAACGGATGTCGGATAGACGCTCATGGAGAAGTAGCTGTTGCCGGTACTCTTGTCCTTCAGGATGCAGCTTGCCTCGTCGATGGAGTCGAACATGCCGCCGGAGCAGCCTGCGATGATGCCCTGTTCCGCATAGACGCCGTCTTCGTGGACCTTGGACTGCAGATCCATGTGAGCCTTCGGGAACTTCTTGGCGGCTTCCGCTTCGACACCTGCCAGGATCTCCTTGGCGTTCGCCTGGAATTCGTGGATGGTGTAGGCGTTGGAGGGATGGAACGGCAGCGCGATCATGGATTCCTGCTTGTCCAGATCGATGGTGATCATGGAGTCGTAGTAGGCGCCGTTGCCTGCCTGCAGCTTCTTGTAGTCGCCTGCTCTCTCGTGAGCCTTGAAGAAGCCTTCGGTGATCTCGTCGGTCTCCCAGATGGAGGAGACGCAGGTCGTCTCGGTCGTCATGACGTCGATGCCGTTGCGGAAGTCGATGGGCAGGTACTTCAGGCCGGGGCCTGCGAATTCGAGCACCTTGTTCTTCACGAAACCGTTCGCGAACGTGGCCTTGACCAGGGAGATCGCGACGTCGTGGGGACCGATGCCCTTTCTGGGCTTGCCGGTGAGATACACGAGCACGACTTCGGGATAGTTCAGATCCCAGGTGTTCTTCAGGAGCTGCTTGACGAGCTCGGGACCGCCTTCGCCCACTGCCATGGTGCCCAGGGCGCCGTAGCGGGTGTGGGAGTCGGAGCCGAGGATCATGGCGCCGCACTTGGCCATCTCTTCTCTCGCATAGGAGTGGATGACGGACATGTTGGCCGGAACATAGATGCCGCCGTACTTCTTGGCAGCGGACAGTCCGAACACGTGGTCGTCTTCATTGATCGTGCCGCCGACCGCGCACAGGGAATTGTGGCAGTTCGTCATGGCGTAGGGCATGGGGAATTCCTTCAGGCCGGAACCTCTGGCCGTCTGGATGATCCCGACATACGTGATGTCGTGGGAAACCATGGCGTCGAACGTGATCTGCAGCTTTTCCGGGTCGCCGGACTTGTTGTGAGCCTGCAGAATGCTGTAAGCAATGGTCTTTTTCTTGGCTTCTTCCTTCGGTTCCAAACCCTGATCGCAAGGTTTGCCGTCTACGAGGAAGACGCCCTGTTCATGCAGCTGGATCATTTGTCTCTCCTTTTCTTTTAACGACTATTGCAAGGCATAAAAATGCCCGTAGTTCTATACACTAACAGTATATCACTACGGGCACGGATTGTATACGATTTATCAAAGTTCGTACAATTAATTTAAGTGGATACGATTTACATTTAATGGTTACGCCGTACGGATCAGTTCCATCTCGATGTTGACGACCATCTCGATGAGTTCGTCGTTAAAGTCGAAATGAGAGGTGTGACAGCCGTCGCATTCGCCGTCCAAACCGTTGGAGATAAAGAACATGGCGCCGGGAACGATCTTCGTAAAGTTGCCGAAGTCCTCGCTGCCCCGGTAGAACAGGGGTCTGTCCCACCACTTGTATCCCAGCGCGTCGCAGGCCTTGCGCAGCTTTACGTTGCATGCCGGCGTACTGACGGTCTCGGGGAACGCGTCGCAGTAGGAGAATTCGCAGGCCAGACCGTATTCCGCGGCGTTCTTCATGGCTTCGTCCTCCAGCCGGCGCTGCAGCAGATCCATCTCCGCCTCGATCTCTCCGCGGATGGTCATCAGCAGCTTGCCTTTGGACGCGGCGACACCGAACGCCTCCTTTTCGCCCACGTCGATCTGCACGATCGTCGCGAGCACCAGGCCCTTGTATCGGCTCTGGTCCGCGATCTGAGAAACGGCCAGCACCGTCTTGGCGATGGCTTCCGAGGGATTCAGGCCGTCTTCAGGCTGGCTGGCGTGGGCCGGCGAACCGGTCATGGTCACGGTCATGCCCTTGGACGCGCAGCAGTACAGGCCGTCCCGGAGCATCACGGTATACTTGGGCGCTCCCGCCTGGCTGTGGAAGCCGTAGATCTCCTCCACGCCGAATTCCGTCAGGAAGTCCGTGCACATGGCCGAGCCCGTGCCGTTCTCCTCCGCCGGCTGGAAGATCATGTAGACGTCCCTGTCCGCCCCGTCTTTGTCCAGCTGCAGCGCGAGGCCGGCGAGCTGCGCGGCATGGCCGTCGTGACCGCACTTGTGGCCCACGCCGTCGACGACGCTCTTCCAGGGCTTGTCGATGTCGTCATACACCAGGATGGCGTCCACGTCCGCGCGGAACGCGATGGGGCCCTTCTTCGGGTCGGCCGCCTTGTAACGGGCCAGCACGTAGTGTCCCCTGTCCATGATCTCGATATTCTTCGTATTCTCCTTCAGGAACGCGATGATCGTATCGAACGTGGGCCTTTCCTGATTGGAAAGGCAGGGATGCGCGTGGATCTCGTGACGCAGCGCAGTTGCTTTTTCATAGATGTTCTTGTCCATTGTCCGTCCTCCTGAGCGATTGTTCTATTCTTCGAAAAGCGGCTCGAAATATGCCAGCAGGTCCCGAATCAGAGGCTGCAGGCCTTCGATCTCGCTCGCCTTTTTCGTCTCGATGGTCATCCTCCGGCCGCTCTCATATTCAACGTAGAGGTCCACGTAGAGGTCTTCCGAATCCGCCTCGCCGTCCGCCGTCGTCTTATCGCCGAATCCGAAATATCCTTCGTCATGGTTGCCGTAATTGCCCGATTCCCGGTCATAATAGCTGAATTCATATGTCCGGACCACATCGTGCTCCGCAAGGATAGCCGTCAGGCCTTCGTAATAGCCTTCCGGGAACAGCCGGAAATCCCACGCATCCGTCTCCTGCGTCTGTTCGTTATAGATCTCATGGAACAGCAGATACGTCTGCCCGTCGATGGCATCCTCTTCCTGCACGTTGATGCCGCCGAATTCCGTCCAGACGGAGCCTTCCCTGATCCGCAGGTCCAGCCGCGACACGAGGCTCTCCTCCTTCGCCGGGCGCAGCGTTTCGTCTCCGTTTGCTGCAAACCAGTCCGCAAAGAGATCGTAGATGCTCTCTGCCCAGGCTGCTTCCGGCTCGTTGTTCGTCGTGAACGTGAGCGTCTCGCCTGAGACATACTTCACAAACAGCGTCCTCGCCTGGTATTCCGTCGGAAGACCGGCGGTCACCTGATAGATGCCGTTCTCCTTCACGAGGTCATATTTATCGATGATCTCCTGCAGCGCAGTCAGAAGCGCCGCATCCGCCGGATGGCTGATACCGGATTCCTCTTCTGAAGCGGTCAGCACGCCGCCCTTCTCTTTTACAGCAAAGCGGAAGTAACGTTCCTCGTCGCCCCGCCAGCGGTTCGACAGATAAAAATCCACGCTGAACTCTGTGATGTCCTTCGATTCGATCACCTTCGGCGCGTTTGCGTCCGTATGGGTCGTCGTGCCGCCGTCGATGGGTTCCGGTTCCGGTACGGCATCCTCTTTGCATCCGCCGAGTCCGAAAAGCGTCAGCAGGCTGAGCAGGACCGCCATAACGATCACTCCTTTTCTGTTCTTTTTCCTCATGTGTTGCCCTCCAGGCCGAAGCTCCGTTCGACCAGCGCCAGCGTCTGTTCCACGGTCCTTCCCTCATCCCGCAGCAGCACGGGGAAGCCGCAGTGAAGAAACGCGTCGCAGCGCTCCGGCGAATTGATCCGCATCAGGCACTGCCGGAAGTTCTCCAGCGACGCCTCCGGGTCCGGTTCTTCCAGCATCAGCCGGTACAGAAACTGTTTCTCCCGGTCCGGCCGGTCGAAGAAACGGCGGACGGAAACGTCCGGATCCGCCAGCATGATCAGCACGTGGCGGTCGTCCGAGATCTG
Organism: Bacillota bacterium; assembly: GCA_017412505.1. Classification (GTDB taxonomy): domain Bacteria; phylum Bacillota; class Clostridia; order Peptostreptococcales; family Anaerovoracaceae; genus RUG11894. Next base: position 6,655 of record JAFPXN010000044.1, on the reverse strand, counting down.
CCGCAGCGTCTCCACGGAGATGTTCGTATCCACGAAGATCTTCCTGCCCTGTTTCGACAGGTCTTCCAGCATCTGCAGCTCCAGGATCTCGCATTCCTTCGACGTGCGGTCGATCCAGGCTTCGTACTCATCCGGCGTCCTGCGCACGAAATCGTGCCAGTCTTCCAGGTCGCGGGTGTACGTCAGGCCCGGAAACTCCGCGGGATCCAGCCCTTCCAGCCTTTCGTTATGATAATTCTCTCCGCAGAAAATGCCGCCGTATTTTTCCGCCAGCAGCTTTACCATCGTCGACTTGCCCGCGTAGGCGGTGCCGGTGATGAAATACGCATCTGGGAACCGCATCGCTTTACAGGACTTCCACCAGTTCGATCTCGAAGTTCAGCTCTTTGCCCGCCATCTCATGGTTGGCGTCCAGCGTGATGTTTTTGTCATCCTTCGCGGTGACCTGCACTTCGAAGGGACGGCCGTCCATCGTCTGCAGGTAGGCCCGTTCGCCCACGTTCAGGTCCTGGGAACCGGGCAGCTGCTGGATCTCCAGCGTAAACACGTTGCCCAGATCGCGGACGCCGTATGCTTCCTCCGGCATCAGATGCACCTTGCGGATCTCGCCCACTTTCATGTCCGCGACGGCCTTGTCGAACCCGGGGATCATCATCCCTGCGCCGCAGACGAATTCCAGGGGTTCGCCCCGGTCGTAAGAGGAATCGAACTGCGTGCCGTCGTTGAAGGTGCCGCGGTAATGGGTACGGACCTTTTTCCCTACGTTCGGGCCTTCCATCCGGGGACTGTGGCATCCGCCGCAGCCGCCGTCGTGACCCCCGCAGTCGTGTTCACCGCAGCCGTGATCGCCGCACTCGTGGCCTTCCCCGTGGTGATCGTGGTGGTCACAGTTCGCGCCGGTATTGATCAGCTCGCCGCGCAGATAGGCCTGTACCGCCGCATCCGCATTGCCGCTGGCGCCTGCGCACAGCTCGATGCCCTGCTCCTGCAGCGCCGTCTGCGCACCGCCGCCGATGCCGCCGCAGATCAGGACGTCTGCCTTTGCGGCCTTCAGGAAACCGGCCAGCGCGCCGTGACCGCTCCCGTTGGTGTTTACGATCTGCTCGGCTGCGATCTTGCCGTCTTCCACGTCGTACAGCTTAAACTGCTCGGTATGTCCGAAATGCTGAAAAATTGTTCCGTTTTCATAACTGACTGCGATTCTCATCGTATCGTTTCCTTTCTCTCTGATGGGTTGGTCGATGTCTACCGGCGCATATTCGCAGCGGCCGCCCGCAATCACCAGGCGTTTTCCATGAACGATCGTCTCCGCGATCTTCTTTCTGGCGCTGTCGTATATCGCCGTAACGGTGGTCCGTGCGACGTTCATCTTAGCCGCGCAGGCCTCCTGCGTTAAACCTTCGTCGTCCAGAAGGCGCAATGCTTCGTACTCGTCCACCGTCATGCGCACGGTCTCGGCATCGGCCACGTCGTCCGGGGAAAAGCTCCGGTAGACCGGCATCTGTTCGATTCTGCGGCAACGGGTCGGTCTCGGCATAGGCTCTCCTTTCTGACATATGTCAGTTATGATGTTATACCCGGTTTTGACTTATGTCAATAATCATTATAACAATCCAATAAAAAAGCGTGGTCCTACGTTTTCCGTACACCCAGCTACAAACCGCCAGGAGGCCACACTTCTTATCCACATATTACCATCAATCAGGACTATTGTCAAACCTCTTTTGCAATATCTCTGATAATATCGAAGTAATTATCCATATCCATTTCAGACTTATGCAAGCGCACTGTGCTGCATATGTTGTCAACAAATTGTAACCCGTGTTCGGTCTGAGAATCCGCAGGTCGAATGCTTAGAACCCTAGGATCATCTTTAAAGGCATCCATGATATCCTTTTCAAAATCAGCTTTCCCAAATCCATCAAAAACTATGTCACCCGTCTCTTTCAGATTCTCAATTATGTGCGAAAGATTTTGGATATATATTTTCTCTTTAGTCAATTGATCAATCCGTGGTGAAACTTTTTCATAGATAGAATATAGAATCAAAAAGCTTGCATTTCTAACAGTCATCAAAAGTGAAATTTTGATTTTTTTATAATCCCGATCTAGCAGAGTTGACTTGAACTCAGTAAACACTTTGGATTTATATTTGGGGGGAATGTTGAATCCGGATAAACTTTTCTTGAATGTTTTATATGCAAGTTCCATGGAAGCCTGGTTATCAACAATCAATCCAGCCACTATGAAATATTTTAAATTTTCTGTTTCATCGACAAAAAGAACCATATCAGCACTATACCATAAATTACTATTTATGTAAATGCAGTAAATTATAACACTTGACACAATTCTTAATAATCTCTATACTCAGGTTACCATTTAGTGGGTTTCTCTTGACCCTAATCAAGACATTTATCAGTGAGTCTTTCGCTACTCTGAATGCGATCGTAACAGGACAGGTGTATAACCTGCCCTGTTTTAATATGCCTTGCAACGATTTACTTCTCTAACTCCCCCACCTTCTCCTGATACAGGCGCATGAGCCAGGCAACGCAGGCCGCCTCGTCGGTCTCCTTAATGGGCATGCCGTAGGCCTGCATGACGGCCCGGTCGTTGGCCTGGTGTGCCTTGCGCAGCTCGGGCGGCATGGTGAGCTCGTCGTAAAGATCTGCCAGCGAAGCCTCCGGGTAGAGCGCCCTGGCATCCAGAATAGCCTGCGCCGTCTGCTCGATCTTCGCCTTCTGTTCCGGGGTGGGATCCGGCCAGGGGAAGTTGTTGTAGACGATGTCTTTGCTGTAGCGATAATCGCTTTTCAACCTTCCGCAGACTGTACGCATCCATGACATGTGGACGTTGGATTCCAAAACACCAAAGTGGTATAAACTGGCGTCTGGAATAATGATTACAAGGTTTGTGGGAATCGTATCAGAATTCAAAAAACCGATTGGGACATATCTACGCTTTTCCGAGGAAACTGCGGGAACCACTATATACGTCTCTGGATTTTTGGTTTCTCTAAAAAGAGTCGGACGCTCGGCGAGTTTCCTACGACCCGGATCAGGGGCATTCTCTCGATCTTGTTTACATAATTCCACTCGTTTCATAACCATGGGCATGCTTCGTAGAACTGATGGTGAAACACCTACAAGCCATAAACACCAACGCTTTTTGTTGTTGATAAACTCTGCGGACCCAATTAATCTTTTTACATATTTTTTAGCGGATGGTTCTTGATTTATGAATGATTCATATTCATTATCCTCAATGATTAAATATCCACCATCGGCAGGTCTATTGCCTGTTGTCATTTCAGGGACATTGTCCAGAGGTGTTTTATTACTTTGAACAAAAACATTTGGTCCATCCACTAAGTACGCATTAATGTTTTGGACAGAAGATTTAAATTCACCATCATATAAACGAGGTGGAACTGCATTTTTGGCACAGCTAAAGCCTACAATTACACAATGTACATGAGCTAATATGCTGGCCTCACTGTCCCAACGAAACGTCCGATATCCGAAATCAATATGGATCCCGAAGCGCTCGTAGAGAGGCTTCCAGATACTCGCGACCTGCTCGCCCTGCGTAATGGAATTTGTAGAAACTAACGCTGAACGGATCACCGTCCCTTGCATCAGCTCTGATGCCTTCCAATACCAACCGGCTACATAGTCGATCTTACCAGCTGTTTTATAGGGCTTTCCTTTCTCATCCACATAGATTGAAAGAATATCCTCTTTCTGCGATTTGCTCTGCAGAGAATATCCCACAAACGGCGGATTCCCCATAATATAATTCAGCCTGTCCTTAGGTACTACCTCTTCCCAGTTCAGGCGCAGAGCATTGCCTTCCACGATGTTGGCATGGGTCTTCAGGGGCAGAAAATCGAAGTTCATGTGGACGATGGTCTCAGTCTCCTGCATCATCTGGTTTTCGGCGATCCACAGGGCCGTCTGGGCGACGGTCACCGCGAAATCGTTGATCTCGATGCCGTAGAACTGGCCGATGGACACCTTGATGGGATTGATCGCTTCCCCCAGCACCACCTGGTCTCCCTGCAGCAGCCGGATGACTTCATTCTCCAGACGGCGAATGCAGAGATAGGTCTCTGTCAGGAAGTTGCCGCTGCCTGCTGCCGGGTCAAGCCAGCAAAGCGAAGCCAGCTTGTCCTGGAATTCCCGCAGTTTCTTCTCTTTCGTGCGGGCTATGGCGACGCCGGAGATCTCCTCCAGTTCCGCCTTCAGGTCGTCCAGAAACAGCGGGTCGATCACCTTGTGGATGTTCTCGATGGAGGTATAGTGCATGCCGCCAGCTCTTCTAGTCTCCGGGTTCAGCGTGCTCTCGAACACAGCGCCGAAGATGGTCGGACTGATGCCGGACCAGTCGAAATCGTGGGAGGCTTTCCGCACCAGCAATGCCAGAATATCTTCCGTGAAGGGCGGGATCTCGATGTCGTCATCGGCAAACAACCCGCCGTTTACGTAAGGGAACGCCGCCAGCAGCGGATCGTCATCCGCCAGATACGGGTCTCTTTCCTCCACCTTCTGATTGAGCACGCGGAACAGATCACGCAGGCCTTTGCGGGCTGTCTGCACGTTGAACTGGGTCATGTAATCCCGGAACAGGTTCTTGCGGCCGAATACGCCGGCATCCTCCGCATACAGGCAAAAGACGATGCGCACGCAGAGTTTGTTGAGGCTTTTGAGGATCTGCGGGTCATCCGGATTCTTATATTGCTTTAAAAACGCCTCGTACAGTTCTCCTACGATCTTGCCGGCATCCAAAGAGACCTTCATCTCATCGGAAAGCTCTTTCGTCTCCCGGTTTACGAGGAAGTCCAGCATGTGGAACTTGTGGGAGATCTCGTCGAGCGCCAGCTTTCGAGGCTCCGGCACCTTGGCATCCATGTCGTCGATCCAGATCTCCTCGAAATTGGACGTAACGATCCAGCGGGCCTTCTCACTGTGGGGCAGATAATTATCGTAATACTTGGCTTGCTCGTAAGGGGTCTGCCCGTTGTGACCCGCCTGGGGCTTGTCCAACGCGATGCCAAGGGATTTCTGTTCGATCAGCACATGGGTCTCCGGGATATAGACATCGATACGCTTCGTGTTGCCGTCCGCACCCACGACCTTCTTTTCGAAGTCTACGCGTTCCGTGACCCGTTCAACCCCAAGGATATTCGTCAGGATCTCGATCCAGTAGGACCGGGCATCCTCATCCTCTTTTCCTTTTCCGTGCCACCTGTATATGAACTGTCTTGCGGCTTCCCGCTGCTGTGCGTCTGTCATGGCTTTGCCTCCCATAACCTGTTTGACTGATTGTTTTCGTGAATATCACTTTGGCTGTTAGTTCTTCAACGCTGTCAACGGTACAACATAAACGCCGTCCGGACGTTGATAGGCTGCATGAGACAGCCCGCAGAGGACGATCAGGGCCGAAGGGGCTTTGCTGCCTTCTTTGACGATCTCGTCCCGGATGTGAAGCAGATTAACTGCGCCTTCCTCGATCTTGTTCGCGCCGAGTTTGATCTCGATGCCGCACCAGCCGCCATCCGGCAGTTCTATCACGGCGTCGATCTCATTGCCCGCATAGTCCTGGTAATGATAGAGCGATGCGCCAAAGGATTCCGCATAGATCTTCAGATCGCGCTCACATAGTGACTCAAAAAGAAAACCAAAGGTCTCCAGATCACCGATCAGCTTTTCCGGCGTTGCGTTCAGCAGTGCACAGGCCAACGAAGGGTCGCAGAAATGCCTTTTTTCTGCCTGCTTGACCCGAACGGAGGAACGCAGTTTTGCCGAGAACGGCGGCTGATTATCCGTGAGAAACAGCCGGTTGAAAATATCCAGATAAGTCGCAACGGTCTCCACATCGATATCCTCGTCGTCGATCTCTTTAATATCATTTTTCAGAGTTCGATTGGTAGCTGTCGTGCTCTCGTTGCGCGCAAGAGACCGCAGCAGCAGGCGGATCTTTCGACTATCACGCCGGGTCTCATCGATGCGGTTTACATCGTCGTCGATCACAGCATTCAGATATTCATTGGGCAGCAGCGAAATATCTACGCCGTCAGTTTCCAGATTTCCCGGCCAGCCGCCGCGCACCGTAAGCCGGGCAAGTGTACGCAGATCAACATCACCTGTAATAGCCGGGGTCAGTTTTCCTTCGCAAAGTTCCTGCAGGCTGACCTTACCGCTGGAGTCTCCGGACTCATAGAGAGACATCGGGCGCATCCGCAGCTTTCCGATTCGTCCGGCACCGCTGTGCAGCAAGCCTTTGCGTTTTGGGGTGGCAGAGCCTGTCAGAATAAACTGGCCTTTCTGACCCCGCTGATCCACGGTATAGCGTACTGCGTCCCAAAGCGGGGGAACCTCCTGCCATTCGTCGATCAGACGCGGTGTCTCGCCTTCCAAAACCAAGGCGGGAGAAACTTCTGCCAACGCACGGTTTTGGAAATGATTATCCGGATCGCTGACCAAAAACTCGCTGTTGCTATGGAAAGCGGATGTCCAAGTCTTCCCGCACCATTTCGGGCCCTCAATACAAACAGCTCCCATCGCAGCAAGATACTTCTCCACCGCAGCGTCGATAATACGTGGGATGTATTTCTCTTTGTTCATGATCCCGGTCATATGCATCACCTCTT
>JAFPXN010000043.1 GCA_017412505.1 Bacillota bacterium | reverse complement strand
TTGCTGACGCGGGTCAGCACGATGTCCTTTCGAAGACCGTTCATGCTACCACCTACTCAGCGCATACCGCAGGATCTTCTCGAAGCAGACCGAGAGGATCACGATGCCGACCGTCCAGGCGAACAGGTCCGCCCCTTCGAGGTACATCTTAGCGCTTAATAAATGATACCCCATGGAGACCTTCGGATTGCTGAGCACCTCCGCCGCGACCGTACTCTTCCAGGAAAGTCCGGCGCACATCGACAGTCCTGCCTTGATGTAGCCCATGCTGGCGGGGATCATGATCTTCGTAAAATACCGGCTGCCCTCGATACGATAGACCTGCGCGAGTTCGCGGTATTCGTCCGGCACGCTTTCGAAACCCTGCAGGATGTTCGTGTACATCACGGGGAAGCACATCAGAAAGCAGACGAACAGGGGTACTGCGGCACTTCTCATGGCCAGCAGCGCGATCAGGATGACAGACATCACCGGAACGGACCGGATGACCGATGCCGGGACCGCGAGGATCTCCTTCCATACGCCGCTCTTCTGCGCCGCCCAGGCACAGACAAAGCCGAGGACGCAGGCCAGGGCGAGCCCTCCCGCGACCCGCAGCAGCGTGACCCCGCAGGCCTGCCAGAATACGCCCTGCGCGCAGAGTTCGAACAGTCTTTTACAAGTCAAAACCGGCGAAGGCAGCACAAAGGACCTGCCGAAAGCCATGCTCGCGGCCTGCCAGACGGCAAGCCAGAGCAAGGCTGCGGCCAGTTTTCTTCCTATGCGCTTTTCGCCGGTCTTTTCGTTCATGTTCCGTATTTAGAATTCCAGACGGATGCTGTAATCGCCGAAAGCACTGTTGAAATAGAAGTCGTCTCCGGGGATGGAACCGCCCACAGACTGCGGATTGAAGGAGAACAGCGTTTCGTACAGAGGCGTGAGGATGTCCTTTGCATGCGCGATCCCTGTCTCCAGCATGATGTTGCAGCGGGGCATGGCCGCCTTTGCGACGCCTGCGGCAGGCAGAATGCCCGCGTTGGCGATCGTCTCTGCTGCGGCATCCTTGTCCGCGTTATACCCTTCCAGCACTTTGTTGTATTCCTGCAGGAAATAGCCAAGGTCGTCTGCTCTGTTGTCCGCGATCTCCGCGCGGCAGGCGATGACGCCCATGGGCAGGTCGTAACCGAAAGATTCTTTCCACATCGCGTTGATGTCCAGATCCACCTTTACGGTATCCGCTTTCGTACCCGCAACCGTTACCTGGGGTTCCGGCACGAGCGCGTAGCCGCCCTGGGAGATCAGCGTAGATACCACGTCAGCGTGGGAATTCATCCAGATGAGTTCGACGTCGCTTTCCGCAAGCCCTTCCTTTTCCATCAGCGCTTTGAATGCGTATTCGGGCACGCCGCCCATGCCGGAGGCATAGACCGTCTTGCCCTTCAGATCCGCGAGGCTGCTGACCGGCTCCGCGTTGTTGGACAGCACGTACAGCACGCCGCCGGTATTGACGCCCAGCAGACGGATACCGCCTTCGGTCTTGTTATACAGCACCGCCGCCACGTTGGACGGAATGGCAGCCACGTCCAGATCGCCGTTCAGCAGGCCTGCCATGCACTGATCCGGCGCGTCGTAGAGGTTCATCTGAAAGCCCTCGTCTTCGCGGCCGAACAGACCCGCCATGCCCATGCCGGTGGGACCCATCAGCGTGCCGACGTTCAGCGGCGAGGACAGGCTGTCCGGTGCCGGAGCAGCGGGCGCAGGCGACGTGCAGCCGGCAAGAACCGACAGCACCAATACGGCGCTCAGCAGAAGCGCCACCCATTTTCTTGTTCTAACGTTCTTCATACTCGATCTCTTCCTCCTGCGAGTTCTTATAGGAGATTCCCAGATCATTCCCCAGCAGTCCCCCGTACATAATGGAATATTTGCCGAATTTATCGCGGATGGAGTCTAAGGCCGCATCCACGGCTTCGTTCTTCTTTTTTTCGTCTTCCTGCGCCGGCGAGAACAGGCTGAGCTGCTCCTCGGGCAGGCCGACGGAGATGTTGATCCCGGTCACGGTGATGAGCCGGATCGGATCGGAATAGCGCCAGTTGCGTTCGATCAGATCCATGGCAGCCTTGGCGATGTCGGCGGACGTGTTCGTCGCGTGCTCCAGCTGCATCTGCCGGGAGATCGTGTGAAGGTCCGGGTCCTTGATATCCACTTTGACCCCGGAAGCCGTCAACCCGTGCCGGCGCAGGCGCACCGACACCCGGTCCGCCAGGGCGACGACCGCGGTGCGCACGTCGTCCCTGCCCTGCAGATTGCGCCGGAACGTGATGCCGTTGCCGACGGATTTATACTCCCTTTCGCTGTCGTACGGCTGGACGGGCGCGTCTTCCAGGCCGTTGGCGTAGCGGTACATCTCGTCGCCGTGCTTGCCGAACGCGCTGTGCAGCAGCGCCGGGTCCGCCTGCGCGATGGCGCCGATCGTGCGGATGTTCATGGCTTCGAGCCTTGCCGCTGTGGACTTGCCAACGAAGATCAGTTCGCGCGCCGGCAGGGGCCATAAGATATCCTTATAGTTCTCCCGCGTGATGACCGTCGTGGCGTCCGGCTTCTTGTAGTCGCTGCCCATCTTGGCGAACACTTTGTTGAACGAGACGCCCACGGATTGCCGCAGGCCGGTCTCGGCCTTAACGGTCTCGCGGATCTCGTCCGCCATTTCCCTGCCGGTCAGGCCGAACTTCGACAGGCTGCCCGTCACGTCCAGCCAGGATTCGTCGATGGAGAACGGTTCCACGAGGTCTGTGTAGCGCAGGTAAATGCCGTTGATGATCTTGCAGAACCGCTCGTACTTGTCGTGGTGCGCGGCCAGCAGCACCAGGTCCGGGCACTTGCGCCTGGCCTGCCAGATGGTCTCCGCCGTCTGGACTTTGTATTTCTTCGCTTCCTCGTTTTTCGCCAGAATGATGCCGTGGCGGCTCTTCGGGTCACCGCAGACGGCCACGGGCCTGCCCGCGAGCTCCGGGTGCTCCAGCAGTTCCACGCTGGCGTAGAAGCTGTTCATGTCGCAGTGAAGGATGGTCCTGTCCATGCAGCCTTCCTCCTTTTGGGCGCTACGGGCGGATGCAGTCCGCGCCGAACAGCTGCCGCACCTCTTCCAGGAACGACGCGTCCGGGTTGACCCACAGATCGTAGCCCAGTTTGTATTTATGCCCCGTCGCCATCACGAGCACCGCCACCGGCATGTCGCCCAGGTGGGCGCGCGCCAGGTCGCGGAACGTGTTCAGACCCTCTTCTTCGGTGTAGCTCGCCGGGATGACGACCTTCAGGATGGCGGCCTTGGGCACGCCCTCCGCCTTCTTCGTCCCTTCCGGGATGTCTGCCAGCAGCTGGATCTCGTCCGCCAGCAGTTTCGGGGCGCCTTCTTCCTTCATATCGAGTTTGCCCTTCATCAGGACGATGTTGTCCACTTCCAGGCAGTCGCGGCATTTCTCGTAGGACTTGGGGAAGACGACGACTTCCAGCGCGTCGTACAGGTCTTCCACCGTCAGAAACGCCATGTTCAGGCCTTTCTTGGTCACGAGATTCTTCTTCGCGGAGATGATGCCCGCGATGGTGACGTTCATGCCGTCCCGCACTCCGTCGTCCTCCGGATCATACAGCCGGCGGGTGTCCATGTCGGTCAGTTCCATGATGCGGGCCTTCACGTCGTTCAGCGGATGGCCCGTCAGGTAGATGCCCAGCATCTCCTTCTCCATCTGCAGCAGGTCCTGGCGGTTGAAGTCCGCCGCCTGGGGCAGGTGCCGCTCGATCTGGATGCCCGCCATGCCGCCGTCGTCGCCGGGCAGCGCGAACAGGGACATCTGGCCTTCCAGATTGTTCTTGGCGCTGGCCTGCGCGGATTCGATCAGTTCGCCGATCACCGCCAGCTTCTGCGCCCGGTTGCCCGGGAAGCAGTCCATGGCGCCGGCCTTGATGAGGCTTTCCAGCGCGGTCCGGTTGATCGTGTGCACGTCCAGCCCGTCCACGAATTCGAAGATGTCGCGGGGCATGTGGCGCCTGCGCGCGGCGATGATCTCCTCCACGACGCCTTCGCCCACGTGCTTGACGCCCAGCAGACCGTAGCGGATCTTGCCGTCCTCCGTGGAGAAGTGCTTGGCGCTCTTATTGACGTCGGGCTGCAGGGTCTCGATGCCCATGTCCTTGGCGTTGCCGATGAGGATCGCCACGGCCTTGTTGTCCGCGGGATAGGTCATCAGGGAGGCCAGGAACTGGGCCGGATAGTGGCACTTCAGCCAGGCCGTCTGATAAGCGACGACCGCGTAGGCCGCCGCATGGGATTTATTGAACGCGTAAGCCGCGAAACTCGTCATTTCGTCGAAGATCTTGTTGGCGATCTTCTCGGGCACCCCGTTGCGGATGCAGCCGGGCACGTCGATGGAACCGTCCTCGTTCAGCTTGCCGTGAACGAAGTACTCTCTTTCCTTCGCCATGACGTCCGCCTTTTTCTTGGACATGGCGCGGCGCACCAGGTCGGCGCGGCCGTAGGAGTACCCGCCCAGTTTACGGACGATGTCCATGACCTGCTCCTGGTAGACGATGCAGCCGTAGGTCGGCGCCAGGATGGGTTCCAGCTGCGGGCACAGATACGAGATCTGCTCCGGGTGCTTCTTGCACTTGACGTAGGTCGGGATGGAGTCCATCGGACCGGGCCGGTACAGGGAGATGCCTGCGATCAGGTCTTCCAGACAGGTCGGGCCCAGGTCCTTCATGAACCGGGTCATGCCGCCGGATTCCAATTGGAAGATGCCGGTCGTGTTGCCGCTGGCGATGAGTTTGTATACGTCCTGATCGTTATAGTCGATGCCGTGGAGGTCGATGTCCTCCCCGGTGTCTTTTTTGATGAGTTCCAGACATTCCCGTATAGCCGTCAGGTTGCGCAGTCCCAGGAAGTCCATCTTCAGCAGACCCAGATGCTCGATCTCGGTCATGGTGAACTGGGTCGCCAGGCCTTTATCCGTCATGATCAGCGGCACGTAGGCGTCCACCGGGTCCTTGGAGATCACGACGCCCGCGGCGTGGGTGGAACTGTGCCGCGCCAGGCCTTCCAGGACCTTGGCCGTATCTACGACGTTCCGGATCTGCGGGTCAGACTCGTAGACGCCCCGGAAATCCGGACTTTGCTCCAGCGCCTTGTCCAGCGTGATCTTCAGATCTTCAGGGATCATCTTCGAGATCTCCAGAGACCGCGCGAACGGCACTTCCATTACTTTCGCCACGTCTTTGAAGACGGCGCGGGCTTTCAGGGTCCCGAACGTGGAGATCTGCGACACGTTGTCGACGCCATAGCGCTCTTTAACGTAATCGATGACCTCGCCTCTGCGCTCGATGCAAAAGTCCATGTCGATATCGGGCATGGATACGCGCTCAATGTTCAGGAAGCGCTCGAAGATCAGGCTGAATTTGATGGGGTCGATGTCGGTGATCTCCATCGTGTAAGCGACGATGGAACCTGCGGCGGAACCTCTGCCCGGGCCGACCATGATGCCATGGCCCTTCGCGTAGTTGACGAAGTCCCAGACGATCAGGAAGTAGCCGACGTAACCCATGGTCTCGATCGTCTGCACTTCGTAGCGCATGCGGTCCTTCAGTTCCGGGTCCACGTTGGGCGCCAGCGCTTCCACGTCCTCGGGCGGCACCGGCGGATACGGCCGGCTGCTGGAGGGATTGGGCTCCGCCTTGCCGTAGCGGTGTTCCAGGCCGGACCAGCACAGGTATTCGAAGAACGACTGCTGCGTGTAGCCTTCCGGCACCTGGCAGACAGGGATGTGGTAATTGCCGAATTCGAAGTCGAAATTGCACTTGTCGACGATCTCCTGCGTGATGTCGCAGGCTTCGGGGATGTCCGCGAAGATCTCGCGCATCTCCTGCTCGGACTTCAGGTAGAACTGGTCGTTGGCGAAGCGCATGCGGTCCGGATCCGTAAAGCTGGACTTCGTGCCGATGCACAGCAGCACGTCGTGCGCCTTGGAATCCTCCTGATAGATATAGTGGGAATCGTTCGTCGCGACGAGGGGGATGTCCAGCTCTTTCGACAGCTTCTTGAGCATGGGGTTGATCTTCTTTTCCTCGTCCAGGCCCTGGTCCTGGATCTCCAGGTAGAAGTTGCCCTTGCCGAAGCAGTTCTCCAGCCAGAGCGCCTCTTCCTTCGCGCCTTCGTAGTCGTCCTTCACAAGGCAGTGCTGCACCCGGCCGGCCAGGCAGGCGGACAGGGAGATGATGCCTTCGCTGTGAGCCGCCAGCAGTTCGCGGTCCACGCGGGGTTTATAGTAGAAGCCCGTCTTGTAGGCTTCGGAAACGATCTTGATCAGGTTCTCGTAGCCGGTCTTGTCCTTCGCGAGCAGGATCAGGTGGCCCTGGTGCTTGTCGAGCACGGGGTCCTTGTCGAAGCGGGTGCGGGCGGCCGTATAGACCTCGCAGCCGATGATGGGCTTGATGCCCTGCTTTTTGCACTCTTCGTAGAACTGCACGCAGCCGAACATGACGCCGTGGTCCGTGATGGCCAGCGACTCCATGCCCAGTTCCTTGGCGCGGGCGACGAGCTTGTCGATGCGCGCAGCGCCGTCCAGCAGGCTGTATTCGGTATGTACGTGAAGATGGGTGTAGCTCATTCGTTTTTCTCTCTGAATGATGGGATCCCGGGACGGGTCATCCCGGACAGTATATTTTACCATAAAGATATAGATTGCGTATCATGCCATTGACAGAAAATGAAGAGCAGCCGTCTGATTATTTCAGGCGGTTTGCCTCCAACCGTCGTAATTCTTGCGGAATCCACAAAAAAACGCAACAGTTTCTGTCGCAAATCCATTGACAAAGAAAGAGTAAACATATACTATAATAAGGTGCTATTTTGTGAAGTATTTAACAGAGTTCTCCGGATGGAAATTCGGCCGATGTGAGATGCTTCGCATGCTATAATCTTTATTTCTTCAGGAGGACTTATGTTCAAGAAATTTACCAATGGTTGCGTTAACGTAATCAACAGATGGCTGCCGGATCCGTTCCTGTTCGCTATCATCCTGAGCATCGTCGTATTCGTATTCGCAATGCTCGGCACTGGTCAGGGTCCCGTATCCATGATCCAGGCCTGGGGTAACGCAAGCGGCTTCTGGAGTCTCCTCGCCTTTGCCATGCAGATGGCTCTGGTCCTGGTACTCGGTTCCGCTATGGCTTCCGCTCCGGTCTTCAAGAGATTCCTGGCCCGCATCGCTGCAGTCGCCAAGAACAAGAGAAGCGCTATCGTGCTCACGACCTTCGTCTCCGTTATCTGCTGCTGGCTGAACTGGGGCTTCGGTCTGATCGCAGGCGCCCTGCTCGCCAAGGAAATGGCTAAGCGTATCCGCGACGTCGACTACAGACTGCTGATCGCATCTGCCTACTCCGGCTTCGTTATCTGGCACGCAGGTCTGTCCGGATCCATCCCCCTCACCATTTCCGGCGGCTACACCATCGGCGAAGAAACCTATCAGGCTGGCATGAACTCCACCGTTTTCCACCCGATGAACCTCATCATGTGCGGCCTCATCCTCTTCCTGATGCCTTTCGTCAACTATGCGATGCATCCCGATGAAGAGCACACCATCACCGTCGATCCCGCTCTGCTGGAGAACGACGTTGACAGAGTCTACGAGATCAAGACTCCGGCTGACCGCATCGAGCAC
>JAFPXN010000042.1 GCA_017412505.1 Bacillota bacterium | reverse complement strand
GTACCGCAGATGGATATGATATACTTTATCCGCAAATCCGTTTTCAGTATATCCCTTATTAAGTGAAATCCGGTTTGCCTCGGCGTACATGACGGTAAAACCGCTCTGTTCCAATAGTTGTGCTATATCTTTCATGTCAGCGCTTTGAGGAATCTCAATCATCACATCAACAATATTTTTAGCCCATATTCCCTGAATGGCGGTGCTTCCGATATGACTGATCCGCACAACAGGCTGAGCAGCTAAAAGACCGGTCAGCGTTTGCCTGATCTCATTGAAGCTATCTTTCCACCGATCATCGTGCGGCACAAGAAAGATGGGAAACAATGCCCATAACTCTTCCAATGTCATTTTAGATAAATCTTTTCCCATGCCAAAGGCCTTTATAAATCCCGATTTTCTGACATCTCCATTATACTGCATCATCTAAAAAGGACGAAGCTCCCGCTTCGCCCTTTTCGTTTCCATTTATTTCGTGATCAGCACATCGTCCTTGATCGCCACGTTGCAGGTATCGATGCGGATGTCCTGCCAGACATTGTTGACAACGTAAGGTTCGGTCTTCAGATACTCGTCCAGCTGTTCTCTGGTGTCAAACGAGACGACCAGCATGGAGCCGACCAGCTGCCCGGCCTCATTCGTAATGCCGCCGGCGCAGTACACGTGGCCCTTCTCCTGGATCTTCATGACGTTTGCGAAATGCTTCTCCCGGACACTCATGCGCCGCTCGAGCGCGTTTTCATCCTTTCCGTCGTATGCGACGATCAAAAAATTCATGGAGCTACCTGCCTTTCTCTTCCTGCTATTCTCTGCCCATCTCCGCGCCCAGTTCGAAGGCCTTTTGGCATTCCTGCGGGAACACGGTATCGTGGCGCTGCTGCTTGGCCGTCGGGTCGAACAAAGACCAGGGCCAGTCGGTCTTGCTGTAATCCTTCAGCTGCAGCGTATCGCCGCTTACGAAGACCTGCGTGGGGCCGACGAAACGGCTGAGCGTCTGCTGGTAGTTGTTCACCAGCGGCGCGTACATGCCTTCCGGCGCATTGCTGGTCATCACCAGCAGAACGGGAATGGGCCGCTCGTTGCAGCAGGGATTCTCCATGTTGTACGTCAGGTTCTGGAAGATGAGCCGCTCGTACAGCGCTCGGAAAGAGGCGCTCAGCTCGCTCAGATAATTCGGTGACCCGATGATGAGTCCGTCCGCTTTGCGGATCGCGTCCAATACCGGGGTCAGCCCGTCTCTGCAGATGCAGTGCCCCTTGAATTTTTCCTTCTTGCAGCCGAAGCACGAGATGCATCCCGTGTACTTCTCCAATTTAAACAGGTCGAACTTTTCCACGACGGCGCCGGCGCTCTCTGCGCCCTTTGCAGCTTCCGTTACGATGGTGTCCGTGTTCCAGCCTTTCCGGGGGCTTGCGTTGACCGCCACGATCTTTTTGCTCATATGCTCCTCCGAACTAAATGTACATGTCTTCTATTTCAGCAGCTCCAGCGCCTTCTGCAGCTGGAGATCGTTGATCAGCTCGCCGTTCTCGTCGAAGCAGTCTTCGGTGAGTTCCACAACGTAGTCGGGTTCGATGCCCTGCTTGTGGATGACGCTGCCGTTCGGCGAGAAGTACTGCAGGATCGTCATCTTGATGCCGGAGCCGTCCGTCAGCTGCTCTACCGACTGGATGATGCCTTTGCCGTAGGTCGTGACCCCGACCAGCGGACCGCCGCCGTTGTCCTTGATGCCTCCGGAGAGGATCTCGGAGGACGAAGCGGAGCCTTCGTTCACGAGGACCACGTAAGGCAGGTCCGTACGCCCGTGCGACGTCCGGTAGTAATCCTTGTTGCCGTCGTGGTCTTCGGTATAGGCGACGACGCCTTCATCCAGCAGCACGTCCGCGATAGCCACCGCAGCGTCCACCAGGCCGCCGCCGTTGTCGCGCAGATCCAGCACGAACGATGTCGCGCCCTGCGCTTCGATCTCCGCGAGAGCCGCCTCGAAATCTCCCGCAGTGTTTTCCTCGAACCCGCTGATCGCGATATAACCGATGCCGTCTTCCAGCATCCGGCTCTCTACCGTCTGCGTAACGATCTTCTTTCTCGTGATCGTAACGTCGAAAAGATTGTCTCCCCTGCGAACGGTCAACGTGACGTCGGTACCTTCCGGTCCGCGGATCGCCGCGGCGCAGGTATCGAGATCCGCCCCGCTGTATTCCGTGCCGTCCACCGCCAGGATCCAGTCTCCCTTGCGGATGCCCGCGTCTTCGGCGGGACTGCCCTTGGTGGGCGTCACGACCTCGACGTAGCCGGAATCCCCCGCAGAGATCGTTACGCCGACGCCGGAATAGACGCCGGTCAGGGAGATCATCGTCTGTTCGTATTCCGAAGGAGTCATATAGTAAGAGTACGGATCGCCCAGGCCATCGTACAGGCCCTTCAGCATGCCCGTTTCCAGCGCTTCCTCATCCACTTCGACGTAGTAGCGATGCAGGATATCGTCCCTCAATTCGTCCAGTTTGCTGTACGTTTTGCTCAGATGCCTGTATTTCTGATATTGCTCCTCGTTCAGGACGTGGCCTCCGCCCAAACCGAACTTCGCCGCAGCGCCGGTGGTCTGCAGCGTATACAGTCCGGCGGCGCCGCACACGACGGCGAGGATGATGAGAAAGACCAGCGTCGCTTTCTTAATTTTGATCATTGGATCCGCTCCTCTTGATATCCTTCACGGTCAGCTGCAGTTTGCGGCGGCCGTTGTATTCGTTGATGCCCAGTTCTCCTGCCACGTCCACGGCAGAGGCGCCGTTCAGGATCGCTTCGTAATCGGCAGCCCGGCGGAACAGGACGCAGGGGATCTCGATCCCGTCGGGGCAGACCGCCGTAAAGCGCATGTGCTGCCCTTCGCTGCCCATGTACTGCACATTGTACACGTTTGCGCCGGCCAGCGCAAACAGCGGCTTCGGATTTGCCTCGCCGAAAGGCTCGAGCAGTTTTAAGGCGTCCGCGAATTCCATGGTCTTTTCCGCAGGCTCCAGCACCTTTTCGATCAGCAGTTTCTCCTCCAGTGCGTCCGGACGGCTGGCCAGGATCTCCCGCATCCGTTCGTCCATGCGCTGCCGCAGAAGCGGCAGACGGTCGCTTTCCAGAGAGAACCCGCACGCGCCCGCATGACCCCCGTAGCGCACGAACAGATCGTCGCAGGTCGAGAGCATACCGTGCAGATCGAGCCCCGCGATGCAGCGCCCCGTACCCTTCATCAGGCCGTTTTCGCTGGGGGTGACGATGCAGACAGGCCGGTTGAACTGCTCCTTCAAAGAGCCGGCTACGATGCCTGCCACGCCCTCGTGGGCGCCCGGCGCTTCGATGATGGGGAACAGGTCCCCGCAGCGGCCGCCCTGCATCGCGTCCAGGCAGATATCCCTGGTCTCGTCCTGGGCAGACCGCCTCTGCTTGTTGCAGTCGATCATGAACGCTGCCAGTTCCGCCAGCGAGCCGTCCGTTTCGATACCGGCCAGCAGCCTGACGGCGGCGTCCGCTGTCGCCATGCGCCCGCAGGAATTGATATGGGGCGCCAGTATAAAGCCGATGTCGTCCGCGTCGATCTGCTTGTCGGCCAGTTTCAGCTGTTCCAGCAGGATGCGCAGGCCTTTTCTCTTGCGGGAATTGACGACCCGCAGGCCGTACTTGATCAGGCTGCGGTTCTCGTCCAGCAGCGGCACCACGTCCGCCACGGTGGAGATCGCGACGAGGTCCAGCAGATCCGTCAGATCCTGCCGGGTAAAACGGTCGTCGCCCCGGGACGCCAGCAGCCGCTGGATCGCCTGCGCCAGTTTGAAAGCGGTGCCGCAGCCGGAAAGGCCGCTGAACGGATATTGGCTGTCGCTGCGTTTGGCGTTCACGAACAGACAGTCCGGCTCTTTGCCCGCCTCCAGTTCGTGGTGATCCGTCACGATCACGTCCATGCCCAGGCGCTTCGCTTCTTCCACTTCTTCGCGGTTCGTGCTGCCGCAGTCCACGGTGATCAGCAGCTGCGCGCCGGCCTTCGCGATGCGGCCGACCGCGTCCTTGTTCAGGCCATAGCCGTCCGTGAAGCGGGAAGGCACGTAAAAACTCACGCGGTCCGTCAGTTTCTTCAGCACGCTGTACAGCAGCGCTGTCGACGTGACCCCGTCCGCGTCATAATCGCCGTAGATGCAGATGTGCTTTCCCGCTTCCGCCGCAGCAAGCAAAACTTCCGCTGCCTGCTGCAGATCCGGCATCAACGCAGGGTCGTAGGTGCATTTCGGCGATTCCGCAAGAAAATCCTCAGCCTGCCCGGGGGTGCTTACCCCTCTGCGGCCGAGGATGTCCATCACCGCAGCAGGGACCCCTGCGGGTCCCCATGCGGGCGTATTTCTTTTCTGTTGATAGATCCAGGTGCTCATCAGTTGCGTACCGATGGAGTGATATAGTTCAGCGGGTTCTGGTACTTGCCGTTGACCCGGACTTCAAAATGCAGGTGGTTGCCTGTGGACATACCGGTGGAACCGATCAGGGCGATCGCCTGGCCTCTCGTCACCACGTCGCCCGTCTTGACCAGCAGCTTGCTGGAGTGGGCGTACAACGTGACGATGCCGCCGCCGTGGTCGACCATGACCATGTAGCCGTAGGAGTTGTTCCAGCCGGCCTTGATGACCTTGCCGGAGTTCGCAGCCAGGATATTCGTGCCGCCCGCCGCGCCGATATCGACGCCGGTGTGGTAGTTGCGGCCGCCCAGCAGAGACAGATAGCGCCAGCCGAACGGAGACGTGATGCGCGTGCTCGCCTGGGAAGGCCAGCACATGGCGCCGCCGATGTACTGCGTGTTCTGGCTCTGCAGCACCTTGATGGTCTCGCTGATGGAGTCGGCTTCTTTCTTGACCGCGTCGTACTGCTTCTGCAGAGAATCCGCATCTGCCTGAAGGGCGTTCCGCCGCGCTCTGGCTTCTGCCTCGTCTGCTTCTAACGCGCTCTTCTTCTCTGCGATCACTGCCTGCTGCTCTTCCAGCTGCACCTTGAGCGCTTCCAGCTTACGGTTCTGCGCGTCGACCAGGTCGTACTGCTCCTGGATGCTTTTCAGAAGCTCTGCGTCCGCACTGTAGATGCGCTGCACCATATCCATATTCGTCAGAACGTCCGACATGCTGCTGCTCCCGAACACGACGGACAGCATGCCCACGTCGCCGTTTTTATACATGCTGCGCAGACGCGCGTTCAGGTCGTCGTTCTGCTTTTCGATATCCTTTTTCAGCTGTTCCAGCTCTTCCAGGCCCTTGACGATCTCCGCCTTTGTTTCGTTTAATTCGCCTGTCAGCTGGTTGAGTTCGACTCCGGCCTGGTAGATCTTCTGATCCAGCGCGTTCAGTTCTTTTTCTGCCGTTTCGAGGTCCTTCTTGCTTTGGTTGAGTTCCTCCTGGATCTGCTCCTTCTGCTTATTCTTGTTGTTCAGCTGGTTCTGCCAGTCGTCGATCGTCGCCGCTTTGGCAAACGGGGTGAGCATGACGGCGGCAACCATGGCAAGAGCGATGCTCCACAGCGTCACCTTTGCCCGTATCTTCCCTTTTGTCAGTTTTCTCTTATCCATAGAACGAATTTCCCCTGTTTCCCCTTTTGTCTGCTATGCCTGCAGGAATCTCCTCATGGAGAGGATGGATCCGAACGCGCCGATGCTGATGCCCAGCGCTACGTAGATCCAAGTGAGGTTGATCATCATGAACTGCGTTTCCACGAGACTGGACGACAGCAGGATCATGGCCTGCTGGCCGAACGCGTCCATGAGTCTGGCGTAGATCGCCCAGGTGCAGCCCAGCGCGATCAGCGACGCGATGAGGCCGATGAACATACCTTCCAGAATGAGCGGACCCCGGATGAACCAGTTCGTCGCGCCCACGTATTTCATGATGCGGATCTCCTCCTGCCGCGCCATGACCGTCAGTTTGACCGTATTCGACACGACGACGACGGAGACGATGATCAGGAAGGCGATGACCACGAGAGCGCCTTTCTGGATGCCCTCGGAGACCTTCAGGATCTTGTTGACCTCGGTCTGGTAATACCGGACGTCTTCGACGCCGGTCATGTTGCGGCTGACTTCCGCGACGACGTCGCCCTCGTTCAGATCCGTCAGCGTGACCCGCAGAGAATTCGGCAGCGGGTTCGTGGACAGGCCGTCCAGCAGGTAGGCGTTGTCGCCCCAACGGACCTTGAATTCCTCCATAGCCCGGGCTTTGTCGATGTACTCGACGCTTTCGACGCCGGGCAATTTGGAAAGGCTGGTGCGGATGACGTCCGCCTGCGCTTCCGTCTGGTCGTCCTGCAGGAACACTTCGATCGTGTCGAACTGGTCCTTGATCTCTTCGGTGATGAAGTTGACGTTGACCGTCAGGAAGAAGAACAGACCCAGGATGAGCAGCATGGCCGTGATCGCGAACAGCGAAGCGATGGCCATACCTTTGTTGCGGAAGATCTGCTGCAGCGCCTGCTTCAGGGAGTAACCTAAACCTTTAAACATCGGCCATGATCCCTCCCTTTGTGTCGCGGACGATGTGTCCGCCCTCGATCTCCACTTCGCGCTTGCCCATGCGTTCCACGATGTCGAACGCGTGGGTGACCATGACGACGGTCGTGCCGCGGAGATTGACCTGGTTCAGCAGCTGCATGATCTCCCAGGCGGTGTCCTTGTCCAGGTTGCCTGTCGGCTCGTCCGCGATCAGCACCTGGGGATTGTTGATGATAGCCCGGGCGATGGCGACTCTCTGCTGCTCGCCCCCGGACAGCTCGTCCGGGAATTTTTCCGCCGCGTCGCCGATGCCCATCAGTTCGAGCACCTGCGGCACCTGCCGCTTGATCGTGCGCTGGTTGTGGTGAAGCACTTCCATGGCGAACGCCACGTTTTCGAACACGGTCTTGTTGGGCAGCAGACGGAAGTCCTGGAATACGACGCCCAGCGATCTCCTCAGCTGCGGGATCTCCCGGTTGGAGAGGTGGGTGATGTTCTGTCCGTTGACGAAGAGCCGGCCCCCGTCGGGTTCGATCTCTTTCAGGATCAGTTTGATGAAGGTGGATTTGCCCGCGCCGGAAGGACCGACGAGAAACACGAAATCTCCTTTATCGATGTGTATCGTCGCGTCTTCGAGCGCCACCTTCGATCCGTATCGTTTCGTTATGTTATCGAATATGATCACAAATATGGCCTCTTGTGGTTTTGGGTACAAATTGACATATAATTATACCATATATTCCACTGTACTGCCATTCCTGCCCGATGTTTCTCCATGTTTTTTTAGTGAAGAAAGAAACGCCCTGCCCTCGGGGAGGTCCCAGGGCAGCACGCAGGCGTATTCCGCCTTATAGACCGCTTCGGTGCCGAGGTCCGGCAGGCAGAGATAGCGCGTCGTGCCCAGATAGGCGTCCAGTTCCCGCCTGTGCACGCCCCGGTTCATGCGGTTGACCGCAAGAACGCTCTGCGGGTAGGCGTAGCGCAGGCGCTGCAGCGCGGCGGCTGCGGGCAGCAATTTGCCGGGCAGAGGATCCACGACAATGAAGGCGGTGTCCGAACGGTCCAGCACGTCCGCGAGCATGGATTCCTCCATCCCGGAGCAGTCCAGGACGGTGTATTTTCCCGGCAGCCGTTCCGCGAAGCGAAGCAGTTCCTTCGCCGTCTGAGGGAACGGGGACGGCAGCGCGAGATGACCCGGCCTGACGGCCCAGTGCACGCCGTGCCAGAGGTTCTCCGGCCCCCGGAACGCCTTACCTTCCTGAAACGTGCGGTGAAAATCGGTAAAACCGCTCAGCAGGAAATGCTTTCCCAATCCGTACGCGTCGAATACGTAGGGTTCTCCGGTCTCGGCAAACGACGCGGAGGACCGCTCCGCCAGCGCGCAGGCCAGCGCGGCGGCCGTAAGCGTGACCCCGCTCGCGCGCATGGGACTGCAGACCGCGACGATGCGCTTGTCCAGACTACCCCCTTTTGCTTTTTTTCTGTGCATAAAAAATTCTCCCGCAGAGAACTGTGGGAGAATTTTACATTACTTATGCGTGATTGTCAAGATTTTCCAACAAGCCCGCGGACCGCTGCGGCGATATCCTCCGCCGTCAGGCCGTACGCTTTCAGCAGTTCGTCCGGTTTGCCGGACTGGCCGAACTCATCCTGCACGCCGATGCTCTTCACTCTGCAGGGCGCTTCGCCGCAGACGGCTTCCGCTACAGCGGAACCGAGCCCGCCGATCACGGAGTGCTCTTCCGCGGTCACGATGGCGCCGCATTCTTTCGCCGCTGCAAGCACTTCGTCCTTGTCCAGAGGCTTGATCGTATGCATGTCGACGACGCGGACTTCGAGTCCTTCCGCCGCCAGGATCTCCGCGGCCTGCAGAGCTGCGTCCACCATAATGCCTGTCGCGATGATGCAGGCGTCTTTGCCTTCCTTTATGCGGATCGCCCTGCCGATCTCGAAAGCCCTGCCTTCTTCATAGAGCACGGGCACCGCGGCTCTTCCCAGCCGCACGTAGACCGGGCCGTCGTACGCTGCCGCCGCGCGGATCAGCGCTCTCGCGCTCACGTCGTCCGCGGGGTTGAGTACGGTCATGCCGGGGATGGTCCGCATCAGGGACAGATCCTCCAGGCACTGGTGGCTGGCGCCGTCCTCGCCGACCGTCAGACCCGCATGGGTGGCGCAGATCTTGACGTTGGCATGCGTATACGCGATGGAATTGCGGATGATCTCGTACGCCCTGCCTGCCGCGAA
Organism: Bacillota bacterium; assembly: GCA_017412505.1. Classification (GTDB taxonomy): domain Bacteria; phylum Bacillota; class Clostridia; order Peptostreptococcales; family Anaerovoracaceae; genus RUG11894. Next base: position 55,276 of record JAFPXN010000042.1, on the reverse strand, counting down.
CATCGCGAAGCTGCTGGCGAATACGGTCTTGCCGGAAACGGCCAGTCCCGCTGCCATGCCCATCATGTTCGCTTCGGCGATGCCTGCGTTATAAAACCGTTCGGGATAGACGTCCGCGAACTTCTTCGTCTGCGTGGACCCGGACAGGTCCGCGTCCAGAACGACGATATCAGGATTTTCCGCGCCCAGTTCTACCAGGACTTTGCCGTAACTGGCTCTTGTTGCGATCTTTTCTGCCATTACAGCTCACCTCCCAGCTCTGCCATCGCCTGTTTCGCCTGTTCCTCGTTCGGGGCCTTGCCGTGCCAGCCGGCCTGCCCTTCCATGAACGATACGCCCTTGCCCTTGACGGTCTCCGCCACGATGACGGTGGGCATGCCCTTGCATTTCTTCGCCATGTCCAGCGCGTCCAGGATCTGTTCGAAGTCGTGCCCGTCGATCTCCAGCACGTTCCAGCCGAACACCGCGAATTTCTCCGCGATGGGCATCACGTTCATGACGTCCTCGTTTCGTCCGTCGATCTGCAGACCGTTGTGGTCCACGAAGGCGCAGAGGTTATCCAGCTTGTAGTGGCTTGCCGCCATGGCGGCTTCCCAGACCATGCCTTCCTGAAGCTCTCCGTCGCCCAGCAGCGCGTAGATCCTGCCCGGATCCGCGTCCGCCTTGCCGGCCAGCGCCATGCCGACCGCCGCGGATATGCCCTGGCCGAGAGAGCCGGTGGACATCTCCACGCCGGGGAGAAGCTTCTTGCTGGGGTGGCCCTGCAGGCTGCTGCCCAGTCTGCGCAGGGTCACGAGGTTCTCTTTCGGGAAGAATCCGCGTTCCGCCAGACAGGCATACAGCGCCGGCGCCGCATGACCCTTGGAGAGGACGAAGCGGTCCCTGCCCTTCTTCGCGGGATCCGCCGGGTCGACGTTCATTTCACTGAAGTACAGGGCGGTGAGGATATCGGTAGCCGAAAGACTGCCGCCGGGATGGCCGGATCCCGCCGAATATACTTCCCGTATGATGTCCTGCCTTACTGTTTGAGCGATCTTCTGCAGCTGTACTGTTTCCATGTTACCTCCGTATTGCCGCTTTGATCAGAAAGACCGGCAGAGCCGGCAGGCGCTTTAAGCGCTTGGGCTCCTGGATCATTCTGTACAGCCATTCCAGGCCGTGATCGATATAAAAGGCCGGCGCCCTGTTCAGCTGCCCGGACCAGATGTCCAGACTGCCGCCAAGGCCCGCTGCCGCTTTGACCTTCAGCATATCCCTGTGCCGGATGACGAAATATTCCTGCTTCGGAGAGCCGAGGGCGACGCACAGGAAATCCGCCCCGCTTTCGTTGATCTGCCTTACGACGGACGCTTCCTCTTCTTCCTTGAAGTAGCCGTCCCGGAAACCCGCGATCTTCAGACCCGGGATCTCTTTCTCCAGATTCGCCGCGGCCATTTCCGCCACGCCGGGCTTGCTGCCCAGCAGATAGACGCTGCGGCCCAGCTGCGCGCAGAGTTCGATGGCGCTGCGGGCGAAATCGATGCCGGCGACCTTCTCTTCGATGGGGTCGCCCTTCAGTTTCGAGGCGTAGATCAGGCCCACGCCGTCCGGCGTGACCAGCGCAGCTTCCTCGTTGATGATGCGCCGCAGCTGCGGCGTCTTGGACGCCTTTTCCACGATCTCCGCGTTCGGCGTGACGATCAGTTCGCAGCGGCTGCCGTCCAGCAGCTGCCGGAACGTTTCCAGCGCCTGCGCCTTCGTCACCTTATCCACCCGGACGCCCAGGATCTTTGTGCTTGCGAAATCCGACATCTATTTTCCCAGCAGATAGTACGCGAATCCCGCGGCTTCCGCCGCCGCTTTGTCCGCGAAGTTTCTCGTATCCAGAAAGTTCTTTGTACGCACGGCCTTCGCCAGCGCCGGATAATCCAGTTCTTTAAACTGTTTGTGGTTGACGCCGAGGATCACGAGGTCCGCGCCTTCCGCGGCCTTCAGCAGGTCGCCTTCGATACCGGGCCGCTTTGCCGCGTGCGGATCGTGCACCGCGACTGCGACGCCCTTCGCCTTCAGCTCGTCCACCAGGTGCAGAATGGGACTTTCGCGCATGTCGTCCACGTCCGGCTTGTACGTCGCGCCTAAGATGCAGACCTTCGGATCGCTGACGCCCGCCAGGATCTCCTCCGCGCGGCCTGCCACGTAGGCGGGCATGGAGTCGTTCGTCTCTCTGGATTTGCGGATGATCTGCGCCAGACCCGGTTCTTTCTCCACGATGAACCAGGGATCCACCGCGATGCAGTGACCGCCGACGCCCGGACCGGGCTGATGGATGTTCACCCGCGGATGCTTGTTGCAGATCTCGATGAGTTCCCAGACGTTGATGCCCTGCTCTTCGCAGATCTTCGCCAGCTCGTTGGCGAACGCGATGTTCACGTCGCGGAACGTATTCTCGGACAGCTTGCACATCTCCGCCGTGCGGGCATCGGTCTCGTAGATCTCGCCCTCGACGAAGCTTCTGTACAGTTCCGCGATGCGGTGGGCGCTCTCCTTGTCGATGCCGCCGGCGATGCGGGAATTGTGTACGAGCTCGTACAGGATCTTTCCCGGGATGACCCGCTCAGGCGAATGGCCCAGACCGAAATCGACGCCGGCCTTCAGACCGCTCTTCTCCAGGATGGGCAGCATCAGACTGTCGACCGTCCCCACGGGGGACGTGGATTCCAGGATCACGAGGTCGCCCTTTTTCAGCAGGGGGACGATGCTGCGGGTCGCGCTTTCCACGAAGCGCATATCCGCCTTCTTATCCTCCGTGATGGGCGTCGGAACGGAAATGATATAGGCGTCGGATGTTTCCGGCTCCAGCGCGGCGCGCAGGTGGCCTTTTTCTACGACGGCTTTGATGTATTCCGGCAGACCGTTTTCTTCGATGATGATCTCTCCGCGATTGAGCGCTTCGACGATCTGCGGCTTTTTATCCACGCCTAAGACGTCGTGTCCGGCGTTTGCAAACATGGCTGCGGTGGGAAGGCCGATATAGCCAAGCCCGATGACGCATACCTTCATGTTCTGCTCCTTTCCCTGCTGATGGCCCCCAGCCGCTGCAGCGCGGCTGCCAGCCCCCAGAAATAAGCCATCATGTATGGCTCTTCGAAAATGTTCTCAAAATAGCAGTGCACCAGAACGCCCGTCATGCCGGCAAACAGGCCGACAGCAAGGCACTTCAGGTTCCCGTTGCTGCGGGTCAGCGCGTCGTCGTAAACGTCCCAGACCCGGCCCTGATTGCAGGCGCGGATGGCCCTGACGGCCATGACCGCGAACGCGACCAGTGCGACTATATAAAATATTATGCCCAAATACCCCATTTCCACAAGGGTTTTGAGGTAATAATTGTCCATGTAGAAGTATTCGAAGTCCTTCGTCTTATCCAGGACCTGGTTGTTCATGGCGACGGCGCCGCCGAAGCGGCCCAGACCGAAGCCCAGCCACGGGGAATTCTCGTGGAGCAGATTGCGGCCCACTTCCCAGCGCAGCGCGCGTCCGCCGATCGCGGAAGCCTCCGCGTACTCCGTCGTGAACAGATAAGTCAAGCGGCTCGTAATGGACGGGATCAGAACCAGAACGGCGGCCATGACCATGCCCATCAGTCCCAGCAGGCGCTTGTCCATATACAGCGCGAACAGGATGACGGCGACCACCAGGCCGACCCAGGAGCCCCGGGAGAACGTGAACAGGATGCTGAGGCAGATGGCGCCGGTCGCGCACAGCGCAAGGAACTTCATCCAGCCGTTCCTGAAATAGTAAACGCAGGAGGCGGCTATGGGGGCGCCCATCAGCAGCAGCGATCCGAAGATGTTCGGGCTGCCCGTCAGGGAGAATACCCTCGTGCGCACGCCCATCTCCGTCTGGCTGACCCAGGAGGAGGGAATGGGCACGGCGACGATATACTGGTAGATGCCGTGCAGAGACAGCAGGAACACCACGATGCCGAATCCCAGAACGACCGCCTTCGCGTCCGCCTCGTCGTCGATCAGGCGCAGCAGGATGAAGTACCACACGATGTATTCCACCTGCGCCCGGTAACCCGCCGAAGCGATGGCCGGGAACGGCCGGTTCAGCATCATCAGCAGCAGGCCCACCGCCATATAGAGCAGCAGCGCCGTCTCCAGCGCGGTCGCGCGGCGGAAGCCATCCGACTGCTTCAGGCAGGCGCGCCACAGGACGAGCGCGAAGCCGGCCATGATGAACAGTTCTTCCCAGACAGAAGCCAGGATCGCGATACCCAGCAGGTCGCGCACCGTATATTCGATCAGCAGATAGCAGGGGAACAGCAGAAGGAACCAGCGGTGCAGCGGCACCCGGTTGATCGCGGAGAACAGCCGGCTGCCGGAAGACAGCTTCAGATACCCGTCGCGAATGCCGGTCAGGATGCGGTACAGCAGGCTGCAGCGCAGCCAGTCTCCGATTTTCTGCAGCACCTTTTCGACCGCGCGCAGGAACTTCGCGTATACCGAATGCTCCGCGGGGTCGTCCATGCCGGTCCATGCGTCCCAATGGATCTTCGTATTCGATTGCAGCCAGCTGTCGTGCCAGCGCGCCCAGCCCCGTCCGAGCAGGCTGCTGCGCCAGAAGCGCCGCAGCGTGCCGTACAGCCAGACGATCAGCCGCACGAACAGACTGTTTTTCACAAGTTCAGTCATTGCGTGTCACTAAGGCTTCTGGATGGACGCGGGAGGATCGTAATCGCCGATCTCCACGTAACGGATGATGCCTGCGATCTCGACGGTCTGCGTCTTGACGATCAGCGTTCTGCCGGCGCGGATCTCCTGGCTGCCCAGCTTGGGGCTGGCCGTATCCGGAGCCACCTGCGTCTTGATCAGGAAGATGATGTCCTTCTTGTCGGGGTCCGTGGACGTTACGATGCGGCCGTCGTCGCACTGCACCTGGACTTTGTAGTCTTCGATCCAGACGTCCTCGACCGTGCCGGACAGGAACTCGTTGCCCGAGACCATGCGCTGACCCGGCAGTTCCTGCCGCATCACCTCCTCCACCAGATAGGGCTGCGCGCCGGCGACTCTCACCTGCGCCCAGCAGTCCGCCTTGGCGGATACCGCGTCGGTCACCTTGCTGCCCATCAGCTTCGTTCCGACGACGCCGATGACGGCGACCACGAGCAGCAGCACGATCAGGTCCACGATGTTGATGAGCCCGAACAGTTTGCCTTTTTCGTTGATGATCTTCATCCGAATTTCTCCTTTGATCTATATCCCGCGGGCGTTACCAGCCCAGGATCTCCTTCATTTCTCCCACTTTTTCGTCCCAGGAATTGCGGCGGGCGGCTTCGATGCGCGCCTCGCGCTTCGGGGAGTCCGGCGTCTCCGCCAGCGCTTCGCGGCAGCGCGTCACGAATTCTGCGGGCGTTTCCGCCAGATAGATGCAGTCCGCGTAATCCAGCACCTGCAGCGGCACGAGCGTGCTTACGACGGGTTTGCCCGTCGCCAGGTACTCGTAGAACTTCAGCGGGCTGACGTCCCGGGACAGTTCGTTGTCCGCAAAGACGTTCAGGCACAGGTCGAAGTCCTTGATGCGCTCCGGCAGCTGAGGCTGGGGCACCAGACCCGCCATTTCGATATTGGGATATTCCTGCGTCCAGGACATATCCACGCCGGGCAGCGTACGGCCGATCAGGGTCACTTTGCCGTCCGGGAAGTCCTTCGCCACCGCTTTGATGCAGTCGTAATCCAGACATTCCTGCAGCATGCCCACGAAGCCGAAGTGCGGGCTGACCCCCTCTTTTTCCATGGACGCCGCCGTGTGGAACAGCTCGAACGCGCAGCCGTTGGGAATGAGGTGCGTATTGCCGTTGCATTCCTTCAGTCTGTCGTACAGGCCCTGCGCCGTCGCGAACACGCAGCCGCAGCTCCTGGCCAGGTCTTCTTCCATTTCGTCCACGACCTTCGGATCGATGTGGCCCGGATAAGCGGAGTGCCGGTCCACGCAGTCGTAGACCGTGCGCTTCCACAGGACGGAAGAATCGATGCCCATCTCCTTCGCCAGCGGCGCGATGACGTCGCAGCTCGTCGGACTGTAGCACCAGACCCAGAAGTCCGTGCCGAACTCGTTTTCGCGCAGGATCTTCGCCAGATACTTCGCCAGCTTTTTCTGATTCGCCTCGTTCACCGCACGCTTCTTGTTGAAGAACGGCAGCACCGGGGGCTGGGCGTAGACCTTCACGTTGGGCTGCGCCTGCTTCGGTCCGTCTTTATAGGCGGTCAGCCGTTCCTTTGCCTTCGGATCCTTCAGGGGCGCGATCATCGTCACGGGAGGATCGACGTACAGGACGCGGCAGTCCGTCATGCGGTTCATGACGTTCTGCTTGCGCGTGGGGAACGGATAATAGTTGGATGTGGACAGACACAGGATCTTTCTCATGCGGATTCCTTTCCGGAGAGCAGGCGCTGCGCCGCTTCTCCGTTCTTCAGTTCCATCGTCTGCAGGCGCCTTTTCGTCTCGCTGCCGTGGCTGCGTCCGCCGGCGACCGCGTCGTCGATGTCCGCCATCAGTGCTTCCGCCGTCAGGTCTTTCAGCTGGATGCAGCGCTTTGCGCCGCTGTCTTTGATGAAACTGTCGACCTTGACGTCGTAAGAGATGCCCACGATGGGCGTGCCTCCGGCAGAGGCGAAGATCAGGGAGTGCAGGCGCATGCCGCACACGACTTCCATGGACGACAGCATACCGCGCAGTTCCTCGACCGTATGGCGTCTGCTGCAGACCGCGTGCGGCGATTTCACCATGGCGCCGACCAGTTCGCCGATGCCTACGTCCCTGGGATATTCCATTGGCAGGAATACCGGCAGCAGGCCGTAGCGCTCGTAGGCATAATCCGCGGCTTTGGCCACCGCTTCGGGATTGCGGAACTCGTCCCAGCTGCGCAGGCAGAACGCGATCTTGCGGGCGTCCGCTGGGATGCCGTCCAGGCGGAAAGCCTCCTGCACGGTTTCCGCGGGCACGGGCGGCAGGTTGACCGTCGGGTCCGCGGACAGGACGATCTCTGGCTGGGTCACGCCCATGTCCTGCAGCAGTTCCATGGAAATGGAATCGCGCAGGGTGATGATGTCCGCCGCGCGGTTCAGCACGCGGCCCGTCCATCTGCGGTTATTGCCCTTGCGGATCGGCCCGATGCCGCAGCCGTACATGACGACCCGGCTGCCGCTCCATTTGGCGGCCAGCAGCGTGAACAGGTAGAAATACAGCGACCGGGACGACGTAACGTCCTGGATGAGCGTGCCGCCGCCGGACACGAACAGGCTGGTCCTGCGCAGATATTTGAAGAATTTTCTTAAGTTGAAGATGTAGAACGAACCGACGCGCTCCTTCATGCTGGTCTCCACCGGGTTGCGCGACATGACGTAGAACGGCATGTCCGGATCGATGGCTTTCAGCCGGGTGAGGATGGCGCGCAGGATGGCGTCGTCGCCCGCGTTGCCCTTGCCGTAGGCGCCGCAGAGGATCGCGCCGTAGCGGCCCTTCTTCTGCATCTCGCGCCGGTGGATGAGCGTGCGGTAGATCGCTTCCTGGTCGTTCTTCATCCGCTCGAGGGAGAACTCCGTGCGGGCTTTTTCATACAGGTTCTCCGCCAGCTGCGAGCGCAGCTGCGGGTCGCGGGACAGCCGCAGGATGCAGTCCGCGAAAGCGTCCGCGTCCCCTGCCTCGAACAGCAGCCCGGTCTTCTCGTTCTGAACCAGGTAAGGGATGCCGCCCACATTGCTCGCGATAGCCGGACAGTGCACGTAGGCGCCTTCCAGCAGGGAATACGGGAACGTCTCGGACAGGGATGACAGCACGTTGATGTCGACGCGCCGGAAATAATCCTTGATGTCGCTGATCCAGCCTTCGAACGAAGTCACGTCCGCGATGCCCAGGTCCTTCGCCAGAGCCTTCAGGGAATTCTCTTCCTCGCCGCTGCCGGCGATGGACAGCCGCAGGCGTTTGTCCTGCGCGTAGGCCTTCGCGAAGGCGCGCAGCAGGGTCGCGATATCCTTGACCGGGTTGAGCCGCGCCGCGATGCCCACGGTGATGGATTCGTCTTCGTTTTTCAGCGGTCTGGGACCGGTGTCGCTGCCGGAGAAATCCAGGCCGTTGTACACCGCGAAGATGTTCTGGGCGTCGAAGCCCCGCTGGATGAGCAATTCGCGCATGCGGTCCGCCACGGCCACGTGGTAATCCATGCGGCGCAGACAGAAGCGGTTGATATTGCCGTTCGTCGCGTTGCGGATCGGGGAACCCAGATAATCCAGATTCGGATCGGAGTGCACCGTCGTCATGACGGGGATGTGCAGGAACCACTTCACTAAAATGCCCATCATGTTGCCCTTCGCGCCGTGGCAGTGGATGACGTCCGGGCGGAAGGCCTTCGCCTGCGCGAACGCCAGGCGGATAGAACGGATGATGCCGTTGCTGTCGCCGGTGTCCACAGTATCGATGCCCATCTCCATGCCTTCCTGCGATAAAACGCCCTGGCGGAAGGAAACGAGCCTCAGGTCGTTATCCTTCGCCAGTTCTTTCGCCAGGGAGAGGATATGGGTTTTTCCGCCGCCGATATCGCCGCCGGCAGCAAAGAGCATAATGCGCATATGTTTATTCGTTTACTTTCTGTACGATCTCGAGGATCCAGTTCTGCAGGTCTTCCGCGGGCAGCGTCTGATGCAGCGTGACCGCGATCACCTGCTTCGTCTTGCCTGCGGTGACCGTGATGGTGCCGGTCTGCCCGTGTTCGCCTTCGGCCGTGAAGACGCCGTTTTCATCGATGGTGCCGATGTCTCCCTCCACGCTCCACGCATAGCAGTTCGCGTCCGAACGAAGCTCCTGGCCGCGCCAGACCGACTTCGCGCTCAACTGGTAGGACTTGTTGTTTCCGGCTTTCAGCACGCCGGTCGACTTGCCGTCCACATAGGTCGTGATGCTGTCCGGGTCAGCGACGATATATACGCGCATGGACCCGGAGACGCCGCCGCCCGCTGCGGTGACGATGCTCGTACCGGCCGCGCTGCCCGCCGTATACACGTTCTCCTCGACCGTGCCCAAGCCGTCGCAGGAATAGGTGACGTCTTCCGGCACCTCGCAGGGGAACCAGCCGCTGTCCGTCGCTTTGACGTACATCGGCAGGGACGTTCCCGCCAGGATGTATTCGTCGAACGGATAGGGGTGCAGGCGCGCGGGCACGCCGGTCTTCTCGTTAAAATTCGCAAAGCAGATATAGTTCGCGCAGCTGCGCAGATATTTCGCGTCGGAGTCCCGGTTGATCTGCATTTCCTTTTCGAAGCCGGGATAGACCGCGAACAGCTGCGTGGATGCGCCGCCGTCCAGATTGACCGCCTGCACGCATCCCAGTTCCTGCAGGCGCTGCGCCAGTTCCTGATAGGTCAGGCCCGCGGAATATCCGCTCTGGCGGCCGTCCACCGTATAAAGCAGGCAGGTGCCGTCCGCCTTGACGCCGAACGCCGTACGCGGCGCGGAGGTGACGCTGTCCAGGCCGGAGCAGACCGCGCTGTCCTGCACCAGCCATTTTTCGAAGCCGAGCGCGTGCTGCGCGTCCAGATAATCTTCCCCGGCGCCGAAGTACAGTTCGACGGGCATGCCGGGTTCCAGTCCCTGCAGCAGCTCCAGCGTCGTTTTATACGCCGTCTCCGATGCGATAGAGATCACGAAGCAGTCCTCCGGAAGATCTGTCCTTGCCGTAGATTCGGCCGAGGATTCCACGACGCCCTTCATCGTATCGCCGGGCCTCGCGCTGCCCTCTTCGACGCGCACGACCACGTTGAACGTGTCCAGGGTCGCGGCGTTCGTCTCTCCGAAGTCCGCCGTGTAGACGCAGATCCCGCTGTTCAGGGAGACGGATTTGTTGAAATTCGTCTTCCCGAAGTGGATATTCTGCTCCGGGAACGACAGGCGGACGTTCAGGGAAGGGTCGCCGATCAGGGCGGAACCGTCCGCCTTGAACGCGATCACGGATTCGCTGTAGCCGCTCGTGCGGACGAGGCCGTCCCGGATGACCGGTCCCAGCGAAACGCCCGTAGCCATGACGAAAAAGTCCCCGTTCGCGAGACCTGCCACCGTTACGCCGTTCTCCGCTTCGCCCGCGAAAATGCGGGTCGCGGAAACTGCGCCCTTGATATTTTCCCCATAACTGACCAGGGGCAGCACGCTGCCCCCGGGCGTGTATTCGAAATAATGCTCCACTTCGTTATCTTTATGGGAGCTGTTGTAATTGATGCTTTTGACCAGCGTCAGCTGATCGTTCAGTTCGACGACCTCCGACCGCAGCTGCGTAAAAGCGGATGCCGCGCCGGAAGGCTGTACGGGCACCGCCGCGAGACAGATCAGCACAAGCGCCAGGATCCATGCGGCCCGCCGTTTCTTCCCCTTCATAAAATGCCGAATACCCTTTCTGTTTTATCGCGCTATTTCAGCGTGTATTCCCCCTTGATCATCACGTAGCAGGTGGACGTGCACTGGATGCCTCTGCCGTCGTCCACGGGAATGACCAGCAGATGGTTCTTCGTCACGGCCGTGCCGGTGGACAGGTCCACGCCTTCCGTCAGATCGGAAACGCCGCCGGAAGCGCCCGCGATGGCGGTCGCCGTGCCGCTGCGCAGGATGATCTCCGTGCTGGCAGCGCCGATGACGCTCTTGCCGGCGTCCACCTTGACGACTTCGAATTTCGGCGCCTCCGCAGACTGCGCCGGCGTATCGGGAGTGGTCGGCGTGGCCGGTGTGGTCGAACCTCCGCCCTCTTCCAGTTTATCGATCCTCGCCTGCAGCGCGCTGATCTGCGTCGTCAGGATGTCGATCTGCGCGTCCATATAGCTTTTGCTGACAACAGGGTCGGCCGCCGTGCCCGGCACCGCGTCGTCCGCGAAGACTGCCGCGAAGCAGCTGATCGCCAGCAGCGCTGCCGCCAGCAAAATGACCCAGGATTTTCTGTTTCTCATGTTGCCCTCCGTTTTTGTTCGATCTCTGATCCCGGTCCCGCTTTCCACAAGATTTTGTGCGGGCGGACCCCGAAAAATGCATATATAGTTATTATATTATTGTACGACCCCTTAGTCAACGAAAGTTGCCTCTTGCCTTGGCGTTTTGAAAGTCATATAATGAGATAAAAGATAACTGATTCACCCGGAGGGTTGCCATGCGCTACGAACAATTTGCCGAAAAACTGGCTTTGGAATATCAGAAAAAAGGACTGGCGGACGGGAAGAGCGTCCCCGATATCGATCTGTACATCGACCAGATGGTCAGCTGCCTGAACAGCGAACTCTCGCTGTACGCCAAGAACGGCGAAGGACCCATCACGAAGGGCATCGTCTCCAACTACACGAAGCACAAGATGATCCCGGGTCCCGAGGGCAAACGCTACACGAAAGACCACTGCATCTTCATGCTGCTGGTCTACTATCTGAAGGGCTGCTTCTCCATGGACCAGGTGCAGCGCCTGATGAAGCCCATCCTTTCGAACTACGACTCCGCCTGGGACGACAACGTGGACATGCAGGCCTACTACAAGGAGATCCTCGCGGCGGTCCGCAAGTCCGAGGAAGACTTCAGCGAACAGCTGCAGGAGCGCATCCTGGCCAACAAGAAGTTCCTGGCGGACCGGGGCAGCGACGACGATATCTCCGAACTCATCCTGCTCATCACGATGCTCATCATGCGTTCCAACGAAGAGCGCTACATGGCGGAGAAACTGCTGGACGAGTATTTTCCGGAGAAATAAAGGAAACAGTAGATAAAGACATGCGAAAAGAACGGGTCGCCCCGTTCTTTTTTCTTACCTTATGCCTCCGCGATCCGGTTGCCCGTGTACAGCTGGTAGTACCGGCCTTTCTGGGCCATCAGCTCTTCGTGGTCGCCGCGCTCGATGATGCGGCCCTGCTCCATGACCATGATGGCGTTGGAATTCTGAATGGTCGACAGCCGGTGCGCGATGACGAACACCGTGCGGCCTTCCATCAGCTTGTCCATGCCCTTTTGGATCAGGGACTCCGTACGCGTATCCACGCTGCTCGTCGCCTCGTCCAGGATCATGACCGGGGGATCGGCTACCGCGCAGCGCGCGATGGACAGCAGCTGGCACTGACCCTGGGAAAGCTGGCTGCCCGTGCCGGAGATCACGGTCTGATACCCGTCCGGCAGGCGGGATATGAAGTAGTCCGCGTTCGCCAGTTTCGCCGCCGCGTAGACCTCCTCGTCCGTCGCGTCGGGCCGGCCGTAGCGGATATTCTCCATGATGGTGCCCGTAAACAGGTTCGTCTCCTGCAGCACCATGCCCAGGGACTTCCGCAGGTCGTCCTTGCGGATATCATTGATATTGATGCCGTCGTAGCGGATCTTGCCGTCTTCGATGTCGTAGAAGCGGTTGATCAGGTTCGTGATGGTCGTCTTGCCCGCGCCGGTGGAGCCGACGAAGGCGATCTTCTGACCGGGCTTCGCGAACAGCGAGATATCGTGCAGCACGGTCTTGCCTTCCACGTAACCGAAATCCACGCTGCTCATGCGCACGTCGCCCGCCAGCTTCACGTAGCGGGGACGTCCCTGCGCGTCTTCCGACGGCAGTTTCCAGGCCCAGTGCTCGGTGCGCTCGTCCGTTTCGATCAGCTGGCCGTCCTCGTCCTCCCGGACGTTCACCAGGGTCACCTTGCCCTCGTCCACCTCCGGTTTTTCGTCCATCAGGTCGAACACGCGCTGCGCGCCTGCCAGCGCCATGACGATGGAGTTGATCTGCTGCGAGATCATGGAAACGGGGCGGCTGAAATTCTTGGACAGCACCAGGAACGACGCGAGAGCGCCCAAAGTCAGGCTGAAGCGCCCGCTGATGGCGATGGCGCCGCCCACGACGGCGATCACGACGTACTGGATGTTGCCGATGTTGTTCATGATGGGTCCTAGGATGTTGGAATAGCTGTTCGCCCGGGTCGTCTGCACGCGCAGGTCCTCGTTCTTGACGTCGAAGCCCGCCTTCGCTTGCGTCTCGTGGCAGAACACTTTTACGACCTTCTGGCCGTTCACCATCTCTTCGATGTAGGCGTTCATGGAGCCCAGGGACTGCGAGCGGGTCTTGAAGTACTTCGCGGACATGCCGCCCACCGTCATGGTGATCAGGTACATCGCGATGACGACGAGGATCTCCACGCCGGTCAGCGCCAGGCTCAGGCGCACCATGGCGACGAACACGAACGTGACCGTCAGGATCGCGCTGAACACCTGGGGCACGGTCTGGCTCAGCATCTGGCGCATGGAGTCTGTGTCGTTCGTGAACCGGCTCATCGTGTCGCCGTAGGGATGCGTGTCGAAATACCGGATCGGCAGTTCCTGCATCTTCGAGAACAGTTCGCCGCGGATCGTGAACAGCACGCCGTGGGACACGCGGATCATCAGCCGGTTATAAGCGAATATGCACAGCACGCCCGCCAGATACAGGCAGGCCATCATGGAGATGGCGTGCAGCAGGCCGGAGAAATCCCGGGCGCCGGACAGTTCCATGGGTTTGATGTAATCGTCGATGACCACGCCCAGGAAAAGGGACGCCTTTGTGCTGATGAACGCGTCCGCGCCGATGCAGAGCAGCGCGAGCACGAAGGGAACGCTGTGACCCTTGCCGATGTAGGAAAGCAGGCGTTTCGCGGTCTTGCCGCTGCCTTTTTCGATGCGGATGCGGCCGGCTGTCGCGCCGCCGCGGCCCGCGCCGGGGCCTCTGCCGCCGACAGGCTGCGCCTGACGGTTATTGCTGTCCTGGCTCATCGAAGTCACCTCCCTTCGTCTGGGATTCATATACTTCCTGATAAATGGCGTTGGACGCCATGAGTTCTTCGTGGGTGCCGATGCCGGAGATACGGCCGTCGTCCAGCACGATGATGCGGTCCGCGTCCTTCACGGAGCTGATGCGCTGAGCGATGATGAAGACCGTCGTATCCGGGATGTCCGTGGCGAAAGCGCCGCGGATCAGGCTTTCCGTATGGGTGTCCACGGCGCTCGTGGAGTCGTCGAGGATGAGGATCTTCGGCTTCGCGATCAGCGCGCGGGCGATGCACAGCCTCTGGCGCTGTCCGCCGGACACGTTCGTACCGCCCTGCTCGATATAGGTGTCGTATCCGTCCGGAAAACCGCGGATGAACTCGTCCGCCTGCGCGAGCCGGCAGGCGCGCTCGATCTCTTCGTCCGTCGCATCCTGTTTACCCCAGCGCACGTTCTCCTTGATCGTCCCGGAGAACAGCACGTTCTTCTGCAGCACCATGGCGACGCTGCTGCGGAGCGCGGTCAGGTCGTAATCCCTCACGTCGACGCCGCCGACCTGCACGCTGCCTTTGCGCACGTCGTACAGGCGGGGGATGAGCTGCACCATGCTGGATTTGCCGGAACCCGTGCCGCCGATGATGCCTATGGTCTCTCCGGCAGCCACATCGAAACGGATGTCTTTCAGGATATGTTTGTTGCTGCCGTAGCCGAACGAGACGCCGTCGAAGCGCACGGAACCGTCCGCGACCTCCGTGACGGGTTCCGCGGGGGAAACGATGTCGGGCTGTTCGTCCAGCACCGCGCAGATGCGCTGCGCCGCGGCCTTGGCGATCGTCAGCATGATGACGATCATCGAGAGCATCATCAGGCTCATCAGGATCTGCTGCACGTAGGTCATGACCGCCATAAGTTCGCCCGTGGTCATCGTCTTCGCAACGACCAGACGCGCGCCGAACCAGGAGATCAGCAGCATGCACACGTACATGCACGTCTGCATCAGAGGCCCGTTGAACGCGATGATGCGCTCCGCCTTGACGAACGTCTTATACAGATCGCCGGAGACGCTGCGGAACTTTTCCTTTTCTTCCTCCTCGCGCACGAACGCCTTGACGACGCGGATGCCGCGCAGGTTTTCCTGCACGACGGCGTTCAGTCTGTCGTAGATCCCGAAGACCCGTTCCATGATGGGAAACGCGTGGGTCATGATCAGGCCGAGGCCCAGCGCCAGCACCGGCAGCACCGCCAGAAAGACCAGCGAAAGCCGGGCGCTCTTGCGGAACGCCATGACCAGCGCGAAGATGAGCGTGCAGGGGGAACGGAACGCCATGCGCGTCAGCATCATGAACGCCTGCTGCACGTTCGTGACGTCCGTCGTCATACGGGTGACGAGACCTGCCGTGGAGAATTTGTCGATGTTCGAGAACGAGAATTCCTGGATGTGATAGTACATGTCATGCTGCAGGTTGCTGGCAAAGCCTGCGGACGCCCGGGACGCGAACAGGCCGCCCAGGATGCCGAACGTCAGCGACAGCAGCGCGAAAAGGATGAGTTTCGCGCCGACGGCGCGGATATACGCCATATCGCCCAGCTCGATACCGTAGTCTACCAGGTCTGCCATATAATATGGTATGAGCACTTCCATGGCCACTTCCAGGATCATGCAGATGGGGGTCAGGAACGTCAAAAGCCTGTATTGTCTGATGCTCCCCGCCAGTTTTTTTATCATAAGACTTGAATACCTTTCGGATTTTGTGGTATAAATTAGTTTGTATAATTTTGCGAAAGTACACGAAACATTTTACAGCCAACTCGATTTCCGCACAAGACGGAACCCGAGATTTTTATAAAGTATACATCATAATATAACGCATATTACCCCGGAGGTTTAACTCTATGAAATATAAAAGATTTCTCGCAGCGCTGACTGCCGCAGTCCTGTTGTTCGCGTGCACAGCGTGCAAGAAAGAACCCGAAGTCCCCTATTATCCCGCCAATCCGGACGAAGAGTTCGTCCTGGATATTTTCGCGTCCGAAGAGCTGGTCGGCGTCATGTCCGACATCGTCTACCGCTATTCCACCTACGCGCCCAGAGCGTCCGTCCGCATCACGTACGACGAAGGCGCCATCCTGGCCGCGAAGATCGAAGCCGGCACGCCCTGCGACATCTACGTTTCCGACGACGTGCGCTTTATGGACTGGCTGGATCAGGAATGCGACGAGGAGAAGAATCCGAATAAGAACGATAAGATCGTTTCCGAGACTCGCGCAGACGTCGCGTACGGCCCGGGCAACGAGAAATATGCCGAGGAAGAGCTGGCGGAAGGCGAAGTCTACAACACGACGTTCAGCGCCGCGGTCTGCCGCGCCACAGCCCTTCCGTACGAAGCGGAGCAGTTCATCAAATTCATGCTGAGCGAAGAAGTGAACGACATCTATGAGACGTACGGTTTCAGCAGAGTAGAAGAATAGAACCAAAGGAGAAATCTAGATGAAAAAGAGATGTTTAGCATTGCTGCTGGCTTTTGCCATGGTTTTTGCGTTTACCGCCTGCACGGGGAACGATCCCGGCACGGATCCCGGTGCGGAACCGGGCACGAATCCGCCCGCTCAGCCCGGTGAAATGACAGAAGGCGGCGAGATCTCCGTAGGTCTGTACAACGATCTGGACGCGAGCCTCGACCCGCACATGTCCTCTTCTTCCGCTGCGACACGCGAGATCCTGTTCAACATCTACGAAGGACTCGTAAAGCCCGACAGCGACGGCAACCTGGTGCCCGCTATCGCGGAGAGCTATTCCGTGAACGACGGCGCAGACCAGTATACGTTCAAACTGCGCCAGGGCGTGCAGTTCCACAACGGCAAGGAAGTGACCGCGGACGACGTCGTCTGGTCCCTGTCCCGAGCCGCAGGCCTGGAGACCGGCGAACCCCTCGTCAGCGACGTGGCCAATATCGCCGCCGTCACCAAGACGGACGACGCCACCATCGTCATCGACCTGAAGAAGCCCGACACCGAATTCCTGGCCCACATCACGACGGCCATCCTCCCCGAGGGTCACGACCCGATGAGCGAAGTCGTCGGCACCGGCCCGTACAAGTTCGTGTCCCGCGTCATCCAGGACAACATCGTCCTCGAAAAGTTCGACGGATACTGGGGCGAAAAGGCGCACCTGGACAAGGTGACCCTCAAGATCATCGAGAACCCCCAGACGCTGGTCAGCAGCCTGCGTTCCGGCGCTTTGGACATGGCGATCCGTCTGGACAACAGCCAGATCGCGACCCTTTCCAACATGAACATCCTGGAGGGAAGCAGCAACATCGTGCAGGCCCTCTATCTCAATAACGCGGTCAAGCCCTTCGACGACGTGCGCGTTCGCCAGGCGCTGTGCTACGCCATCGACAAGCACGAAGTTATCGAGCTGGCCTCCGAAGGCCACGGCAGCCCCGTGGGCAGCAGCATGTTCCCCGCGTTCGGCAAGTATTTCATGCCGGAGCTGATCGATTATTACACCAAGGATCTCGATAAAGCGAGAGAACTGCTGGCGGAAGCAGGCTACCCCGACGGTTTCGAATTCACCATCACCGTGCCCTCCAGCATGCAGAGCCACGTGGACGTCGCGCAGGTGATCGAGCAGCTGCTGCAGCCCATCGGCGTCACGGCGAAGATCGATCAGGTCGAATGGGCCACCTGGTATTCCGACGCTTATCAGGGAAGAAAGTTCGAAGGCACCGTCATCGGCATGGACGCCCACGGCGTAGCGGCTTCCGACATGCTGGCCAGATTCCAGAGCAGCAGCGCGAAGAACTTCATCAATTTCAACTCTCCCGAATACGACGCTGCGTACGCCGCCGCCGTCTCCACGACGGACGACGCGGAGCAGACCAGACTGTTCAAGGAATGCGAGACCATTCTGACGGAACAGGCAGCCAACGTCTACATTCAGGACGGCGCGTCCTTCGTCGCCATGGCGAAGGATCTGGACGGATTCGAATTCTATCCGCTCTACGTGCTCGACCTGTCCAAGATCTATAAGGTCCAGTAACACCGGGAAGAAAAAGTGACGTACGTACTGAAGAAGACGGGAGTGCTGATCGTTTCTCTGATCCTGATCTCGCTCCTCGCCTTCCTGGCATTTCAGATCATACCAGGCGACCCCACGACGAAGCTCCTGGGGACGGATTGGACGCCGGAACGGGCGGAAGCGCTGCGCGAGCAGCTCGGCCTGAACGGCAACATCTTCGCCCGGTACTTCCAGTGGCTGAAGGGTCTCCTTTCCGGGGACCCCGGCATCAGCTACAGTTATTTCATGCCCGTAAAAGAAGTCATGCAAGGAAAGATCCAGGTCACGGCGGCTCTGTCGCTGCTGTCCTGGTTTCTTGTTATGCTGTTTTCCATTCCCCTTGGCATCCTGCTGGCGCGCTTCCAGGGCAGTCATCTCGAACGCGCGGGCATCGTGCTCAACCAGGTGTTCATGGCCGTCCCGCCCTTCTTCCTCGGCATGCTGTTCACCTATCTGTTCGGCCTGTTGCTGAAATGGTTCACGCCGGGGGCCTACGTCCCGTTCAGCGACAGTTTCTGGGGCGCCACCGGCTATATGGCGTTCCCGGCGCTGGCCGTCGCGATCCCGAAGGCCGCGAAGACCGCGAAACTGCTGCGGTCCTCCATTCTGAACGAAATGAACAAAGCCTACGTGCGCACCGCCTACAGCCGGGGCAATTCCCGCTGGGCCGTGCTGCGCGATCACGTGCTGCGCAACGCCATGCTGCCGGTCATCACGTATCTGGCCATGAGCCTGGCAGATACCGTCGCGGGCTCCATTATCGTGGAGCAGGTCTTTGCCCTGCCCGGTCTCGGCCGCCTGCTGCTGTCCAGCATCGGCAACCGCGACTTCCCCGTGGCCCAGTGCATCGTCGTGATCATCGCGTTCGTCGTCGTCTTCATGAACTATCTGGCGGATATCGTCACCCAGTACGTGGATCCGAGAGTGAGGCTGAACTGACATGAAGCAGTATCTGAAAAACAAGAATTTCAGAGCCGGCCTGCTCATCACCGGGATCATGATCCTCGCGATCCTGATCGGACTCGTCTGGACCCCCTACGACCCCAACGCCATGAGCGGCTCCGAGAAACTGCAGGGGCCGTCCGGCGCGCATCTGTTCGGCACGGACAATTTCGGCAGGGACATTTTCTCGCGGGTCATCCAGGGCGCCGGCGCCACGTTCCTCATCGCGGCGGCAGCCGTTGCCATCGGCCTGATCGTCGGCCTGATCGTCGGCGGACTTACGGGCTTTTACGGCGGCGTGCTGGACGAGGTGCTGATGCGCATCGCGGACAGCATCCTGGCCTTCCCGAGCATTCTGCTTGCCCTCGTCATGATCGCGATCCTGGGCAAGGGCAAATACAACATCATCATCGCCCTGGGCATCCTGTTCGTTCCCAGCTTCGCGCGCATCGTGCGCACGGAGGTGGCGAAACAGAAGAACACGGATTACGTGCGCAACGCCAGGCTGATGGGCGCAAGCAACATGCGCATCCTGTTCCTGCATATCATGCCCAATATCATCCCGGTGCTTCTGTCTTCCGTCGCCATCGGCTTCAATAACGCGGTGCTGTCGGAAGCTTCCATGAGCTACCTCGGCGTAGGCGTGCAGCCCCCGGATCCCAGTCTGGGAAGACTGCTGTCCGAAGCGCAGGGCTACCTGTTCCAGGCGCCTTGGTACGCCATCTTCACAGGCGTCGCCATCATCCTGCTCATCCTGGGATTCGGCCTTCTTGCCGACGGCATGGGAGGTGAATAGCATGGGCGATATGCTTACGGTAAAAGATCTGAGGGTCACGTTCCTCGACAACAACAAGGAAGCGCTCCACGGCATCAGTTTCACTATGCAGGAGGGCGAACGGTTGGGCCTCGTGGGCGAATCCGGCTCCGGCAAGACCGTTACGGCCATGGCCATCACCGGGCTGATCGAACGCAGCCGCGTGACCGTGACCGGTGACGTGGTGTTCGAAGGCATGGACCTGCACCGCTGCAGCCGCAGCCAGCTCCGTTCCATCCAGGGACCGGGCATGGGCGTCGTGTTCCAGGAACCGATGAACTCGCTCAACCCCCTCATCAAGGTGGGCTATCAGGTGGAGGAGACGCTGCGCATCCACACGAAAAAAACGCCCGAGGAGCGCAGAAAACTCGCGATCGACGCCCTCGACCGCGTGGGCCTGCCCAATCCGGACGAGATCTACAGCAAATATCCGCACCAGCTTTCCGGGGGTCAGCGGCAGCGCGCCATGATCGCGGCCGCAATGGTGATCCACCCGAAGCTGCTCATCTGCGACGAACCCACCACGGCGCTCGACGTCAGCGTGCAGGCGAAGATCCTGAAGCTGCTGAAGGAGCTCAGCGACGAATACAAGGTCGGCATCCTGCTGATCAGCCACGACCTGCTCGTCGTGAAGCAGCTGTGCGAAAACGTCGCCGTCATGTACAAGGGAAACATCGTGGAACAGGGCAAGACCCTGGACATTTTCAACGCGCCGAAAGACGAATACACCCGGCAGCTGATGGCTGCCATCCCCAAGAGGAGACGCCATGAGTGACCGCGTGCTCGAAGTGAATAACCTGTCCGTCGTGTACCAGGACTCCACGGTGTTCGGAAAGAAGAGCAATTTCCAGGCGCTTACGGATGTGACGTTCCACATCGACCACGGCGAGATCGTCGGTCTGGTCGGAGAATCCGGCTGCGGCAAATCCACCCTGTCCAAGGCGATCCTGGGTATGCTGGACGACGCGAAGATCACGGGAGAGATCAAGCATTACACGAAGCGGCCCCAGATGGTGTTCCAGGACCCCCACGGCAGCCTGAACCCTGCCAAGACGGTGGGCTGGATCCTGGAAGAGCCTCTGCGCATCTTCGGAAAATACGACGCACCCGAACGCAAGCGCCGGGTGCTGGATATGATGACGAGAGTCGGATTGGATCACGAGCTGATCACCCACAAGCCGAACGAGCTGTCCGGCGGTCAGAAGCAGAGGGTGTCCATCGCGACAGCCCTCATCCAGAGACCCCGCTTCGTCGTAGCGGACGAACCGGTCTCGGCGCTGGACGTGTCCATCCAGGGGCAGATCCTGCAGCTGCTGCTCGACCTGCGAGACGAACTGGATCTGAGCTATCTGTTCATCACCCACGACCTGAACCTCTGCTATTCCATCTGCGACCGCGTGCTGGTCATGTACAAGGGACAGATCGTGGAGCAGGGACCGGTGGACGAAGTCTACGAACATCCGCAGCACGAATACACGAAAGCGCTGCTGGACGCCGTCCTGAAATAAAATGTCCCATGGGGACAGGTACAATGTGCACTACAGTTCCTTTTCGTAAAGTTCCCCGTTCTTGACGTAACCGAGCTTCTGCAGATACGGCAGATGAAATTCCACAGGGCCTCCGTAACACAGTTTGCGGACGCCCTGTTTTTTTAATTCCGAAACAAGGAAGCGGCCGACGGAAAAATCCCGGTATTCGGGGATGGTATAGTCCAGAACGAGATTCAGGACGCCGTCCTGTTCCTCCCCTATGGTGACCCCCACAGGCAGCCCCTTGCAGCAGACGATATAGGCGTCCGTCGCGTCGGAAAAGTCCAGAGGGATACCCGGGAAGCAGGCCCGGATATCGTCTCTGCGGCTGTCGATGAAATACCGCAGGAACGCGTCGCCCTTTCTCGTCTTCACCAGGTCGAAATCCTTATCCATGCGGTTCATCTTCCACAGGAAGCGCAGATTGATCAGCACGAGGCAGAAATTCATGAGCGCCGTGGGGTACGAATGGATGATGAGAGCGTACACCGTAAAGATGCAGCTTCCGATGGTGTTGATGACGCGCAGTTTATAAACGGAAGTCATCAGCATGGACACCAGGACCAGCAGGGATCCCAGGTATCCGACGGCTTCGATCAGCATGTGGGTATTCATATCTTCTCTCCTTCCAGATAGGTGATCAGCTGTTTTTTCAGCGTATTTTCCCGCTGCGGCACGTAAGATAGATAGATGCCCCTGTTTGCCAGGGGATCGTCGATCTGATAGAACACCACGCTGTCCGTGGGCGTAACATATTCGGGGATCGTAGCCCGGAGCATGGACACGCCCTGCCCTTCGCAGACCAGATAGTAGGCAGTCATCATCTGCGTCAGCTGAAGCTTGACGGACGGTACAAATCCCGCATTTTTACAGATCGCGATGGCCCGGTCGTGGATGTCGTTCGTGTCGTCCAGCAGCAGAAACGGCTGGTTTGCAAACTGCAGCAACGGCACGGCAGGTTTTCGCATGTCGGAAACGTCCCGCTTCAGGATTTCTTCGAATGAGTAACAATAGTCTTGCAGTTTTTCATTGACGGGATAGCGGGCCGGCACCGCGAGCAGGATCTCCTCTCTTTCCCACAGCCCCGCATGGATCTGCTTCGCCCGGGGCTGCTCCGCCTCCAGCACCACGTCCAGTTCCCCCCGCAGCAGCTTATTCCACAGATCTTTCGCAGCGCCTTCCTCAAATGTGAGTGTCACCCCCGGATGGTTCCGGCGGAAGTCCGCCAGCAGCGACGGCAGCACGTAGGTACAGAAGAACATGGAGCTGCCGATGCGCAGGTGACCCGCGGATTCCCGTTTTGCCCGTTCGAAGTATTCCGCCATTTCCGTTTCGATCTGCATCGCCTTCTCCGCCTGCGCCGCATAAAATGCCCCCGCTTCCGTTACAGTGAGCGGGTTTGTGCTGCGGTCAAACAGAGGCGTCCCCAGTTTCTGCTCGATCTCCTTCACCTTGGCAGAGAGCCAGGGCTGGGACGTGTGCAGCACCTGGGCAGCCTTGGTAAAGCTGCGTTCTTTGTACACCGCGTAAATGTATTCTTTATATTCCAGCAAAGCGGACCTCCCAGATAGTTATAAGAATTTACATATAGTATAACAGATAGATTCGTATTTCACAAACCTGCCTGCCGCAGCTACAATAAAAGCAGAAAGAGAGGAATCGATATGGCGACTTTTGCAGAACGCATGAACCGGATGGCCCCTTCCGGCATCCGCAAAGTAAACGAAAAGGCACTGGCCATGGAACGGGCCGGTGAAACGGTGATCCACTTCGAGATCGGCCGGCCGGACTTCGACACGCCTGAATATATTAAAAAAGCGGCCATCGAAGCGCTGCAGAACGGAGACGTGTTCTACACCTCCAACTTCGGCAAGATGGAGCTGCGTCAGGCCATCGCGGAGAAATTAAAGAGAGAAAACGGCCTGAACTATAAACCGGAAGAGATCCTGGTAACGGCAGGCCTCTCTGAAGCGGTCTTCGCCGTGCTTGCCACGATCCTGGAAGAAGGCGACGAACTGCTGGTCCCGGACCCTGTGTGGATCAACTATCGCAACGTACCCCGCTTCTTAAACGCCGTTCCCGTCTCCTACGAGCTGAAGGAGGAAAACGGCTATCAGCTGGACGTGGAGGAGATCCGCGCCAAGGTAACGGACAAAACAAGGGCCATCGTCATCGTGACCCCCAACAATCCCACCGGCGGCGTACTGGCGCGGGAGACCCTGCAGAAGCTGGCGGACCTGGTCATCGAAAAGGATCTGCTGGTGATCTCCGATGAAGTCTATGAACGGCTCATCTATGACGGAGAACAGCACGTGAGCATCGCCTCCCTTCCCGGCATGAAGGAACGCACCTTTACCATGAACGGCATGTCCAAAGCCTATTCCATGACGGGCTGGCGGCTGGGCTACGTGGCGGCGCCGGAAGACTACATCGCCGTACTGAACAAGTTCCACCAGCACAACACCACCTGCGCCGTATCCTTCGGGCAGACCGCCGCGATCGCAGCCCTGAACGAAGAGGGCGACGAAGTAAAGGAAATGGTGAAGGAATACCAGCGCAGAAGGGACTACGCCGTGCAGGCGATCAATGCCATCGACGGGCTGTCCTGCTTAACGCCGAAAGGCGCTTTCTATATCTTTATCAACTGCAAAGCGCTGGGGCTGTCCTCGGCAGACCTGTCCGATTATCTGCTGGAAAACGCGAAGATCGCCCTCGTCCCGGGCAGCGTGTTCGGGCCCGGAGGAGAAGGATACCTGCGGATGTCCTTCGCGAACAACTATGACAATATCGTGGAAGGATGCGCGCGTCTGAAAGACGCCGCGGAAGCGCTGAAAAAGGAGGCGTGCAGATGAGACTTGCAACAGTGAAATGGAACGGCAAAGAGACCGCCGGTATCGTGACCCAAAAAGGCGTACTGCCCATCGCCTGCCTGAATGCAGCGAAAGGGACAGTCTGGAAAGAGGACCTGTTCGATCTGATCGAGACCCAGCAGCTGAAGACGCTTACGAAGTGGTATAACGATGGCGGCAAAGAGGAGCTGGAGAGCATTCCGGGGGTCATCCCCGAGGAAGAAGTCGTCTACGGCCCCCTGTACAGAAATCCCCGCCGCATCTTCGGCATCGGTCTGAACTATGTGGATCACGCCGGTGACATCGGCATGGCGGCGCCACAGGGGTTCCCCGGCAGCTTCTTCAAGATGGCGGACACCCTCGTCGGCCCCGGAGACGACATCTGTCTGCCGAAACTGAAGGAAGCCTGCCGCACGACGGCGGAAGCGGAACTGGGCGTCATTCTCGGGAAAGACTGCAGAGACGTTTCCGAAGAAAACTGGCTGGACGTAGTCGCCGGCTACACAACCATCCTCGACATGACGGAGGAATCCATCCTGAAGGGCAACGAATATGTGCAGGGCAACCCCCGCTACCTGACGATCGTCAAGAACTTCCCCACCTTCTTCTCCTTCGGTCCCGAGCTCGTGACCCCGGACGAGGTGCCGGACGTTTTGAAACTGGAAGTGCAGAGCGTGCACAACGGCGAAGTGTACGCTAAAAATGTGGTCGCCAACATGACTCACCGCCCTGCCCGCCTGGTCTCCCTGCACTCCTCGATCCAGGGCTGGTACGCAGGAGACGTGCTCTCCACGGGAACCCCAAGAGCGTTCCCGCTGACGGACGGGGACATCGCGGAATGCCGCATCATCGGACCGGACGGGTTCTGCATGGAGCCCCTGAAGAATCCCGTCGTCGACTTAAAGAAGCACCCGGAAATGGAATAAATACAAGGAGGATAACAAAATGGATCTCGGTTTAAAGGATAAAGTAGTCGTCGTTCTCTCTTCCGCCGCAGGCATCGGTAAAGGCATCGCAACGGAAGCGGCCAGAGAAGGCGCAAAGGTGGCCATCGCTACCGCGGAAGCATTCCGCGCGGACCTGGAGAAAGCCCAGGCGGACATCGAAGCGGAGACCGGAAACAAGCCCTATTGCTTCTACTACGACGTGCTGGACGACGCCAGCATCACGAAGATGATCGACGATGTTGCGGCGCAACTCGGCGGCATCTATGCGCTGGTCAACCACTGTCCCGGACCGAAGGCTGGTTCCTTCGAAGCGTTGACGGAAGCGGACTGGGCGGACGGCTATCAGAAGTGCCTGCACAGCTACATTACATCCATCCGGGCGGCACTGCCCTACATGAAGGAAGCGGGCGAAGGCCGCATCCTCAACAGCACATCGTCATCCATCAAGAGCGCGCTGGATAACCTCATCCTGTCCAACACCTTCCGCATGGGAGTCGTCGGCATGAGCAAGACCATGGCAAGAGAATTCGGCCCCTACGGCATCCTCGTGAACACTATGGGGCCCGGCCGTATCTACACGGACCGCATCAAATATCTTAACGGCATCCGCGGCGAAAAGATCGGCCTTACCGAAGAAGAGTACACGAAAAAAGACAGCGCAAACTTCCCCCAGCGCCGCTACCAGTCCACAGACGAGTATGGCCGCACCGCAGTCTTCCTCATCAGCCCGGCCAACGGCAGCGTAAGCGGCCAGGCCTTCCTGGACGACGGCGCCATGACGACAGCCTACTAAAACAGAACCCCGGGGGATAGTCCCCATGTGTTCTGCCCCAGTCATCAAATAAAAGGAGAAAACCAATGAGCAAAAAGATCGTAGTAATTACCGGCAGCCCCAGAAAGAGCGGCAACAGCTTCGCCATGACCGAAGCTTTCATCACGGCAGCGGAGGCGAAAGGCCACACCGTGACCCGCTTCGACACATCCGACATGGACATGGGATTCTGCCACGCCTGCAACACCTGCTATTCGACGGGCGAAGCCTGCACGTTCGGCGGAGATTTCAACAAGATGGCCCCCGCGATCCTGGAAGCGGACGGCGTCGTATTCTCCATGCCGGTCTACTGGTACTCCATCCCCGCGCAGATCAAAGGCGCCATCGACAAACTGTACACCTTTATGGTCGGCGGTAAGGGTATCGCCGGCAAGGACTGCGCTATCATCACCTGCTGCGAAGAAGCGGACCCGGCCGTCATGGACGGTGTGCGCGTGCCCCTCGAACGCACCGCAGCCCTCTGCAAGTGGAATATGGTCGGCGAGGTCTGCGTTCCGGGCGTCTTAAACGAAGGTGACATCGAAAAGACCGACGGCTGCGCCCAGGCAGCCGCGCTGGCCGATAAGTTCTAAAGGACACGAAAACGGGGACGGTTCTCTGTCTCACTGCAGTGCTGCAGTACTGCTGGGACAGAGACCCGTCCCCGTTTTTTATTCGATCGAAACGACGATGGCGGTTCCCTCTTCCACCCGGAACTTCACTTCCTTTCCGGCGAAGGGAAAGCCGTAGATGCGGGCCGGGTCGTCCTGGTAGCCGGGCCTGGGGTCCAGTTCCAGGATGCGTCTGAGAGCCTCTGTTTTGCCCTCTGACAGCTTTTTGACCCACTCATCGGGAATTTCTACATCCAGCGTTTCAACATGGCGTAATCGTCCGATTCCTTTGTCCGCATCCGGGATGCATTCCGTAGCAGGCAGATAGGGTTTTATGTCGAAGATCGGAGTGCCGTCCATCAGATCTGCGCCGGACACATGGATAAGGGGTCCTTCTTCGCTTACCGGTTCGATCCCGGTGATCTTCACCACGGACAGGCCCAGGGAATTGGGCCGGTTGGGCGACCGCGTCGCGAACACGCCGACCCGGGTGTTGCCGTCCATCTTCGGCGGACGTACCGTGGGACTCCAGGACGGCGTTTCTGCGGCCTCTTCGTGACCGTCGTAGCGACCTTCCTGCTTTGCCGAAGCGAAACCTTCGGAGAAATGCCAGATGAGCCAGATATGGCTGTAGTTCTCCAGCCCCCGCAGCGCGTCAGGATTGCGATACGCCGGCTCGAACACGATGGTGCCTTCCAGTTCGGGCACGAGCCCGGACTGCCGGGGAATGCCGAACTTGGAGGATAGATCCGTGCGGATATGGGCGATCGGGTGAATGATATGCTGCGTCATGGTAACAACTCCAGTAGTTCCTGCGGCCTGTGGATGATGGTCTTCGCACCGCTGGCGACGAGCCAGTCCTCGTCCCGGAAGCCCCAGGCGCAGACGATGCATTCCATGCCGCCGTTCTCCGCGGTCTTGATATCCACTTCCGTATCGCCGACGTAGATGGCTTCTGCGCGGGTCAGCCCCTGGCGCGCCAAAATGCGGTCGCACAGATCCGGCGCCGGCTTGATGGGCATGCCGGGCAGCGGACCGCTCCAGTCGTCCAGCAAGCCGCCGAAATACCGCTCCGCCAGCCGGGCCACGTCGTCATCCGGCTTGTTGGAGACGCAGGCCAGCTTATATCCCCGGCGGCGCAGTTCGGCAAGCGCTTCGGGAATGCCGTCGAAGGGCTTCGTCGTGTCGTTGCAATGCTGTTCGTAATGGTGCTTGTACACCGTGCGGACTTGCAGTTCCAGATCTTCCGGCGTTCCTTCCGGCACGGCCCGGTGGATGAGATTGATGATGCCGTTGCCTAAAAAACGGCGGTTTTCGGCAAATGTTCTCTGGGGCAGGCCGCATTCGGCCAGCGCCCAGTTGACGGAGTCCGACAGATCCCGGAGCGTATCCAGGATGGTCCCGTCCATATCAAATAAAACGATCTTATATTTCTTTTCCATAATACTTTTTTACCCTACTCGTCCCGGATCATGCGCACGCACAGCTGCAGCAGCAGGCGGTCCCGGTGATCCTTCAGGGAGAGCCCGGTGAGCGCCTCGATCTTCTCCAGGCGCTGGAGAAGTGAGATCCGGTGGATATGCAGTTCCTCCGCCGCCTTGCTGGCATTGCCGCAGCAGCGGAAATACACTGCGAGGCTCTTCAGATATTCGCTGCCCTTCCCGTCCGCGGAAAGCAGGGGCTGCAGCGTCTGTGCGGCAATGGAGACCGCCTGCTCGTCCCTCAGCAGCGCCGCGATGAGCGCCGCTTCCTTCGCGTCTTTATACGTATACATCCCGCCGGGAGAATCCGCCGCGTACGTTAGCGCCATGGCAGCCTGGCGGGCCAGCAGCGTAAAGTCCGCAGGCGCATCGCCCGCAGGGCAGATTCCAAACGTGAGCGCCGCATCCGCCAGGTTCTCCTGCAGTTTGCTGCGCAGCACTTCCGTTATGCGCTGCAGGTCCTCCGCCTCCCTGCTCTGCCGGACCTGCACGTAAAGCAGAAACTCCAGCGACATGGCCGCATACATGCCCCGCAGCCCGCAGAGCCGGCAGGCGCTTTCGATCGCATTCTCCGCCAAGGCCGCTGCCTCCGCTGCCCGGGCGGAATATTCCGGCACGTCTTCCGGCAGCGCAGCCCGGAAACGGATGCAGGCGTAGTTCAGACTCAGGTCGAACTTCAGCCGGAGCCCCTGGACCGCCATCTGCTGCAGATCTTCCCCGCCGGATGCCAGATTCCAAACAAAGTCGTTCTTCAGCTTCCGTTCCGTCAGATATTCCACGTTGCGCCGGTGGATGCGCCGGATGAGGTCCGTCTGGACCTGGGCAAACCGGACTTTCCAGGGGATGCGGAACACAGGTAGTCCCTGCTTTTGAGCCTGCAGCCGCAAAGCCAGCGGGAATTTGTAGGCGGGGTCGCGGAACGCAAACAGCACGCCGCAGGCACCGCTCGCCGCAAGTTCCTGCAGAAATGCGGAAAACTTCGCTTCGTCCTCCGTGCACCCTTCTGCCGTGGATAGCACAAGATCCCCGGGCTGGACGAAGTCGTCCGCCGGGTATTCCTGCACCGTCACGGCCGCGATCTCGGCAGTGCCCAGATCCGCACCGTACGCCAGTTGTTCGATGCCTGGAACGAGATTGTCCCGCAGCATGTCGGAGATCGTATAATCCATAAGAATATTGTATCACGAAAACAGCCGGGCGAAAAAGCCCGGCCGTTTCTTTGTTTTAAGGAGGCAATTCCTGTGTATCAGATCAGGGCGAGAGCCTGGTCAAGATCCGCGATCAGGTCGTCTGCGTCTTCGATGCCGATGGACAGGCGCACCTGGCCGTCGAATATCTCCGCGGCGTGCCGTTCTTCCGGACTCATGTCGAAATGGGACATGGAGGGGCTGTGCTGGATGAGGGAGTCCACGTTGCCCAGAGACGTCGCCAGGGAGAAGACCTTGACGTTGTTCATCACTTTACGGACAGCGTCCATGCCGCCCTTGATGTCGGCGCTCATCATGCCGCCGAAACCGTTGTGCATCTGCTTCTTGGCGATGGCGTGGGTGGGATGGCTCTCCAGACCGGGATAGTACACGCGGTCGATCTTCGGATGGTTCTCCAGGAACTTCGCGACCTTCATGGCGTTGGCGCAGGTCACGTCCATGCGTGCGGCCAGGGTCTTCATGCCCTGCATCACGAGCCAGGCCTCGAACGGTCCAAGCACCGCGCCGAAGCACTGCATAAAGGGCATGCGGCAGCGGTCGATCAGTTCTTTGCGGCCCGCGATGATGCCGGCCGTTGCTGTCCCGTGACCGCACAGATATTTCGTCGCGCTGTGAACGACCATATCCGCACCCAGATCGATGGGGTTCTGCAGATAGGGAGAAGCGAAGGTGCTGTCCACGATCAGCTTCATGCCTTCATGCTCGTGAACGATCTTGGCGATCGCTTCGATGTCGGAGATCTTCAGTGTCGGGTTAGCCGGGGTCTCCACGTAGACCAGCGTCGTATTGGGCTGGATGGCGTCTGCAACATTCTGGGGATCCGTGGTGTCGACTCTGGTGTAGGTGACCCCGAAATTGGTCAGGACCTTAGCGAACAGCGTAAACGTGCATCCATAGATGACGTCGCCGAAGACCACGTGATCGCCGGCCTTCAGGCAGGACAGAGCTGCCGTGGAGATGGCACCGAGGCCGGAAGCCAGCGCCAGCGCGGCTTCCGCGTGCTCCAGATGGGCGACTTTTCTTTCCAGTTCGTCGCTGGACGGACCGCCGAAACGGCTGTACACGAAGCCCTGGTCCACGTGCTGGTTCAGATAGACGGCGCTGTCGAAGTCGTCCAGAATGAACGTCGTGGTCTGATAAATGGGGCTGGTATGGCTTGCTGCGATGCTCTTGTAGTCGCCCCACAGTTTCTGATGGACCTGATTGTCGTGAAGAAGATCTGTCTTGATGCTCATGGTTTTGCTCCTTTTCATCTGTATGCAAACGGGTTTTGACATGTTCTTACGGTTTTACTTTACAGGAGCGGAATGGGCTGTTCAATTTACATTCTGTAGTTAATTCTTCGCAATAATCTTACAAAATATAAAAGCGCGCCTCCGGAGAGGCGCGCTCGTTCGAACCTTTTACTTGACGAATCCGTTGTTCTCGATGCGCTTGTTGAGTCTGGTGAAGATCTCGTCGGTAATGGTGCCGGCATCTCTCGCCCAGTCTTCCGCATAGATCGCCTTGTCGCCGTCTCTGCCCAGCAGGATGGCAACGTCGCCCATCTTAACATCGGGGATGTCGGTGACGTCCAGCATCATCTGATCCATGCAGATGCGGCCTGCGCCCTGGCAGTACTGGCCGTGTACGATGGCCTTCAGCTTGCCGCCGGACAGGTTGCGGGGCACGCCGTCTGCGTAGCCGATGCACAGGGTCGCGATCTTGGTCGGTCTCTCCGCGGTGAAGGTGCGGCCGTAGCCGACGGTCTCTCCGGGAGCGATCTCGCGCACGGAGGCGATGTGGGCCTTCAGGGTCATGACCGGCTCCAGATGGACGGGACGCTTGACGTAGTCCTCATAGACCTGCTGCGCGCCGTACATGCAGATGCCGAAGCGCGCGTAGTCCGCCTCGGGCAGCGGGGAGTAGTTGATGCTGCCCAGGGAGTTCTGGCAGTGAACGTAACCGGGGTCGACGCCTCTCTTTTCCAGTTCGTGCTTCGCCCGGAAGAACGCTTCGATCTGGCCCTTCGTAAATTCCACGTGCTGTTCTTCTCCGGTGTCAGCAACGGGCAGGTGGGTGAACATACCCGTGCACTTGATATGCTTCAGGTTGTAGAATTCCACCATGGTGTCGTAATCGTCCTTGGCGACGCCGATGCGGTGCATGCCGGTGTCGATGGCCATGTTGGCCAGCAGCTTGGCGTCCTTGTTCTCGGGCATGGTGGCCTCGATCATCTTGCCGAAGACTTCGTCCAGCTGCTTCGCATATTCGATGCTGACGAGGGTCTGGGTGATCTGATTGCGGTACAGTTCCATGGCAAATCCGGGAGCCGTGTAGCCCAGGATGATGATGGTGCCTTTGATGCCGGCCTCTCTGAGTTCGATGGCTTCGCTCAGGGCTGCCACGCAGATGTGGTCGATGCCGAATTCGTTGAGCTTCGCCGCGATCTGGGTGGCGCCGTGGCCGTAACCGTTGGCTTTGACCACGCCCATGATGCCGGTCTTGGGGTCGAACTCCTTGCTGAGTTCTTCCAGGTTGTGTTTCAGTGCTGCAGAATCCAGCTCGATCCATGCTCTGTTCATACGTTTATCCTCCGTAAAAGTCTATTACTGATCAGCGTTTGCGCTAAAATTTATTATACTCCCTGCGCCTATCCGCTTTCAAGGGGGTGACAAGCAGAGCCGTTTTGATTATAATGAGACTGTTGAAAAAGTTAACTGTTATCGCTTCATGCGACATGACAAAAAGGAGAAGAAAAACATGAAAAAATTCGTATGCCCCGTCTGCGGTTACGTCTATGAAGGCGAGGAAATGCCCGCCGATTTCGCCTGCCCCGTATGCAAAGTTCCCGGCAGCAAGTTCAAGGAAATGGATGAATCCGCTCCTCTGGCTTCCGAGCACGTGTTCGGCGTCGGCATGAACCTCGACAACGTACCCGAAGAGGATAAGGCTTACATCATCGAACAGCTGAAGGCCAACTTCCAGGGCGAATGCTCCGAAGTCGGCATGTATCTGTGCATGGCCAGAGTCGCCCACAGAGAAGGCTATCCTGAGATCGGCCTGTATTGGGAAAAGGCAGCCTGGGAAGAAGCAGAGCACGCCGCCAAGTTCGCGGAACTGCTGGGTTCCGAGCTCGAACCCAACATGACCGATTCCACCCAGAAGAACCTGGCCTGGAGAGTCGACTGCGAATTCGGCGCCGTCCAGGGCAAGACCGATCTGGCCAAGTGCGCCAAGAAGAACGGCCTGGACGCCATCCACGACACCGTTCACGAAATGGCCCGCGACGAAGCCAGACATGGCAAGGCACTGAAGGGTCTGCTGGAGAGATATTTCAAGTAAATGCTTGAAACCATTGAAAAATCAATGTTTTTGAGAAGAGAGGATGATAAAGGTCATCCTCTCTTCTTTCTTGTTAACTAGAGAAAATGAGATGTATGAACTGTAAAATACTGTTAATTACCTTCTTAGTTGGCAATATATAATAACACATATTGTGAGCCAGGAGCCTCGTTGCGGATAAAAGAAATTTGCGGAGAACAGCGCGGCAGAGTAAAATAATAGCGTAAAGAAGGTGCCCTATGACGATCGACGTTTTCAGATGTTACTACGAGGCGGAGTGCGTGTTTGCGGGCGTGCTCCGCAAGGCGGCTCTCATGACCCTCACGCCCGACCCCGAAGCCGGACAGATCCGCTACACCGCCGCAGCGCCGCTGCAGGCGAAGATCTTCTGGGACAAGCCCCTGCGCGAGGCTCAGTTCGGATAAAAAAATGGAGGGGTTCTTACCCCCTCCGCGCATCAAGCAACCGGCTTGCTGGGCAGCAGCTGCCTAAAGCCAACATCACGTTGCTATTATAGCGGAATTGTGTCCATTACACAACTAAAACCGAAAAATTTCCTGTTATGAATAATTTCTCTTTAATCTTTCAGAATAAAGTTCTGATCACGGCGCTCATCGGCTGGGCCTGTTCCCAGATCCTGAAGCCGTTTACGTTCATGATCGTCAACAAACGCTTCGACGCCTCCCGCCTGACCGGTGACGGCGGTATGCCCAGCAGCCACTCCACGTTCGTCACGTCCGCGGCTGTCGCGGCAGGGCTGAACTACGGCTGGGATTCGCCGGTTTTCGCCATCATGACCGTCATCGCGTTCATCGTGATGCACGACGCCATGAACGTCCGCTACGAGACCGGCAAACAGTCCAAAGTCCTGAACGAGCTGATCGAAAAATTCAACATGATCAGCGACCACGACGTGACTCTCGAGAAAAAACTCGAGGAATTCGTGGGTCACACGCCGCTGCAGGTCGCGGCGGGTTTCTGCCTCGGCCTGGTCGTCGCGCTCATCGTCAACCGGTAATATAGAAAAGGTGCAGCCATGAAAGAGATATTCGAACGCGTCAGCATCCGCAAATACGAAGACCGTCCGGTGGAACCGGAGAAGATCGAAGCGATCCTCCGCGCCGCTATGGCGGCCCCTTCTACAGGGAATCAGCAGCCCTGGGAGTTTTACGTGGTCACGAACCCTGACGTGATAAAACAGTTGTCGCAGGTCCATCAGTACTCCGGAGCCGCTGCCGGCGCGCCTGCTGTGATCGTGCCCTGCTACAGAATCCGGGATATCTGGCTGCCGGACTGGGCGCAGATCGATCTCGCCATCGCGACGGAGAATCTGTGGCTGGAAACGACCGCTCAGGGCCTGGGCGGCGTCTGGATGGGCATCGCGCCTCAGAATGACCGCATCGAAGCCGTGGACAGGATCCTGCATCTTCCGGAAGGCCTGCATGCCTTCGCCCTGTTTCCGCTGGGTTACCCCGCGGAGAGTCGGGTGCAGGAAGACCGCTGGGATGAAAGCCGCGTGCATTACGTCCGGTAATCAGCGCATTTTATCCTTTATCAACGACTCGATCATATCCATATTGATCCCGCCGTCATCGTGGTCGAACGTAACGATCAGATTATGGCCGGGCAGGATGCCGCAGGCTGCATAGGCCTGGATCTTCTCTGAAAAGTCGTTCAGATATTCTTCTGTCTGCAGTCCCGCATGTTCATGATAGATCAGCATACCGTAGGGATCGGGAAAGATCACATCCGGCGAAACGTAACGGTCCGGCAGCTGGACGACCTCGTCGTAATGATACGGGATCTGTAATGCGTCGTACTTCTCCAGAACCAGAACCTCATTCTTCGAGCGGCAGGCCACGCCCCTCGCTGTCATATGGATCTTTCTGTGATGTTTTTTTGTATTGGCGCAATATGGCTGCGCTGCCCAGTCCCGGGGATCCATGCTGCCGATGCTCAGCGCAGCAGGTTTCGGCAGAAGACTCTTATCAAAAACAGGATTCGGATAATCAGGTGCCGCCGCGACGTTCGGATCGATCACACGAAGGGGATTCAGCGTTCCGTAGTTTTTCGGCAGACTGCGTAGAATATCCTCAGGATCCAGAGAGCAAAGCTTTGGACCGTCTCCTTTTAGAATGCGGATGTTTTTTTCGATACGCCGCAGTTTCTCCATCAAATATGATTTATGCGCTAGCGCATAGACTTGCTCCGGGTCGCAGTTGATGCTCTTTAGACGCAGCGTCCCTTCATATTGATACTGCCGGAATTGCTGTATCCGGCCAGAGCCATTTTTCCAGATGCGCAGCATTCCTCTTGGCAATTTTCTGATCGCCTTGTTGGTTTGTATTCTTTCTTTTTCCAAGTGACCCAACATCAAACGAATCGCTTCTTTGTCCATCTGTCTCTTTTTCCTCGGATTACACTTTGAACTGTGCTAAATTTCCATTATATTACATTATTTTGCAAGTATTGTCAATATTTGCCATTCCACGATCTGCATACTACACCCTATTCTTTCGATTTCATCGCCCTCGTGCCCGCTAAGTGTGGGTTTCCATACGCATATTAGAACAGTAACCAACAAAGCTGGAGAGTAATCTGCGAACTGTTGGTTTTAGTGGACAAATGGGCAAACAGAGCCAACAACCATCGATTTGACAGCAGACAAGCAGACCGCTCTCAATCACATCAAAAAAGCGCCCTCTGAAATGCGAAGTAAGCGTCATATTAAAAATGAACGGTCTTCTGTCGTTTCAGAAAACCGTCCATAAAGACATTCTATGAATCCGATTGCAAAACCAACTGCAGAAAGTTGACCTTTTAAAGCACCTCGCTCCGCAGAGGCAGCGAACTCTGCGCGCCTTCCCGCGTGACGGAGATCGAAGCCGCCCGGTTCGCGAATTCCACCGCCTGCAGAGCTGTCCGCCCTTCCGACAGCGCCACGGCGAACGCGCCGTTGAAGCAGTCGCCGGCAGCCGTCGTGTCGACCGCCTTCACGTGCTGCGTAGGGACGAGTTCGGACGTCTCCGCGGTGCAAAGATACGCCCCGTGGCTTCCGACTGTCACGAGCACGTTCTTCACCCCCGCGCGCTGCAGCTTTGCCGCAGCCTCCTCGATCTGGGAAGGTTCTTCGCAGGGCATGCCGGAAAGCCTTGCCAGTTCCGTTTCGTTCGGGGTCAGCCAGTCTACGCATTTCAGAACGTCCTTGGGAATCGAATCCGGGGCAGGCGCCGGGTTCAGAATGACTGTCTTTCCCAATGCGCGCGCCTTCTTCGCCAGATACCACACCGCGTCGTAGGGGATCTCCAGCTGCAGCATCAGGATGCTGCAGCTTTTTAGCGCGTCTTCGCATTCCTTCAGGTATTCCACGTCGCAGTACGCATTCGCGCCCGCGATCACGACGATGCTGTTGCGCCCCCTCTCGTCCACGTAGATGGACGCGGTGCCCGTGGGCGCGGTCACGCGGCGAAGGGCCGACACGTCGCAGCCGCAATCCGTCAGGCTCTTCGCGAGCGCATCGCCGAATCCGTCTTTGCCGACGCAGCCCAGCATGACCACGTCGCCGCCCAGTTTCGCCGCGGCAGCGGCCTGATTCGCACCTTTGCCGCCGGGATTGTACAGCAGGCCGTCACCCAAAACGGTCTCGCCCTCCAGGGGCATGCGCTTCATGGAGAAGCGGAGATCCATATTCAAACTGCCCGCAACCAGGATCTTAGCCATCGTACCGCCTCAGTTCTTTCTCGATCACGTCCCAGTAACGGTCCACGTCCACCGCCACCGCCACGTTCGCGTTGAGTTCTTTCTTCTGATAGTTGAAGAAATCGCAGTTCGTGCGCCCGTAGCTCTCGCCGCGGGAGATATCGACCGTCGCGTGCATGGGTTTGAGCGTGATGACCGACGGATCGATGAGCCAGACGATCGTGCAGGGGTCGTGCAGCGGCCCGCCGGGGAAGCCGAAGACCTCCTTCTGCGTGCGGCAGAAATGCGCCATCAGATCCACAAACAGATCGCTGGCCTTATTGCCGATCTTCTTCATGCGCTCCACGACTTCCGGCACGCACAGCACTTTGCGGGTGATATCCAGGCCCATCATATATACGGGACGTCCGCAGGAAAAGCAGATGTGGGCGGCTTCCGGGTCGCAGATGATATTGAATTCCGCAGCCGGCGTGACGTTGCCGTTCTGGTACGATCCGCCCATCAACACGATCTTGTCGATCTTCTCGACGATAGCCGGTTCCATGCGGATCGCCATGCCCAGATTTGTCATGGGTCCCGTCGTGACCATGGTAACAGGCTCGTTCGACGCCATCAGCGTCTCCACGATATAGTTGACCGCGTGCTTTTCCTGCAGTTTCAGCTGCAGCGGCGGAAAGACCGGACCGTCCAGCCCCGTCTCGCCGTGGATGTCCGCGGCGGTCATCTTCTCCCTCAGCATGGGGCCTTTGCAGCCCATATAGACAGGGATCTCCCCTTTTCCGATCCACTGCAGCACGTTCAGCGCGTTGCGGCTCGTTTTTTCGATGGTCTGGTTGCCGGACTCCGTCGTGATGCCCAGCACTTCGATGCCGGGATTGCCCGCCGCCAGCATGATGGCGACCGCGTCGTCGTGACCCGGGTCACAGTCCAGAATGATCCTCGTTTTTTCGCTCATCTGTATTCTCTCCTTTGGTTATCGCAGCATGAATTTTCTCGCTACCTCGATGCCGATCTTATAGGGCAGCGGACGCAGCGCGCGGTCTGCTTCTTTCAGTTTTTCCCGGATGGGAATGTTCTGCGGACAATGCTGCTCGCACTTGCCGCAGCCGATGCACTGGGACGCATAGGACGGGGGATTCGTAAGCCCCGAAGTCTGGGCGTACTGAACGCGGCCCTGGTGCTTCGATTCGACGTACATCATGTTGTAGCCGCGGAAGATCCCGGGGATGTCCACGTTCTGCGGGCAGGGCATGCAGTAGCGGCAGCCCGTGCAGCCCACTTTATCCTTCGCGCGGATCGCCTTGCAGACGCCGGCCAACACCTTGCGGTCCACCTCCGTCATGGATCCGGGTTCCGTCCCGGCTGCCACGCGGCAATTCTCTTCCACCATGGGAACGGAGTTCATGCCGGACAGCACCACCGTCACCTCCGGCTGGTCGTACAGCCAGCGGAGGCCCCACTCGGCGGGGCTCCAGGACTTGCCGCTGTCCCGGAAGATCTTCAGCGCCTCTTTCGGCAGCTGGTTCACCAGTTTGCCGCCCCGCAGGGGCTCCATGATGACCACAGGGATACCCTTCGCCGCGGCGGCTTTCAGACCGATGGAACCGGCTTGGGAAACTTCGTCGAAATAGTTATATTGGATCTGGCAGATGTCCCAGTCGTAGTCGTTCAGGATCTTCAGGAAATTGTCGGTATTGCCGTGATAGGAAAAGCCGATATTGCGGATGGCGCCGGAGGCTTTTTTCTCCGCGATCCAGTCCAGGATGCCGATCGCTTTTAATTTCTCCCACATCGCCACGTCCGTCATGTGGTGCATCAGATAATAATCCACGTGATCCGTGCGCAGCCGAGACAGTTCCTCTTTGAAATACTTTTCCACCGACTCCCTGCTGCGGCAGAGATACTGCGGCAGTTTCGTGGCGATCCTGATCTGGTCGCGCATGTGATTGCGCTCGAAGATCTCGCCCACCGTCGCTTCGCTGTCGCCGTACACGTAGGCGGTGTCGTAATAGTTGACCCCGGCATGGAATGCCGCCAGGATCTCCTTTTCCGCTTTGTCGATATCGATCTTATTGCCCTTCTTCGTAAAGCGCATGCAGCCGAAGCCCAGGACGGAAAGATCGTCTCCGTATCTGTCTTTTCTGTATTGCATCAGCGGTTTCCTCCTCTAATCACTATACCACATCGCTTTTCGAAACGCACAGAAAAAGCGGGAGGCCGCGCCTCCCGCCCTGTTTGTACATTCTGCTACGCCTTGTTCTGCTGCTCGACCAGATTGACTCCGCCGTAGATCTTGCGCAGTTTGGGCTTTTCGATCTTGCCCGTCGGATTTCTGGGCACGTCCGCGAAGATGATCCTGCGCGGCCGCTTGTAACGGGGCAGTTCGAGGCAGAAACGGTCGACTTCCTCTTCTGTCAGGGTCATGCCCTGCTTGACCTGGATGATCGCCGCCGCGATCTCGCCGAGACGCTTGTCGGGCAGGCCGATGACCGCCACGTCGTGGATCTTCGGATTGGAAGCAAGGAAATCCTCAATCTGCACCGGATACAGGTTTTCGCCGCCGGAGATGATGACGTCCTTCTTGCGGTCCACGAGGAAATAGAAACCGTCTTCGTCTTGTTTGGCCATGTCGCCGGTGTGCAGCCAGCCGTCCTTCAGGACCTCTGCCGTAGCTTCCGGATTGTGATAGTAGCACTTCATGACGCCGGGGCCCTGTACGCACAGCTCGCCGACCGTGCCCTGCTCGACTTCGTTGCCCTGTTCGTCCACGATCTTGCATTTCCAACCGTAGCCGGGTACGCCGATGGCGCCGACCTTGCGGACGTTCTCCAGTCCCAGGTGCACGCAGCCCGGGCCCGTGGATTCGGACAGGCCGTAGTTCGTGTCGTATTTATGATGCGGGAAATATTCCAACCAATGACGGATGAGCGAAGGCGGCACCGGCTGCGCGCCGATGTGCATCAGCCGCCACTGGGACAGCTGATAGTGCTCGGGCTTGATGTCGCCGCGGTCGAAGGCCGCCAGGATGTCCTGCGCCCAGGGAACGAGCAGCCACACGATGGTCGCCCGCTCCAGGCTGACCGCGTCCAGGATCGCCTTCGGGGAGTTGCCCTTCAGGATGACGGCCCGGCTGCCGGTGTACAGGGAACCGAACCAGTGCATCTTCGCGCCGGTGTGATACAGCGGCGGGATGCACAGGAAGATGTCGTCGTGCGTCGTCTCGTGATGGATCGCCTCCATGCGGGCGGACTGCATCAGCGCCGTGTGGTCCAGCAGGATGGCCTTCGGGAAGCCCGTCGTGCCGGAGGAATAGTAGATGGCCGCGTCGTCCGTATCCTCCACGAGTACGATCGGAGAAGAAGACGAGCAGTTGGAGACCGCTTCGGAATAGCTTTCCGCATAGGACGGACGGTTGTCGCCCACGAAGAACAGGATCATCTGGGTCTTGATCTTCGGAAAGATATCCTCCACGCGGCCGATGAATTCCGGCCCGAAGAACAGCACGTCCGCGTCTGCCAGTTTTAAGCAGTAATCGATCTCGTCGGCGGTATAGCGGAAGTTCAGAGGCACCGCTACGGCGCCAGTCTTCAGCACGCCGAAATAGATGGGCAGCCACTCCAGGCAGTTCATCAGCAGGATCGCTACCTTCTGTCCTTTGCGGATGCCCCGCGACAGAAGCAGGTTCGCGACGCGGTTCGCCTTCTCGTCGAACACGCTCCAGGTGATCTCCCTGCGGTAGGGAGAACCCGTCGTGGGCTGGATCAGTTCGTATTCGCGCCAGGTGACCCGCGGCTCTTCCTGGATCTCCGGGTTGAGCTCGACGAGCGCGATTTCGTTTCCGTACAGTTTGCTGTTGCGTTCCAGCAGGTCGGTAATGGCCATAAATCTATGCTCCTTACATTAAAATTATTTGCGCCGGCCGCAGCGGCCAACACAAAAACTTTAATACTTTTATCCGTTAAAGTCAAGAACATTCTTCCGATTTCTGATTTGCCGGGCGCGCCGTGACCCGCTCGGAAATCTTTCTTTACTTTCATGCTTTAAAGTCCTTTACTTTCACAAGTTAAAGTGCTACAATCTCTTGTATATTCGTTCAAACCGTCATTATTGATAGAAAGGTTGGCAAAACAATGGCGAAGAATACGAAAACAGACCGGTGCACCGCGCTGTACGAAGCGGTCCTGGACTTAAAGGATGCGGATGAAGCCAGACGATTTTTCGAGGATCTCTGTTCACCGACGGAACTGTGCAGCATCGAACGGCGTTTCGAAGTAGCCAGAATGCTGCTGCAGGACAAGGTGTATACGGAGATCCTGCAGAAGACCGGCACCAGCAGCGCGACGATCAGCCGCGTGCGCCGCAACATCATCGACAACGGGTCCGGAGGCGCGATGAAAGACCTCATCCTGCGCAACGGCCTGGCAGATAATGAGGAAGGAAAAGAATGAAACAGTTAATGCTTGGCAACGCTGCCGCTGCCCGGGGCCTCTGGGAAGCCGGATGCTGCGTGGTATCTTCTTACCCCGGCACCCCCAGCACCGAGATCACCGAGGAAGCGGCGAAATATGACGAGATCTACGCCGAATGGGCGCCCAACGAAAAAGTGGCCATGGAGACCGCGTTCGGCGCGTCTCTGGCCGGAAAACGGTCGTTCTGCGGCATGAAGCACGTGGGGCTTAACGTGGCGGCGGATCCGCTGTTCACCGTATCGTATACCGGGGTCAACGCCGGCATGGTGATCGCGGTCGCGGACGACGCGGGCATGCACAGCTCCCAGAACGAGCAGGACTCCCGCCACTATGCGCGCTCCGCAAAGATCCCCATGCTCGAACCTTCGGATTCCGCGGAAGCCCTCGCCTTTGCGAAAAAGGCCTACGAACTGTCCGAACAGTTCGACGTGCCCGTCTTCCTGAAGATGTGCACCCGCATCGCCCACTCCCAGTCCATCGTGGACACCGGAGAACGCGTCGAAGCGCCGGCGAAGCCCTACGTCAAGACGATCTCGAAATACGTCATGACCCCCGCAAACGCCATCAAGCGCCATCCCGTCGTAGAGGAACGCACGCGCAAACTGGTCGAATTCGCGGAAACGACAGATCTCAACCGCATCGAAAACGGACCGGATCATAAGATCGGCATCATCACCTCGTCCACGTCCTACCAGTACGTGAAGGAAGTCTGCGGCGATAAGGTCCCCATCCTGAAGCTGGGGATGATCTGGCCTCTTCCGGAGAAGAAGATCGTCGATTTCGCGAGATCCGTCGAGACCCTCGTGGTCGTCGAAGAGCTGGACGGCTTTATCGAGACCCACGTGCGCGAGCTGGGACTGTCCTGCAAGGGCAAGGAAGCCTTCCCCCTGCTCGGCGAATTCTCCCAGAACCTGATCGCGGAGAAACTGGGCATGGAGAAGCACGAAGGCAAGGCGCTGGACGAAGCCCTGCCCGGCCGTCCGCCCGTCATGTGCGCGGGATGCCCCCACAGAGGACTGTTCTACACGCTGGCGAAGAACAAGTGCACGGTTTTAGGCGACATCGGCTGCTACACCTTAGGCGCCGCGCCTCCGCTGAACGCCATCGAGATGACCCTCTGTATGGGCGCCTCCGTCTCCGCTACTCACGGGTTCAACAAAGCCCTGGGCAAGGAGAGCGAAGGCAGGACCGTGGCGGTCATCGGCGATTCGACGTTCATGCATTCCGGCATGACCGGCCTCGCCAACATCGCGTATAACCAGAGCAATTCCACGGTCATCATCGTGGACAATTCCATCACCGGCATGACCGGCCACCAGCAGAATCCGACGACGGGATACAACATCAAGGGAGACCCCGCCGGCAAGATCGACCTGGAGAGCCTGGTCCGCGCCATGGGCATCCGCCGCGTGCGCGTCGTCGACCCGTATAACCTGGCGGAGTGCGACGCCGCGGTCAAGGAAGAACTGGCGGCGGAGGAACCGTCTGTCATCATCTCCCGCAGGCCCTGCGCGCTGCTGAAATACGTCAAGCACAAAGCGCCGCTGAAAACGGATCCGCAGAAGTGCATCGGCTGTAAGTCCTGCATGCGCATCGGATGCCCGGCCATCTCCATGAAGGACGGCAAAGCCCGCGTGGACGACACACTGTGCGTCGGCTGCGGCATCTGCACGCAGCTTTGTCCCAAAGACGCGTTCGAGAGCACGGGAAAGGAGGAGTAAGCCATGGAAACCAAGAATGTCATGATCGTAGGCGTAGGCGGACAGGGAAGCCTCCTCGCCAGTAAACTCCTGGGCCGCATGCTGCTCGAAGAGGGCTACGACGTAAAAGTCTCCGAAGTCCATGGCATGAGCCAGAGAGGCGGCAGCGTCGTCACGTACGTGCGCTACGGCGACCGGGTCAGCTCCCCCATCATCGATAAGGGAGAAGCGGACTTCATCGTCTCGTTCGAACTGCTGGAAGCGGCAAGGTGGATGGAATATCTGAAACCCGGCGGACAGATCGTCACGTCGACCCAGCAGATCGACCCCATGCCCGTGGTCACGGGCGCAGCGCAGTA
This sequence comes from Bacillota bacterium, assembly GCA_017412505.1. Lineage (GTDB taxonomy): Bacteria > Bacillota > Clostridia > Peptostreptococcales > Anaerovoracaceae > RUG11894. Next base: position 12,709 of record JAFPXN010000042.1, on the reverse strand, counting down.
TCCGGAGGACCTCGTCGCCAAGATGAAGGCGGCTGGCGCCAAAGTGGACGCTCTGGACTGCCTCGAACTGGCTAAGCAGGCCGGCAGCAGCAAGGCGGTCAACCTGGTGCTGATGGGCAGACTGTCCCATTATTTCGGCATGGACGACGCGGTGTGGCAGAAGGCCATCGAAGCGTCGGTTCCTCCGAAGTTCCTGGAACTGAACAAAAAAGCTTTCGAACTGGGCAAAAACGCCTAGTTATTCAATAGGGTTGGCATATCAAGAAAGGACATCTTATGGAAAGGTATTATCAACCGGAGATCGAAACTGCCTCGCGGGAGCAGATCCGCGCGTGGCAGGACGAACGCCTGGTCAAACAGGTGAAACACGTGTGGGACAACGTCCCCTACTACCGCAAGAAGATGGAAGACGCAGGCGTCTGCCCGGAGGACATCAAAGGCGTGGACGACATCCGCAAGCTCCCCTTCGTCACGAAGGCGGACCTGCGCGAAGGCTATCCGTACGGTCTGCTGGCGGAAGATCTGAAGAACTGCGTGCGCATCCAGTCCACGTCCGGCACGACCGGCAAGCGCGTCGTCGCGTTTTATACGCAGCACGACATCGACCTGTGGGAAGACTGCTGCGCGAGAGCTATCACAGCGGCAGGAGGAACGAACGAAGACGTCTGCCAGGTCTCGTACGGCTACGGACTCTTTACCGGAGGCCCGGGACTGAACGGCGGCAGCCATAAGGTCGGCTGCCTGACGATCCCCACGTCTTCCGGCAATACCGAACGGCAGATCATGTTCATCCGTGACTTAAACACAACCATCCTGTGCTGCACGCCTTCCTACGCAGCCTATCTGGGCGAGACCATGAAGGAAATGGGTCTCTCCCCCGAGGAGATCCCCCTGAAGGCGGGCATCTTCGGCGCCGAAGCCTGGTCCGAGGCGATGCGTCAGGACATCCAGAAGACCATGGGCATCAAAGCGTACGATATCTACGGACTTACGGAACTGTCCGGCCCGGGCGTCGCGTTCGAATGTTCGGCGCAGACCGGCATGCACATCAACGAAGACCACTTCATCGCGGAAGTCATCGACCCCGACACGCTCGAACCGGTGCCTGACGGCACGTACGGCGAACTGGTGTTCACCGCCATTACGAAAGAAGCGTTCCCGCTGATCCGCTACCGCACCAGGGATATCGTCAAGCTGAGTCACGAGCCCTGCCCCTGCGGCAGAACGCACGTCAAGATGAGCAAGCCGAGAGGACGCTCCGATGACATGCTGATCATCCGCGGCGTCAACGTGTTCCCGAGCCAGATCGAGACGGTGCTGCTGAACAAGGGCTACCCGGCCAACTACCAGATCGTCGTCGACCGCGTCAACAACACCGATACGCTGGACGTCCAGGTCGAGATGACCCCGGAGATGTTCACGGACAACATGGGCGAGATCGCGGCGCGCCAGAAGGATATCGTGGACGGACTCAAGTCCATGCTGGGCCTGAAGGCGAAGGTCTCCCTCGTGGCGCCGAAATCCATCGTGCGCAGCGAAGGCAAGGCCGTGCGCGTCATCGACAAGAGAAAGATCTAAGGAGGTACCGAAATGAGCGTAAAACAGATCTCTGTATTTCTTGAGAACCGCCCCGGCGCCCTCTGCGAGATGACGAAGGTGCTGGCGGACGAAGCGATCGACATGCGCGCGTTCTCCCTGGCGGAGACCAGCGAATTCGGCATCGCCCGCATCCTCGTAAAGGACGTGTATAAAGCGGTAACCGTGCTGAAGGACGCGGATTACATCACCAGCGTCTCCGAAGCCGTCGCCGTAGCCATCCCCGACGTGCCCGGCGGTCTGCACTCCGTCATCAAGGCGGTCGCGGACGCAGGCATCAACCTGGAGTACATGTACTGCTTCCTGGGCGGCAAGTCCGGAAAGGCCTTCCTGGTCTGCAAGGTCGCCGACGTGGCGGCAGCGGAATCCGCGCTGTCCGCGAAAGGCGCCGTGCTCGTAGAACAGGACGAGCTGGCGGAACTGTAAACAACTCTGCAGCATAACAAAAGAGCACATGGGGACTGTCCCCATGTGCTCTTTTCATTACCTTCTTTCCGCCCGGACCCGGATCATCTCCGCCGCGATGCTCACGGCGATCTCTTCCGGGGTCACCGCGCCGATATCCAGTCCGATGGGCGTGTGGACCTGCGCGAGTTTTTCTTCCGGTATCCCGGCCGCTTTCAACTTTGCGTTTACAGCTGCGGTCTTCTTCCGCGACCCGATGACCCCCACGTAGGCCAATTCCTTCCGCAGCAGCTGTTCTTCCACCTCGAAATCGTGCACGTGGCCCGACGTGACCACGACCGCATAGTCGTTCGCTCTGAACGTAAAGAATCTGTCAAGCTGTCCGAAATCGCCGCACACGACCTGCGCGGCGTTGGGAAAGCGCCCGCTTGTCGCGAATTCCGGGCGTTCGTCCATCACGACGACGCGAAAGTCCACACTTGCGAGGATGGGCGTAAGGGCCTTCGCGATGTGACCGCCGCCGAAGAGCAGCGCCCGTTCCGGCGGATCGAGAGGAAACGAAAGGGAATCGAAGTTAAGTTGTGCGGAACAGCCGTCCTTTAACAACAAGAGCGCCTGATCGCATTGTTCCTGCCACGTCCTGTCGCCGGAACGGATATACTGCAGCCATACCGATACCCTGCCGCCGCAGATCATGCCGGTCGGAAGCGCATCTCCCGCGTTCTGCGTCAGCAGATTGCCGCCATCCAGCCCGAAAGCCAGGGCTTGGCAGAGTTTTTGCGCCAGACAGTCTTTTGCCGCGCGAAGTACAGCGGCTTCCAGCGCACCGCCGCCGATGCTGCCCTTTAAGATGCCGGAAGAACCGATCAGCATCGCGGCGCCCTTCCTGCGCGGCACGGAGCCTTCGGTCTCCCGCACGACGGCGAGCATCAGATCCTCGCCCTGCGCCATACGATCTTTTATTGTTTCTAAAATCGCAAACATCTCCGTTACAGTCCCAATAACGCCTTCGCGTTCCCGCCCAGGATCGCGGTCTTTTCGTTTTCTTCCAGCGGCAGCGCGCGGATCTTCGCGATCTCCGCCGCCTGATCCTCCCAGGGGCTGTCCGTCCCGAACAGCAGTTTTTCCGCCCCGAACGCTTCCGCCATCTGCAGAAAGCGTCCCTGCGAAAGCCGCGACAGGCTGTGCGTCTCATAGAACCCGTCGCCCAGCGGGGTCATGTCGCCCAGGGAAAACGACGTATCGATCCAGACGTTTTCCCTGCCGGCAAACAGCGCCTGCGCTTCGTCCCACTGGCGCCAGCCGCCCATGTGGGCCAGGATATATCTCCCGTCCGGCACAGCGTCCAACGCCAGGGCGATCTTCCCGACGTCAGAATATGTCCTGTCCAGAAAGCCCACGTCGATCCCCGCGTGGATCAGCACGAGCAGCCCGCAGTCCGCCGCCGCCCGCAGCACGCGCACGTAAGACGGATCGTCCATATCCGTCAGCTGGTACACGGGGTGCAGTTTGATGCCCTTCACACCCGCCTCCGCCAGCCGCGCGCATTCCTGCTCCGGCGCATCGAACGCCGGGTGCATGCAGCCGAAAGATGCCAGGCGGGTCACGTACGAACTCCGGTTCGTTTCGATCGCTCCGTCGTTGATGTCCCGCACCTGCGCGGGAGACGTGGCTACCGGCTGGATCACCGCGAGATCGACGCCCGCAGCCTTCGCCGAGGCAGACAGAGACAGAGCCGCCCCATCGAGAACCGGCTCTGTGTGCGAATTGTGCTTCAGTTTGTCCACGGCTCTTGCCGCGATCGCATCCGGAAAAGTATGCGTATGGATATCGATGATCATCCTCTGTACGTCGGGCCTTCGCTGTCACCCAGCGCTTCGCTCTGGGGCACCAATACCTTTTTATTATAGCAGGAGAAGGCGTCTTCCACCAGCGTGCCGTCCGGGGCCTTGGTGCAGACCGACACGAGCGGCACGATCAGAAGCCCCGCCAGCATGCAGAACGCACCGGCGTTGATGGGCGACTGCAGCAGTTTCGGGAAGCTGCTGCGAACGAAGATGTTGGCGATCATCACGACGGAGGAGAACACGAAGCTCACCCAGCAGGCGGCCTTCGTCGTCCGCTTCCAGTACAGGCCGTAGAGGAACGGCGCCAGGAACGCGCCGGCCAGCGCGCCCCAGGACACGCCCATCAGCTGCGCGATGAACGTGACGCTGCTCTTGTACTGGATGATGGCCAGCACGACGGAGATCGCGATGAATACGACGATGAGCGCCCGCATGATAGCCAACTGCTTCTTCTCGTCCATATCTTTTACGAAGTGGCCCTTCAGCAGGTCCAGCGTAAGCGTGGAACTGGACGTGAGCACGAGGGACGACAGCGTGGACATGGACGCGGACAGCACCAGGATGACCACGACGGCGATCAGGATGTCGGGCAGGCCGGACAGCATGGTGGGCACCACGGAGTCGAAGCCGTTCGCAGCGATGTCGATCTTGTCGGAAAACAGTCTGCCGAAGCCGCCGAGGAAGTAGCAGCCGCCCGCCACGATGAAGGCGAAGATCGTGGAGATGATCATGCCTTTATTGATGGCTCCTTCGCTCTTGATGGCGTAAAACTTCTGCACCATCTGCGGCAGGCCCCAGGTGCCCAGCGACGTCAGGATGACGACGCCCAGCAGGTTGAGCGGGTCCGGCCCGAAGAACGAATTGAAGATGCCCGGGGCGGTCGAAACCGTTTCGTCCGTGACCGCGGCAAGGCCCTGCAGTGCGGCGAGAAAACCGCCCTGGCTCTTCAGCACGGCGCCGATGACCGCGCAGATGCCGAAGATCATGATGATGCCCTGGATGAAGTCGTTCACGGCCGTCGCCATGTAGCCGCCGGCGATGACGTAGATCCCGGTGAGGATCGCCATGACGATGACGCAGACCGAGTAGTCGATGTTGAACGCCATGCCGAACAGGCGGGACAGGCCGTTGTAAAGGCTTGCGGTATACGGAATGAGGAAGATAAAGATGATCGCGGACGCGCAGATCTTGAGCGCGGGGCTCGCGAAGCGTTCGCTGAAGAACTGGGGCATCGTGGCGCTGTTCAGGTGCTGCGTCATGATGCGGGTGCGGCGTCCCAGAATGGCCCAGGCCATCAGGGAGCCGATCAGCGCGTTGCCGATCCCCACCCAGGTGGACGCGATGCCGTACTTCCAGCCGAACTGTCCGGCGTAGCCGACGAAGATGACCGCGGAAAAATAGGAGGTGCCGTAGGCGAAGGCGGTGAGCCATGGACCGACCGCGCGGCCGCCCAGAACGAAACCGTTGACGTCCGTCGCGTTGCGGCGGCAGTACAGCCCGATCCCGATCATAAGGCCGAAGAAGAGTACGAGCATGATGATTTTGATAAACATAGATTGCGTCCTTCCTGAGATGACTGAGTGAATTTTGCTTTAACGCATTAAATCGTAACGCACTAAAGAGTAAAAGTCAAGCACGAAAAAACAATAAAAAAAGAAATACGGAAAAGCCTCGCTTTGACCCGTATTTCTCCTTTTTTTATCGCTATAAGCCTTCCCACTGCCGCAGCAGGCCCTGCATCCAGTCCTTTACGTCCATGCCGTAAACGCTGCTCAGCCGGTCTGCCGTCAGCACGTCTTTGACCGGTCCGGCAGCCACCGTCTGCCCCTGATCCATCAGCAGCGCCTGTGTGCCGTATGCCAGCGCCAGACTGAGGTCGTGGACGACGGAGATCACCGCCCTGCCGGGCTTTTTCCGCCACGCCTCGATCAGGGAGAACACCTGCTTCTGGTACAGCAGATCCAGGTGGTTCGTCGGTTCATCCAGGATCAGCAGGTCCGGGTCCTGGGCAAAGATCTGAGCCAGGAACACCCGCTGCAGTTCGCCGCCGGACAGCTTCAGCACAGACTGCTGCGCCAGGTCCTGCAGGCCGGTCAGCGCGAGCGCTTCCTCCACCGCCTTTTCATCCGTATCCGAACGGCCCGCGAACAGACCCCGGGAATAGGCGTACCGGCCCAGGCCGACGACTTCCCTCACCATAAACGCGTAGTTCACCGCGTGATTCTGCGACAGCACGCCGATATGCCGCGCCAGTTCCTGCGGCTTATAACTGCGCACGTCCTTGCCGCAGAACAGCACCGTCCCGGTCGAATCCACGCTCTGGGAGACCGCGCTCACGACCGTGGATTTACCGGCGCCGTTGGGGCCGGCGATCATCAGCCATTCCCCTTCTTCCACGGAAAAGCTGACGTCTTTCACGACGTCCAGCGTACCGTAGCGCACGCCGAGCTGTTTCACTTCCAACATCTTCATGACGACACCCTCCTGCTCCGGTAAAAGATCACGATAAACAGGACGGCGCCGATCAGAGACGTCACGACGCCGATGGGCAGCTGCAGGGGATTGGCGATCATGCGGGCCGCCAGGTCGCACAGCATCAGGAAACTCGCGCCTCCGAACAGCGACGCCGGCAGCAGCTTCGCGTGATTCGGGCCGGTGATCATGCGCACGATGTGCGGGGTCACGAGGCCGACGAAGCCGATGCAGCCGCCGATGGAGACGCAGACGCCGATCAGGGCGGATACCGCGATCAGCACGGTCAGCCGCACCCTGCGCACGTTGACCCCGATATGTCTCGCGTTGTCTTCCCCCACGGCGAAGGCGTTCAGTTCCCGGTGCAGGTGCAGCAGGATGCCGCCGCAGATCACCAGAGCAGCCAGCAGCACCAAAGCGTTGCGGTAGCTCGTGCCAGCCAGCGATCCCATCGTCCAGAACGTGATGTTGTGAAGCTTGTCGTGCGAGAACGTCAGGATCAGGGACAGCAGGCTGGAGACAAACATGGAATAGATGACGCCGATCAGGATGATGCTGTTCGTGGACAGAGAATAGTCCAGCTTGTACGCCAGCGACAGGATGATGACGATGGACGCGAACGCGAAGATCATAGCCATCACCATGGTGCCCGCGAACGGCAGCGCCGGGAACGTGATACCGAACGCGATCGCGATGACCGCGCCCAAAGACGCGCCGGACGATACGCCCAGCGTGGAACCGTCCGCCAGCGGATTCTTCAGCAGTCCCTGCATGGCGGCGCCGCAGACCGAAAGCGCTGCACCCGTGAGCGCAACGCAGATCACCCGGGGCAGCCGCGAAGATAAAATGATGGATGCCGCGGACGTCGCAGGCGCCTGCATGCCGCGGATCGCGCCGGCGATCAGGGAGACCGTCTCCGTGAACGGGACGCTGACGCTGCCGACGGAAACGCAAAGCACGAAAACCGCCAGCATGACGGCTGCGAACAGCACGTATGCCAGCGGCGTGAACGATTCAGTTTTCTTTCCCGTCCGGCCCATTACGCGGCAGGCGCGAGTTCTTCAATGGGATGCTCCACGACGAAATTGTGAAGCATCAGCGCGCCGTCCGTCAGACGGGGCGTCGGGCGGGACAGTTCGTTGTTCTGCAGGTTGAGGATGGTGCCGTTTTGGACCGCGGTAACGTTCTCCCAGCCCGGGCGCGCCATGATCTCCTCTTCGGGGGTCGGACCTTCGCCGAAGTACATGGTGATGGTGACGATGTAGTCCGGATTGCGCTCCAGGACCTGCTCTTCGCTGATCTCAGCCCAGCCTTCCACGTCGTCGAACACATTCTTCATGCCGAGCATCTCCGCGATCTCGTTCATGAACGTGCCCTTGCCGGCCGTCCACAAGCCGTATTCCAGCGGGGAGACTTCGAAGTAGACGGTCTTGCCCTGGGTGGAGGTGGAACCGGACAGTTCCTGAAAACGGACCTTCATCGTGGTGATGACCTGTTCCGCCTCATTTTCCTTTCCCATGAGCGTTCCGATCATCTCCAGCGCGGTATAAACGCCCTCGATATCCTGGGCGTCAGAAACGACGACCTTGATGCCTGCCTCTTCCAACGCGGCGACCTGCTCTTCGGTCTGCGCCATGGTGCTCATCAGCAGAACCTGGGGCTCGAGCGCGATGATCTGCTCGATATTCGTGTCATAACCCGACTGCACGGAAGGCACGTCGAGAACTTCCGCAGGATAGTCGCAGTACTCGCCGCGGCCGACCAGCGTATCACCGGCGCCTACGGCATACAGGAATTCGCAGTCCGCGGCGGACAGGGCTACGACGCGGGTCGCGGGTTCGTCCAGGGTGATCTCCCGGCCGGTCATATCGGTGACGGTGATGGCGCTGCCGGAGGCTTCCGGTTCGGAAGGTTCGGCGGGCTGCGCCGGTTCGGAAGACGTGCAGCCGGCAAGAGCGAAGATCATCGCCAGCGCGAGCAGCAGGGAAACGATTCTTTTCTTGTTCATATCGGTTCAGTCCTTTCTCTTATCTCACAGCCTTCGAGGCTGCTTTGCGCATTATATTTTATTATACCATAATGGGCAAGGGCGGATCATATTTAGATTATTTTCTAAATACCTCTTGACGCGGCTATCTCTCGGTGCTATATAGTATTTAGAAAAATTTCTAAATAGAAAGCGAGCAGACTTATGGGATTCAGCGATACGATGAAAGCGCTCAGCGATCCTGTCCGCCGCGAGATCCTGAACATGCTGAAAGGTGGATCCATGACCGCGGGCGACATCGCCGCCCGCTTCGACATGACGGCGGCAACGGTGTCCTACCACCTTGCCCAGCTGAAAAAAGCGGGTCTCGTGACGGAAAAGCGCGAAAAAAACTACATTTATTACACTTTGAACGCCTCCGTTCTGGAGGAAGTGCTGCTGTGGATCCAGACTCTGAAAGGAGATGCAGACCATGAAGAATAAAAGCCAGATCGTTCTCACAACTGTCCTGTGCCTGTTGCCCATGATCGCAGGCGTCATCCTCTACAGCCGCCTGCCGGACTCCATCGCGACCCATTTCGGCGTCGACGGACAGCCGGACGGATGGTCGAGCAAGGCGCTCGCCGTATTCGGACTGCCCGCGATCATTGCAGGCCTCAATCTGTTGATGCATTTCGGCCTGCGTACAGATCCGAAACGCAATAATATGAGCCCGGCCCTGTTCAACATCGCGATCTGGACGGTTCCCGCGGTCTCGATCCTTACGAACGCCTTCGTTCTTGCAAATGCGCTCGGATACGAATCGCGCATCGAAGTGATTCTTCCGCTGCTCGTGTCGCTGCTGTTCATCGTCATCGGCAATTACCTGCCCAAGACGAAACAGAGCTATACGATGGGCATCAAGCTGCCCTGGACGCTGGCCAGCGAAGAGAACTGGAACCGCACGCACCGCCTCGCAGGCTATCTCTGGGTCGCCTGCGGCATCCTCATGGCCCTGCTGACCCTGCTGAAGATCGGCCGGCTCTGGCTGATGCCCGCGCTGATCGCCGTGATGGTGCTGGTGCCGACGATCTACTCCTACAGTCTGTATAAGAAAGGGATCTGAACATGTATACGGAAAACGTAAAAGTCACCGCGGACCCGGCGTATCCGCTCGACGGCCTGCTGACCCTGCCGGACGGAACGGAAGGACCCTTCCCCGCCGTCGTGATGGTTCACGGCTCCGGGCCGAGCAATAAAGACGAAAGAGTCTTGAAGCTGACCCCGTTCAAAGACCTGGCGGAGGGCCTCGCGAAGCGGGGGATCGCCTCCCTGCGCTACGACAAGCGCACGTTCGCCTACGGCCGCAAGATGGCGAAGAAAAAAGATATCACTGTAAAAGAGGAGACGATCGACGACGCCCTGGCAGCCCTCGACCTGCTGAAAAGCGACCGCAGGATAGATCCGGACAGGATCTTTGTCCTGGGTCACAGCATGGGCGCCATGCTGGCGCCGCGCATCGACGCGGCATGGGGCGGCGCGAAGGGCTTGATTATGATGGCCGGCACGCCCTGCCGTCTGGAGGACATCGTGCTGCGGCAGCTGCAGCAGGCGAAGAAGACCGGGTCCCTGCTCGGCATGATCTCGGGCACGCAGTATAAAAAGTACGCGAAGCTGTTCGACGGACTGTACCAACTGACCGACGAAGAAGCGAAAAAGAAGAGGTTTGCCGGCAATCTGTCCCTGTACTATTTCAAGGAAATGGGTCAAAAGACCGCAAGCGATTACCTGCGCGAAAGCGAAAAACCCGCCCTGCTCCTGCAGGGCGGCAAAGACTTCCAGACGCTGGAAGAAGTGGATCTGAAGGCATTCCGGGAGCAGTTGGCGGACCGTCCGGACACGCAGTTCAAAGTCTACCCCACGCTGAACCACTGCTTTGTGGAATCCCGCGGCGGCGACATTACGAAGGCGAAGCAGGAATACGGCGTCGAGCAGCACATCGAAGACGAGGTATTCGACGATATCGCAGCGTTTATCTGCGGTTGAAGCCGAGAAAAATCAGAAAGCCTCCGAGAAAAGGCACGGCCCGGGTCCAGATCCAGAGGCTGGTCTGGGTGTTCCAGACAAAGGGGAATATGAGCCGGGACCGCCCGATGAGATGCACAAACTGCGCTCCCGTCACCAGCGCCGGCACGAGGCAGCAGATGCCCAGGATCAAACAGACGATGCGCCAGGGCTTTTTCAGCCGCAGGTCGAGCCCCAGGGAAAGCAGGGACCCCAGCAACGCACCGCATGAAGCGGCCACCAGCGGTCTCATCACAAGCATATAGTACAGCGACGGCGTCATATCGAACGTCTGCTTCCGGTTTTCCAGCAGCCACGGTTCGAGCCATATTCTTGCGGCGATCCCTGCAAGGAAGATCAAGCCAAAGACGACGCAGCAGATGATGTACTTTTTCTGCATCGGCTCGTATTTTGGCGGTTCCGGCCCGTAGATCAGGGCATCCGCGCCGGTGTCCAACGCTTCCGCCAATGCCAGCAGCGTCTCGATATCCGGTTCGCTGCGGCCTGTCTCCCAGTTGCTGACCGCCTGCCGGGTCACGTGCAGCGCCTCGGCCAGCTGATCCTGGGTCAGGCCCTTCGCCTGGCGGATCTCTTTCAGATTTTTCGATACTGCGTTCATCGGCGCGCTCCTTCCTCTTCCAGCATAGCGATTGCAGGCGCAAATGTCACGCAAGGGTTTGTTGCGGGCTTCTTACAGCCACTTATTCCTGCGGAACAGCCAGATCATGAACGCGACGATCGCCACGCTCAGGGCGATGACGAAGGGATAGCCGTAAGGCCACTTGAATTCGGGCATCATCAGGTTCATGCCGTACCAGCCCGCGATCAGGAATTCGAACAGTTCTTCCTTTCCCGGCCCGGAGATCTCCTTTGCAAACGAGAGGATCTTCGCATTTTCCGTCCAGAGAGACGTCTGCTGCTGCGTCATGTGCAGGAAGACCGGAGAATGATCCAGCCAGCGGAACGACATCAGAATATCGCCCGAACCTGTCCGGATCACGTAGTCCTGCGTATGTTCTACCTTTTCCAGCGTACCGGCATCCACCTGCTGCAGAAACAGGTCCCGTTCCTCTAAAACCTTCACTGCTGCCGTCCTCCTTTTCGTGTGTTTCATTATATCATAAAAGAACGGCGGCATCTGTCTATCTGCCCCGCCTTGCAATCCTTTCGCGCCCGCGGTATATTGAAACTGACAGAAGGAAAGGAGAACGGCCATGGACGCATTGCAAGCGATCTTTACCAGAAGAAGCACCCGAAAAATGAAGGACGAATTGCCGCCCAGGGAACTCATTGAACAGGTGATCGAAGCCGGCCGGGCAGCGCCCAGCGGATCCGACATGCAGTCGACGCGGTTTATCGTCATTACGGACAAGACCGTCCAGGCGGATCTGGCCCGCATCGTTCAGGAGGAATTTGCCAAAATGGAGGCTGACCCGGACATGTACGTGGCGCTTCGCCACTCCATTTCCGCGGCAAAGAAAGGAAATTACGTCTTCCACTACAACGCTCCTGTTCTCATCGTCACCGCCAACAAGAAGAGCCTGGGCAACGCCATAGCGGACAGTTCCTGCGCTCTGGAGAACATGATGATCGCGGCCAACGCCCTGGATCTGGGCGCTTGCTGGATCAACCAGCTGCATTGGCTGACGGACAGGAAGGCGGTGCAGGACTATCTGCAGGGGCTGGGCATGGAAGAGGATGAATTCGTCACGGGCGGGTTGATCCTGGGCTTTGGCGCTGACGACGGCCCGGTCCGCGGCGAGCGCAAACCGAAAGGCAACCCGGTGAACTGGGTGGAATAAACCAAAAGAAAAAACCGTCCTGACGGACGGTTTTTTTGGTGGACCCTAGGGGGATCGAACCCCTGGCCTCAAGATTGCGAACCTTGCGCTCTCCCACGCGGGCCAGTTTTAGCTAACTTCAAACACAAGCAAAAGGTTTGAAAGATGCTGAAACTGGCCCGCTTTTTCCATTTTTAGCACCTTCCAGCAAGACTACTCACAAAGTATCACATTTTGATCGCAAGAAGTCAATACGAAATGTGAATCGCTTGGTCCCTGCGCGTGCCACATCGCAATCATTGAGCACAATATGCGAACGGTATCCGTATCGTTGCGTTTGCATCCCAAAACTCAAATTGACCCAAAGGAGTTGATGAAAATCAGCTCCTTTTTTCTTGGAGGTGAACAAATGGCAAGAGCTAAACCAATAGATCATATTGTTGAGCTTCCTTTATCGGAACTGCACGACTTTCCCAATCATCCCTTTAAGGTACGGGACGATGAAGCTATGCAAGAAACAACGGATAGCATCAAGCAGTACGGCGTGCTTGTCCCCGCTATCGTCCGTCCCCGCGAGG
>JAFPXN010000003.1 GCA_017412505.1 Bacillota bacterium | reverse complement strand
GCCGCCGCCCTTTGAATTCAGGCCGATCCAGAGGAAGTGTGCCGTGGCGTTGCGGCAGACGGGCATCTCGAGATACCCTTCCAGCCAGCGGTACGCTCTTTCCTTGACCGCAGTCGAAAGGGCGAACATGACCGCGATCGCGAGGATCAGGGACAGGATCTGTTTGCCGAGTCTGCGGCTTCTTTTGGACGCTTCCGACCGCGTTTCGCCGCGCTGTTTTTTATATTCGATCAGCAGAAACAGCAGCCCTGTTCCAAAACTTGCAATCAGGAAAACAGGCGAGAACTGCTTAAACAGGTCCGTTGCGCCGGCGGCAAGCCCGGCCAGCAGGGCCAGGACCGCGCAAGGCCAGCGCTTTTCGCGCAGCTGCCACGCCAGGATCCCCAGATAACTCGTCAGCAGGATGCCCAGCGTCGCCAGGTGTTCGTTCGTGGTCACCGAGGCGTAATACGACAGCGACGGCCAGAAGCACGCGATCGCCGCCGCGATCATCGCCGCCCGCTGGCGCTTCCAGACGCGCCGGGCGATCAGGTAGACCAGCAGCACGCACGCCGCGCAGGTCAGCAGGTTGAAATACACCGCGTTGCGGTAGTAATACTCCTGGCTGCACAGGCCGTTCCACCATTCCAGCACGCGCGGATAGAACGCCCAATGCGTAAAGATCGCTTCCTTCGCCTGCTTGATTCCCTTCACCGAGTCCATCACCGCCGCGAAGTCGTACTTCATGGTCATGTGCGTCTCGATCAGGTGAAAGCAGTGATAGCGGTACTGGAACGCCGCGCAGCCCCACAGCGGAGCCGCCAGCCAGTCCGGAAACTGCGGCAGTTCCTTCGGGACGAGGCACAGCGCGAGCGCGCCGAGAGCCACCCAGATCCAGGGCGTCAGCGTAAAGCTCTCGTAGGCGGCCGCGCCCTGCCAGCTCATCTTCAGCACGAAGAACGGCAGGCCGGCGAACAGCAGCGCAAAGATTGTGTACAGCGCAAGGCCGGTTTTTCTCATACTCAAATTCGGCGGCACAATGCCCGGAAACGCGCTTTCCGCGGCCTACATAACTTTAAATCCTGCTTTTCCAAAGCCCGGACAACGACGAATTGTGCTTTTCTGTGACCCGCTCTGCATTGGGTCACGGCATTTGCGTGACCCACACGATTCTTTTGTGCTTTGGGTCACAAACAGCAGCCATTTTGCGTGACCCCGAAGCCAAAATCAGGCATTGGGTCACTGCAATCGTGTGACCCCGCACAGGATGGGTCACCGCAGCCCCAGATATCAGCCCGCCAGGCAGGCTTTATTCCTTCAGATTTTTCTCCTGCAGCACGTACTGCGGGCGGTTCTTCACTTCCAGGTACGTCTTCGCCAGGTACTGGCCCAGGATGCCGATGCCCAGCAGCTGCACGCCGCCCAGGAACAGGATGATACAGATCATGGACGGCCAGCCCGCTACCGGGTCACCGAACACGAGCGCCCGGATGAACACGAACAGCAGCGCGATAAAGCTGACGGCGCAGATCGCCATGCCAGAGAAACTGGCGATGGCCAGCGGGGCGGTCGAAAAGGCCGTGATGCCGTCGATGGAATACAGGAACAGTTTGCGGAAGCTCCACTTCGTCTCGCCGGCGACGCGTTCGCGGTTGACGTATTCCAGCCACCGGGTCTTGAACCCGACCCAGGAAAAGATGCCCTTGGAGAAGCGGTTGTATTCGCTCAGGGACAGGATGGCGTCGACCATGCGGCGGGTCATCAGGCGGTAGTCGCGGGCGCCGTCCACGATCTCGGTCTTGGAGATCCTGTTGATGAGCCGGTAGAAGCACCGCGCGAAAAAGCTGCGGATGGGAGGTTCTCCCTTGCGGTCCGTGCGGCGGGTGCCGACGCAGTCGACGGGGTCGTCCGCCGGGGACTCCTCGAGGATGCGCAGCATGTCGGGAAGCATGTCGGGCGGGTCCTGCAAATCCGCGTCCATGACCGCGACGTAGTCGCCTTTGGCGTGCTGCAGCCCCGCGTACATGGCGGCTTCCTTGCCGAAATTGCGCGAAAAGCTGACGTAGCCGCAGCGCCCGTCCTTTTCGTGCAGGTCTCTCAGCACGCGCAGCGTGCCGTCCCCGGAGCCGTCGTCGACGAACACGAAATCGACGTCCGCGCCTTGCGCGCGCAGCGTTTCCAGCACGGGAAGCATGGCTTCGTAATACAGGGGCAGCGCCTCTTCTTCGTTGTAGCAGGGCACGACGATGCTGATGTGCTTCATTTACATTCCCTCGATCATGTTCTTCATCCACTTGTCACTGCGGTAGCGGACGTAAAGGATAACGGCTTTGATGACGCTCTCGGCCTCGCACAGCAGCGCCACCAGGTAGATGGGCAGCTTCAGGACGAGCGCGCCGAAGAAGGCCAGCGGCACGCGGATGACCCACACGGTCGCCACCTCGCAGATCGCCGCGAAGCGGGCGTCTCCGCCGCTGCGCATGGTGCCGCAGACCTGGAACGCGTTGTGGTTCTGCAGCGGCTGCACGAGCGCGGTGATCAGCAGGATGCGGTTCGTCCACAGCTTCGCCTCGTCCGTGAGCGTAAACAGGCCGATGAACGGCGCACGGCACAGATACATGAGCGCCGCCATGAACACGGAGAACCCCAGCCCCACGTGCAGCAGTTTTCTCGACAGCGCTTTCGCGTAGTCGTAATTACCCTGGCCCAGCTGTTCGCCCAGCAGCACCAGGGACGCCGCGGACGTCGCGAAGCAGGCCATCAGGAAGAAGTCCGCGATGGAGCTCGCCGCTTTATAGGCCGCAAACGCGGTCACTCCCATGCGGCCGTACGCCGCGTTCTGCGCCGCGATGCCGGCGCCCCAGAGGGTCTCGTTCGCTGTGGTCGCGGACGCGTTCTTCAGCACGCGGACCATAAAGCCGCGGTCGAACGCGAAGAATTCTTTAAGTTTTCCAGACAGGACGTTGTTCCGGCCGAAGACGAAATACGCTGTCGCCAGCAGCTCCACGAGGCGGCTGATGACCGTCGCGAGAGCCGCGCCCCTCACTTCCATGCGGGGCATGCCCAGCTTGCCGAAGATGAGCCCGTAGTTGAGCACCGTGTTCGTAAAGAACGCGATGATCGTGATGTACAGGGGGATTTTCGCCTGCTGGGTGGAGCGCAGCGCCGCCACCAGGGGCTGGGCCGCCGCGACGAGCAGGAAGTTGACCGCCGCGATGCGCAGGTATCCGGTGCCTACGATCTTGGCGGAGAGGTCGTTCGTGAACAGGGCCAGCACGCCCTGCGGCGCGAACAGGCCCGCGCAGAAAAACAGCAGGCTGGCCGCCAGGCAGAACGTCCAGGCCACGCCGACGACCTTGCGGATATTCGGAAGATCCTTCGCGCCCCAGAACTGGCTGTAGAACGTGCTGCAGCCCGTGCAGAAGCCGAAGATCATCATCCAGTGCACGTGGAACACCTGGGTGGCAAGGCCCGTGCTGGCCAGCGCCAGTTCGCCCAGTTTGCCCACCATGACGGTGTCCACGAGGAAAAACGAGCTGGAGATGAGGTTCTGCAGCGCGATGGGGACAGCGACCGCCAGAAGCGTCCTGTAAAAATGCCGGTTGTCGATGTGGATGCGGTTTTCCATGAAGATAATTATATCAAAGAAGGATATACGGAGCAACCAATCACAGGGACGGGGGCGTGATCGGTCTTGCCGATCACGCCCCCGTCCCAGTGAGTGGTTGCGCGTGAACTTAATAGTTTCTATGCAGCTGGTAGTACGAGCCGTTCGACTGGTCGAAAACGATCGCCACGTCCCACGTCAGCACGCTGTTGTCCGCGTACCGGGCCGTAAACCGCACCGTCGCGGGCACCGGTCTTGCCGTCCCGATCGTCTGCAGCATCGAGCTGTGCCAGAGCTGACCCGTATAGACGGGCTTTCCGTCCGCCCCTGCCGCGCCCCGGGCGAGCCTTGCCGCGTACTGCGGGAACTGCACGAGGACGGCGTCCACCGACACCGGGTCGCCCGTGCACGGCGCGTTCAGCACCAGCACCTCGCCCGGCCAGAACATGTTCGCCGGCCGCACCGCGGCCGTGCCCTTTTTCGCCTCGTTCCAGGCCAGGCGGTTCGCCTCCCAGGCCGCCGTGTGCGTGACCGTGCCCGTCAGCGACCGTTCCTCTTTCACCTGGAAGCGCAGGGACTTCACGTCCGCGCCGCCACCGTCCTTGACGGTCACGACCACGTCGTACGTGCCGGCTTCCGCCTTGGGCAGGCCGGACAGGACGACGTCGGGATACCTGCCCGCCGCGTCCGGCTTCAGATCCTTTACAGCCTTCTTGCCGATGGGCTGGCTGCCCTGGTCCTTGTACACCTCGATGGTCACCGTCAGCGGGTCCTTGTCCTTATCGTCCACGGCCGCCTTGACGGTGTACGTGCTGCCCTGTTTGACGGGCGAAGGCGTCGTCGCGATGTTCTTGACCCACGGCGCGTCGTTGCCCGGCCCGCTGTTGATGTAGAACGTGATCTCCACCTTGTTGGACTCCTTGTCGTACGGAGGCGTGCCGGTGGAGTCCTCCTGCCAGTGGGTCGCGGTGTATTTGCCGTCCACGTAGAACTTCGTGACCGGCGCGGACAGATCTTTGCCGACCTGCGGGTACGGCCCGTCCGTCAGCGGCTCGTGGGTGTAGACCCAGTGCTGCTTCTTGGAGGGGTCGTGCTCGAAATCGCTGTAGAACACCTGGTACTGGATCGCCTCGCCCTTGGCGTAGACCCGGGCGGGCTCTTCCTTTTCGCTCCGGAACGGTTCGATCTTCGCGTTCGCCGTCGACCCGCTCCAGCCCGCCAGATCCGCGCCGCTCTTGAACGCGCACTGCAGGGCGTTCACCTGCGCACTGCCGCTGACGGCATAGATCCGCAGGTTGCGGACCGCCGTGCCTTCGGGGGCGTTCAGGGTCACGCGGCCGCCGCCGGAGAAGATCAGGTCTTCGGCGTAGAGGCTGCCCGCCTCCTCGAAGAAGCGGCCCTGCTGCAGCGCGGTGGGCACGGTGGCGCCTTCGCTGTTCACGTACATCTGCAGCGTGCCGAACGCCACGCGCCCGCCGTAATTCGTGTTGACGGAGACCTTCATCACGTGCTCCCCCGTCAGCCCTTTCCAGACGAAGCGCGCGTTCTCCGGCAGGACGTACAGATCCAGAAGACCGCCGCGCTCCAGCGTATGGACGCCGTGCAGCGTATCGTCGAACGTCCAGCTCGCGTCGTAATAGCGCGTCTTGCCGGTATTCGAGGACGTGTAGGACCCGCCCCGGCCGCTGCCGGTAAAGACGGTATACAACGCCTGCCGGCCCGCGGGGATCGCCAGGTTCAGGTACAGATTTTTCGTATAGCCGCGCATCTCTTCGGTGACGCCCGCGAACGCGCTGCTCAGCCCCGTCACCTTCTGGCAGGGGTACGTCCCGAAGTGCGCCGCCTGCTGCGGCGTCGTAAAGCTGCCGCTGACCCTGCGCATCGTACCGTCCCCGGTCACAGAGGACCGGGCGGGCAGTTTCTGCAGGCCAGCGGACGTCTGCGCGGCGCCTTCCTGCACGAGCAGCACCTTCAGATTGTCGATCCAGAACGTGCA
Source organism: Bacillota bacterium (assembly GCA_017412505.1). Lineage (GTDB taxonomy): Bacteria > Bacillota > Clostridia > Peptostreptococcales > Anaerovoracaceae > RUG11894. The sequence goes on along the minus strand of JAFPXN010000003.1, from coordinate 12,295 downwards.
CGTCCGCCCGCCGCCCTTCGTGCGCTCTTTCAGCGCGCCGTCCAGCCTGTACGACCCGCTCTCCAGTAAAGCCGCGTGCATGTAGGTACCGCTGCTCCGGGTGAGGCCCGCGGACGGAACGTCCAGCGCGAGCGCGGTCCCGCCGTCTTTGCTCAGCAGCAGCTGTTTTCCGCCGGGGTCGGAGGAATAGCAGGAATACTCGTAATCCATGCACAGCACGGCCCGGTATCCCGCCGGCACGGTAAACGTCAGCGGCTTCGACGTGCCGCTCTGTACGTGCATGTAGCTGTCTTCCTTCGTCCGGAGGTTCGCGATCTGGTACCGCCCGCCGCTGATGGCGGAGGTATCTGCCTTAAAGAACGGCTCAACCTCGGTGTCGTCGAAGTTTTCGATGTGGCTCGACGTCACCTGATAGCCGCCGGCGGACCCGGGCATGCCCGAAGGCCGCGCGATGTCCGCTTCCACGGAGAGGACGTCCGTCTTCGCGGTCGTCTCGTATTCGTAATAGTACGTCGTATCGGGCGCCAGGCTGATGCCGCGGGTCAGGCTGCCGCTTAAGACGGCGGCGTTCTCGCCCTCCTGCTTCATGGCCCGCACCGCCGCGGCGATGCCGTCCAGTGCCGCCGCAACGCCCTGCGGGGTCTGGGCGCCGTTCAGAGAAAGATAATAGCTGTAATTCGCCTCGCCGGACAGATGTTTCGCGATCAGCCGGTCCTCCTCGTCCCCGCGGCTCTCCGCCACGTGCACGATCTGCTTGATGTCCGAGCTGCCGTTCAGGTTCGCGGTGGCGCACAGGTACCGTATGCTCTGATAGCCGTGCTCCATGGGGAACCCCATGGGATTGCGGAAATCGCCGTTGAACGTGAACAGCGCGGTGTCCAGATAGCGCTCCCCTGTGGAATACACGTAATTGCAGCCCAGATAGATCCCGATGGCGCCGTTTTCGTCCTCGGCCGCGAACACGACCGGGTCGCCGAAGTTCGGATAATTGTCCTCCTTGACGCGGCGGTCGCTGTAGGATTCATCCGTGTAAACGCCTTCGCACCGGCACCAGACCTCGTAGCTCTTCGGATAGCGCTCGTGACCGGTCTGCGCCACGTAACGCACCCGGCCGCTGCCGTTCCACACGGGGAAGACTTTGCGGGCGTTGCTGGAGCTGCTCAGCGGAATGACCCGGATCAGCAGGTCGTCCGGACCGAAGCAGTACGCGCGGTTTTGCGCATAGGCGAACACCGCGCCGGAAGCGTCGATGGCGAGGCCCTGCGCGTCTTTCGCATAGCCTTCCAGCGACCCCTCCAGCAGCCGGCAGCGCACGCTTTCGCCATCGGGATCGAACACGCCCCGGTACAACCCGAGGCCCTTGCCCAGGTCCGCCTTCAGCAGGAACTGGATCCGGCCGCCCAGGCAGGCGGGACAGCTGATCTCTCCGGCGTAAATGCATTTCATCGCGCCGCCGCCCTTCGGCATGCGGTAGATGCCGTCGTTCTTGAACGTGTAGAGAGATTCCGCCGTCACGACGTTAAAGCTGCCCAGCGCCTGGTTCAGCGTGGCGACGTACGTGCCCGTGCGGATGTCAAACAGCGCCGTCCGGCCGCCGTCTGTCAGATACAGGTACGTGCCGTCCGCGTCGAAGCCCCAGGAAGCGTCCTGCAGATCGGTCTGGCTGTCCAGGATCGCCCGCGTGACCGTCGTCGTCCACACGGTCTTGCCTTCCGCGTCCCGCGCGGTGAGCGTAAACGGATAGGTGTGGATGCCGTATTTCGGATCGGCCGCGTACGCCTGCACCGTCGGGGACAGCAGGTAGCTGTACCGCCCGTCGCAGACGAGGTTGCCGCCGTCCCACATGCCGCTGAACGAGCGGGAATGCAGCTGCAGCTCGCTGCCGCGGTAATCCATCGCCCCGTGACCCCCCGTCGTTACCTCCGTCAGAGCGCCGGTCGCGTCGCCGGCTTTCGCCTGGCGGAAGTCCGCGCGCAGATCGAGCGAGACGCCTTCGGCGAGCAGCGCGGCCTTCAGTCCCGGAGCCGCCGCCAGCACGTCGCGCTGCAGCTTATCGCTTTCCGTCAGCACGAACACCTCCGCCGTCTCGGTGCGCAGCAGATCCAACCCGACCCGCGGCGCCACGTTGTCCACATGGGACGCGTCTGCAGCCGAAGCGGACAGGCGGTCCGCGTCCGTCACGTACTCCTCCAGCGTCTCTTCCGTCCAGCGGTCCTTCACCGTCAGACGCACTTCGAAGGGACCGACGCCGGTCTGGTCAAAGCGGATCTGCTTGCCGCTGCCGAAACTCAGGTCGGCGTAGCCCGCCATGGCCGGGATGCTCTGCCAGCTGCCGCCTTCCCTCTTGTATTCCCACGTGCGCTGCAGGGCGTCCCCGTCAGAAGAAGAGGCGCAGACCGCCGTAATGGAAGCGGTGTTGCTCCCCTCCCTGCGGTAATACACGTCTTCCAGGTCGATGACAGCGTAAGGAGGCAGATCCGGCGCCACGTCGAACGTGCCGAAGGCGGCGTCTGTGTTCCCCGCACTGTCCTTCGCGCGGATCTCGTAGGACAGCGTCTTCGCCGCGTGCCATTTCGTCAGGAAATCCAGTTCGACGCACAGATAATATGCGTCCGATCCGCAGTCAAACAGGCTGCGGTATTTGAGGTGCGTCGCATTGTCAGGCGCGTTCTCCGCCCCGCCGAACACCTTGGAAACGCTGACGCTTTCGCCGCTCTCCGGCTCCGTCAGCCGGATCGTGAGTTCGTTCACCGGATGACGCGGATCCTGGGCAACGGTGACGATCAGCTTCTGCTTGCGGTTCTCCTTCTGCACGCCGCCGATGTCCTCCAGGATGGCCGGCGTCTTCAGGATCCGGATGCTCTTCGTATCCGTATCCTTCAGGCCGTTATCCGCCGTCGCGGTCAGTTTGACCGAAAACGTACCGGGCTTGTCGAACACTGCGATCGCGCCGGTCCTGCCGGACTTGCGGATGCTGCCCACGCCTTTCTGCACGATGGTAAAACTGCTTTTGCCCAGGCCCAGTTCCGCGGCCCTGGCCGCGGTCATGCGCTCGCCGTCCACGGTATACGTGGAGTAGTCCTTCGCCGGCACGTCGTGACCCGCATAGGCCTTGTCCGGCAGCTCCAGGCAGGCGTCCACCGCAGAGACCTTGCCGGGCTCGTCCAGCGGATCGGTCGGATTGCCGGGATCGACGGGGTCTGTGCCGGGGTCCTGCCCGCCGCCGGGATTATCGCCCGGCTCTCCGCCATTGCCGGGGTCGTTGCCCGGTTCTCCGCCGGGATTCTGCCCGCCTGTACCCGGATCGTTCGGATTGGGTACTTCACCCGGGTCCGGTACGCGAAGATCTGTAAAGACCAGGCTGACCGGGAATTCGAAGTGCAGCCCGCAGGCGCCCGCCGCGGCGAACGTGCCGCTGCCGATGCTGTAGCCCGCGGAATCCACGACGTCGACGCCCAGCGTGATGGGATGCCCCGCCTCAAGCGCGCCGTTTTTGCCCTTGATGAAGGATGGGTGGATCGCGTTGCTGCCGGTGTCGGACGGATCGCTCTCGTTATAGTAGCCCAGCCCCTGCACGGCGGATCTGCCGTTGCCGAACACCGAATAGATGTTATAGCCCCACGTCTTGTCGACCAGGGGCACCGTCACCGCCATGCCCGGCACGTAGTCGCGCAGGCTGGCGCTGCTGTTGTTGAAATGGAAGATGGGCGTCGCGGTGAATTCGACCTTGCCGTTCTTCAGCGCGACGTTCTGCGGACCGCTCTCCGCGAACAGCAGGGAACAGTCGCGCCAGCGGTAATTGGCGAACGTCACCTGCCAGTCCTTGCCCCGTTCGCCTTCCGAGACCAGCTGCGCGATCTCCTGCGGAACGCTGACGGAGAACACGGCCTGCTGGCTGGCCTGCAGGTAGGAATCCAGGGATGTGACGTCCTTATCGTCGATGCGGATCTTGTCGTTGCCCGCGTTGCCGACCTTCCAGTAGCCGCCGGAATAGTGCCACAGGTCCAGCGTCCAGACGCCGGAGACCTTGCCGGCTGCTTCGGACGTGCCTGCCGCGGCTTCCGACGCGTACGCGGGGACCGCCCCCGCGGCAAGGCTCGCCGCGGTCAATACGGCGACGGCCCGCCGCAGCAGATGTTTCCAAAACTGCTTCATGGCCGCCACCTACTTCCACTGAAAGACAGGCGCGTCCAGATCGAACGTGCCGGACAGCTGATAGGTCTCGGAAGCCAGTTTGTACTGCACGCTGCTTTTGCCCGTCGTCAGGTCCTGCTGCGCCAGCGCCAGGCTGCTCTCGGCCTTGCCGTTCTCCGCCGTCACCGTGACCAGCAGGCTGACGCTCCCCACGGAAGACAGCGGGCCGAAGTCGAACGCGAATTCCGCTTCGCCCTTTTCCCTTAAGTCTTTGCGGTACGTCGGGATCTGCTCCATGCCTTTGCGGCACACCCAGACGTAGCCGTCCAGGCCCGTGCCGTTCTTATCGCACACCTGCACGTCGATCTTGCCGCCGCAGCCTTCCGGCAGCGCGGGCCACGTCAGGCGCACGAGATACGCCCCGCCCTCTTTTACGAAGCGGGCGGAGGAGACGACCTCCTGCAGATAGCTGCGGACCGCGGGATCCATAAAGCCGAGCACGCTGTCGTCGCCCGTGCGCACGAGGGCATGTTCTTCGTTCCTCTGCAGCAGCTCTTCCCGGGTCTTCGGGAAGTTGTCGCTGGGGACGGTTCCCGGCGACAACTGCGACGGTTCCGGGGCAGGTTCTTCCGGCACTGTGACCCCGGTCTGCTGCAGCACGCCGTCCAGCGCCACCATGGCTGCGGCGGCTTCGGAGCGCTTCAGATAACCGTCTTTGCGGAACGTGCCGTCGGGATACCCCGCCAGAACGCCGTAATACGCGCACAGCGCGATGGGGTATTCCCGGGCGTCGTCCGCCGCCACGTCCGAAAACAGCTTGTCCGCCGTGCGGACGTTCCTGCCGCTCAGTTCCGCATTGCGCAGCAGCCCCGCCATCACGAGGGCCATGTCGCTTCTGGGGATGGCTTCGTCGAGAAAGCGCGGCGAGATCTCCTGTTCTTCGAAGACGTCCGCGGCGACCGCCGCGTCGTAGAATTTGCGGGCCCAGTGGACTTTATACGGATCCGCGGAAGGGCCGGAAGCGTTGTCCGGCAGGGCCTTTCCCCGCATGGCCATGGCGAGGAATTCCCCGTAGGTCACCTGCCGGGACGGCTGAAATCTGCCGTCCGGATAACCGGAGACGATGCCGAGATCCCTGGCCGTCTCCACGTAAGACGCGAACCAATCCGTCTGCCGCACGTCGGAAAACGGACCGGCCGCATGGATGGGCGCCGCCAGCAGAAGGACGAGCGCCCAGGTGAGAATAACGATTCTTTTCATCCTTTCTTTGCCCCCGCGCAAAGAAGTACTGGAAACAGTATACAGGAAATATTTACCATTTTCAAGCGTGAGGACAAGAAAAAAGACCTGCGCGTTCTGCGCAGGCCTTTTCGAAAGAAATGCTTTATTCGACCCGTTCGCCGTACAGAAACAGCATCCAGCCGTGCTCTGCGTCACCCGGGAATTTTCTCAATTGTTCGAACGTCGCGTGCAGTGTGGGATAGACGGTCTTCTTGCCGTCGGGACCGGTCGCCTTTTCCAGCGCGGTCACGATGCCGCAGTCGTCGGACAGCGCCTTCAGCAGTTTGGCTACTTTCGGGTCATCCCCTTCCAGCGGCGTCTCGGCGCCGTCCTCGAAAATGTCTACGAACACCCGGTACGTCGCTTCGCCGTGATATTCGGCCATGGCGTCCTGCAGTGGCTGGGAATAACCGACCTCGCCGGCTGCCGGCACCGCGTAGCAGGCGTGGGAATAATCGCCGGGATAGTTCTCGATCATCTCCGTGACCGCATCGAATTCCTCGTCCTCCGCGGCCGGTTCCATCGGCGTCTCCGCAGGGGACCCCGCGTACTCGATGCCGTTCGACGCGACGGAAACCGCGTCTTCTTCCGTTTCCGGAGCGTCCGCAGGTTCCGCTTCCTCTGCCGCGGCTTCCTCTAAACCCGCCGAGAGCGACGCGTCTTTCTGCTCGCCCAGCATCGGCGCGGAAGCAGGCGCCGCGTCCATGCTCCCCATTCTGCCGCCCTGCGAGACCCCCCATCCCGCGACGATCAAGACAGCGAGGCAGGCGACCGCAGTCACCCAGCGCCGCGAAGCTCTTTCGCCGAACAGCTCCCGCAGCTTCTCCCAGAAGCCTGCGGAGGCCTTCTCCTGAGCTGCGGCAGGTCTTTCGTCCAACAGCGCTTCTTCGACCAGTTTGTCGTCGATATATCCCATGCCTTTCAGCAGATCCTGACCCTTCATATGCTAACCCCTTCCTTCTCCAGGACGTCTCTCAGTTTTTCCCTCGTGCGGAGCAGGGAGCTCTTCACCTTGCTCTCGGAAAAGCCCAGCGCCTTCGCGACTTCCGCCACGGATTCGCCGGCGAAATAGCGCCGCACGAAGATCTGGCGGTTGTCCTCGGACTGATCGCGCAGGAACGCGGTCAGCAGGCTGCCGATCTCTTCGGGCTCGAACGCCCGCTCTGCCAACGAATCCGGGATGCACTGCTGCATCTCGTCCGTCAGCTCCACCACCTGCGCGCTGCGCTTGGCGGCGCCCCGGTACTCCAGTATGCCCAGAGCCGCATTGCGGCAGATCTTCGCGATATACGCGAAGAAATGGACCGGCCGGTTTGGCGGGATGGACATCCACGTCTTCAGGTACGTATCGTTCTCGCACTCCTGGGCGTCCATGTCGTCCGCCAGGATGCGCAGCGCGACGGCCCGGAGTTTATGGCCATAACTCGCCCGGGTCTGCTCGATCGCAGCTTCGTCGCGCGCGAAATACAGTTCTATGATCCTGGCATCATCCAAAGCAATACCTCTTTTGCCGTAAGGGCCTTACACTATAAATGACGGGAAAATGCGCACAGGGGTTGCGCGCATCTTCGATTTTCGGTTTTACGCCTGCGGAACAGGGCCGGCCTGCGGTCCGTCCTTCTACTCTTCCTTCTCCTGGCCGTACGTCGCGTCCAGCCATTCTCTGGCATCCTCCGGCGCCGCGCCCAGACCCTGCACGAAGTTCGCGAAGGTCTGCGGGTCGTTCTTGCTATCGTTCGCTCCTTTTACTCTGATACTGTATCTATACTACTATAAAAGGCGTTGTCCAACAAATATCCAACAAACTTAAGAAATATTTTCATTTTTTGTTTCAGCGGGCGTATCCGCAGCCGGACCCGCCACGCCGGGCTTCCAGTTCAGCTCGTATTTCTTCGCGTATTTGATCTTCACCTTTTCGTTGAACGCAGCGACGTCATCCTTTCTGATCCGGTCGAACCAGCCCTTCTTTCTCAGGAAGAGCAGCGCCAGCACGTAAACGGTGTCGATAGCCAGGGTCACGAACAGATCCAGGGTGCTCACTTCGGAAGCGATGGCGCCGATCCCCAGCCCGTCCACGTAGAACGCGATCATGTTGTTGACGATGTGGATCGCGGACGAAGCTTCGATGCCGCGGGTGATCCAGGCCATCAGGCCCATCATGCAGCCCGTCGCCAGGATCGTCAGCCGCCCCGTCAGGTTGTACGGGTGCATGGACATGAAGATCAGAGCCTGTCCGATCACGGCGATGACGGGGATGCGGAACCAGCCGCCGAACGTCTGCATCACCAGTCCGCGGAACAGATACTCTTCCGCGATGCACTGCAGAGGACCCATCACGGTCAGCAGCAGGAACGTGAAGACCGTGAAGTGGTTGTCCAGGGGGCCGTGATCCAGCAGAACCCAGATCAGATTCGGCACGCCGCAGACGAGCAGCGCCAGCAGCATCATCCGCCCGAAGACGCCCCAGTCCCAGCCGCCGCGGGCGGAGGAATAGGACGAGAACGGCCTGTCGCGCACGATCAGGGCGGTCAAAGCCAAAATGGGAATGGCGATGGCCAGCGACCCCAGGTTCAGCAAAATGCCGGGAATGCTGGCGACGTCCATATTGTCGTAGCCGCCGGCGATGTCCATGACGTTCTCGATGCCGCCCTGCTGGATGGCGCCAGCCACCACCATGGCGACAGTGGCGCCCATGTACAGCGCAAAAAAGAGGAGCGCGACCAGAATGGGTTTGAACCAGCGGTAGGAGAGGAACCGCCGGGGATAAGTGGGATATTCGTGTTCGGGGACGGGTCTCATAAAAGGTCCTTTCAAAAAACAATTTTGCACTTTATATTTTAACATTTTATGAAAAAAAGTGAACCGACAGCGAGAAGGAAGCCGAAGGCGGGAAGAAAGGCGGGCCGGTGGCGTATGTCGTAAAATATTTATCGATAAACGATAAAAAATAGTTGACACACGTTAAAGGCAATGCTATCCTGTGTTTGCAAACAGGCAAACAAAAGGGGTATTGCCTTTTTCAAGGGAGGTCAACTATGGAAAAAATGAAAAGCACAGCCCGCGGGCTGGACGTCGTCTTCAAGATCCTCGCGGTCCTGGCCATCGTCGGAATCGCCATCCTGGCCGTGGTCAACGTCGCGGGCTTCGCCGTCGGATACGAGAAAGTTTATGAGCCGAAGAACGTATCCTTCGCGATCAGCGCCGGCGGGTATCACGTCGACGCGAAGGACCTGGGCACGCCCCAGCAGATCGGCCGTTTTATCCTGATGCTGTCCCTGTCGGGCGCGGTCAGCCTGGCGGCGGCCTGGTACGGCATCCGCATCATCCGCCATATCCTCGCGCCCATGAAGGAAGGACAGCCTTTCAGCAAGGGCATCAGCGGCGATTTTAAGAAGCTCGGCTGGTTCCTCATCGGCTGGGGCGCCGTCTATAACGTGTTCGACCTGTTCCTGAAGAACCAGCTCGCCCTGCGTCTCCTGCCCGTCATGGGCGATGGTCCTGTGGAGGTGGGCATCGAACACCATATCGATCTGACGTTCCTCATCGTCGCGTTCGTCCTCTTCCTCTGCTCTTACATCTTCCGCTACGGCGAAGAACTGCAGCAACTCTCGGACGAGACGGTCTAAGAGGTGCGCCATGATCATACTCAGACTCGACCGCGTCATGGCGGACCGGAAAATGTCTCTCAACGAACTGTCGGAGAAAGTGGGCGTTTCGAACGTCAACCTTTCGAAGCTCAAGACCGGCAAGGTGAGCGCCATTCGCTTCTCCACGCTCGACGCCATCTGCAAGGCGCTGAACTGCCAGCCCGGAGACATCCTGGAATATACATCTGAAGACTAAAACGACACACGGGGACAGGTGCAATGTGCACTTTTTGCAAAAAGTGCACATTGCACCTGTCCCCGTGTGTCGCTATTTCATCCAGTATGGCAGTTCCGGCACTTCATCCGGGCCCAGCGGCACCTGAACATCGGTGCGCTTTTCGTCGTAAAGCTGTTTGTGCCAGCGCATGATGTCCTCAAGGGCGTAAGTTTCGCCGCCCGCCAGCATGGCCTGCCAGCGCATGCCGCAGGTCGCCATCTCATAAGCGGGAACAAACCCGTTGCGCTCGTAGAACGCGATGCGCCTTCTGCGGATAGCGTTCTCTTGCTCCGGAGCGTCTGCGACGGGCATTTCCGATTCGAGCACAAGCGGCCTGCCCTGTTCTTTCAGCTTCGCCAGCATCCAGGCGCCCCAGCCGCCGCTGCGCAGTTTTCCGGTGACCCCCAGATAATCCAGCAGCACCAGAGGAATGCCCAGCCGTTTCCAAAGGCACGCGAAGCCGGCAGGCATGCAGCCCTGCTCCGGGTCATCCGGAAACAGGCCCCAGATCTCATACCGATCTTCCGCCAGCAGCCGGTCCACGTCCTCCCGGGGCTTGATCTCGTTCGGCGCAAACCCTTCCGGCAGCAGATGCGCGTACCAGTAATCGATCTCGCCGTTTTTCATGGCACGAAAAACCATCTTGCTCATCGTTCCTCTTCACCTGCGGTTTCCCAGGCGCCGCGATAGCCGATCGTGACCGCCGCGTTCTCCGCCCCGGCGCGCATGCAGTCCTGCAACGTGTCCCCGAAAAGCCATGCCGCCAGAAAACCCGCGATGTAGCTGTCTCCCGCGCCCATGGTATCCACGACTTCACAGGGTACGACGCCCTGCCTGCAATACGTCCTGCCGTCGAACGCCAGGCTGCCTTTGGCGCCCCGCGTGGCGACGACCACTTCCGGACCTCCTGCATGCAGCGTTTTCAGCATTTCCCGGAGCGCATCCTCCGTCGAGGCGTCGTCCGAAAAGAAGAAGACCGACGCATGGGGAAGCGCGGTCTGCGCCGCAGGGTCGAACGGACGGTCCGCCGCATCGAAGGCCGTGGGAACGCCGCGCGAACGGATCTCCGCCAAAGCGTCCTCCGCATGACCCCACAGGGCGGTCACAACGAGGTCGTGCGCGCAGGCAAAAGCGATCTCCTCCGCATTGGGACGGAAAGACGCCATGACGCCCTCGTCGTACGCGCCGAAGATCCGGTCGCCGTTCCTCATGGTCACATGGCTGACCGCCGTATGCCCCGGACACACCCGTACCCGGCTGACGTCGATGCCCTTCCCCCGAAGCTCCCGCAGAAGGAGCCTGCCGTACGCATCGTCTCCGGCTGCCCCGATATACGAAGCGTCCTGCCCGAGACGCCGAAGGTAGACGGCTGCATTGACCGGATTTCCGCCGGGGAACGCCTGTTCCGTTTCGTCGTAATAATCGATGCAGTTGTCGCCGATACATGCGATCTTCATGAGAGTCCCTTCCCTACTTCAGGTGCCACTTCTCGCCGTTGGGCATCACCAGCACGTCGCCGGGCAGCACTTCCAGAATCTTTCCGCTCAGGTCGCGGACGACGGTCTCTTCCCAATAACGGTAATCTTCCCCTTCGCCTTCTTCGTGCCATTTATTGAAGAACAGTTTGTCTCCGTCCCGCAGGAAGAAGCTTTCGTGTTCGCCCATGAGGAAGCTGACCCGCTCCGGCCAATAGATCTCGAACACGTCTTCCTGCCCCTGGCGGCGCAGCGTCAGCGGAGCCGTATTCAGGCCGAGATTGTAGCAGTCCGTGATCGAATCGAGCGGGATCTCGGCATACACCGAGGTCGCGCAGCTTTCGCAGTCGAAGCGCAGGATCTGCGCCAGACTCTGCGGAAAGACTACGTTCAATACGTAGACCGCGCCGTCCAGGTACACGGGCCGTTCGCTGTAGCTGCCGGCTGTTTTCGGCGCAGGCCAAAACACCGCGCCGTCCGGGTAGCGGACGAGGCACAGTTTTCTGCCCTCGATCTCCCTGCCCATCCGGAACAGTTCCTCCGCTTCGTACAGGTCGCCGTGTTCGTAACTGATCCCGTAATACCATTCGCCCGTGCCGCCCGGCACGGGTTCGACGTACGTGATCCCGCCGGTTTCTATCGTTTTCATCGATTGCCCCTTCTCTTTGTTTCCCGCCTATATCATATCGTGTGCAGGCTCTCTTTTTCAAGCCTTCAGACCAGCTGGCCGGGCAGTTTCTTTTTCTCCATCGGAGGGAACGCCGCGTCGAACCGTTCGAAGTCTCCCGGATCTTTTTCCGCGGCGAAGTAGCCTTCCGGCGGCCCGTACACACCCGTGACCCCGTCCAGGTACCCCGGGATCAGCTCGCGGCACAGGAAGAACGACGCGTCCGCGCCTTCCGGCAGATCGTGATAGCGGATGCCGAACCGGCTGGCATAGGTAAACCCGCTCTTTCCGTAGAAACCGATATTGCCTTCGAAGCACAGCGCGCCGCAGCCGAGTTCCGCGGCCTTTTCCAACGAGTAGTCGAGCAGGATCTTGCCGTATCCCTGCCGTTTCAGATCGTTCGCGATGCAGATCGGTCCCATGGTGAAGATGGGGATCTCCCTTCCGTCATCCGCCCGGATGACCGCCCGCATGAACATGTTCTGCCCGATGATGTGTCCGTCTTTTTCCATGACAAGATCCAGTTCCCTGACGAATGCGGGGTCGTTCCGCAAACAGTGCAGCACGTAATGTTCATAGCAGCCCGGACGGTACACGTTCCAGAACGATTCGCGCACGAGGGTCTCGACTGCGCGGTAGTCGTCCGGCGTTTCCTGCCGGATCACGATATTATTTTCCATTATTCTTACCCCTTTTCTTTTCCGCCGCCAGCTGCTCCGCCGTGCGGTCCAGAAGGTCGTCCATCAGCGCGAGCGCGGCTTTTTTGTTTCCTGTTCCGTCGTACACGCTGTACAGAAGGAACATCTGCGCGTAGAAGCGCACGGCCAGTTCCTTCGGCCGCGGCATGTTCTGCGCCGCGAACAGGTCCGCCATG
>JAFPXN010000041.1 GCA_017412505.1 Bacillota bacterium | reverse complement strand
GGAGAAGCGCAGACTGGCGGAACAGAGAGCCGCCAAGATGCAGGAGCTGCAGGAAAGAAGAGCTGCCCGCCGCCCCGCGTCGGAAGCGACGATGGAATTCACGCCGGAGGAAGTCGAAGAGATCAGGACCCTGGCGGAAGAACCGGCAGCCGCGCCGGTCCGGAAGCCTGCTCCTGTAGAACCTGCCCCTGCGGAAACGCCCGAAGACGAACTGCCCGTAACGGAAGTCCTGCGTCCGAAGACCGCGCCGGCCGAAGAAGCTCCTGTAGAGGAGGTTCCCGTCGAAACTCCGGCGGAAGAGCCCGCTGCCGGAGAACCGGCGGTGGAAGAAGAGATCCTCGAGAAAGCCAAAGCGCCGGTCTGGACCCGTCCGGAGAATATTCCCTCCCTGCGCGCCAGAAAGCTGGAGGAGGAAGCAGCCGCAGCCGAAGCGGAGCCCGCCCCTGCCCCTGAGATCGAAGATCCGCTGGCGAAACGCGCCGCGGTGAACATCGAGAAGATCGAAGAAGGCCTGGAGACCGTGGAATTCGAACCCGTCGAGCTGCCCGAGCCGGAACTGGAAGCATCGGGAGGCGAAGCGGAAGAGCGCAAGGAGATCCTGCAGGATCTGGAAAAAGAAGTCAAGCGCGACGACCCGTTCAAACCCTTCCAGGCGCTGAAACTCGAAGACCTGTTCGGCGAAGATTACGTGCCCCTGCGGGAAAAGGACCCCAAAGAGGCCACCCGCTTTACCCAATCCCTCAACCTGGACTGGACGAAGCACTAAATGAGAAACACCAAAAAGCCGGTCCCGCGGGACCGGCTTTTCTGTTGCCAAAACGGTATTACTTCAGCGATTCGGGGATGACGTCGCAGCAGATCATCTGCTCGTAAGTCTGCGGCTTGACCATCCATTCCGCCTTGCCCTTCTCCACCAGGATGACGCCGGGGATGGGGTTGCGGTTGTAATTGTTGGCCATGGAGTAGCCGTAGGCGCCGGTGGAGAACACCGCGATGATGTCGCCCGTTTTAGGCATCGCGAACGGAGCGTCCTTGATGATCATGTCGGAGTCGCCTTCGCAGCACTTGCCGCAGATCGTAACGGTCTCGTCGGCCGGTTCGTCCGCGCGGTTCGCGACGATGCCCTTGTACTTCGCGCCGTACAGAGCCGGACGGATGTTGTCAGGCATACCGCCGTCGATGGCGGCGTACTTGCGGATGCCGATGACCTCTTTGGTCATGCCCACGGTATACAGCTGCAGGCCGGCTTCCGCCACGATGGATCTGCCGGGTTCGCAGATCATGGCCGGCATCGGATAATCCTCCGCCTTGCAGAACGCCTCGACCTTCTCGAGGACGGGATCGTAGAAGTAGCGGTAAGGCGGTCTCTCTTCGTTGATGTAGGTGACGCCGGGGCCGCCGCCGATGTTCAGTTCGTCACAGACGAATCCGAACTTTTCGCGGGTATCCTTCATAAGCTGCAGCATGACTGCCGTCGCGTCGAGGAACGGTTTGACGTCGAACAGCTGGGAGCCCAGATGGAAGTGGAAGCCGTGGAAGTTCACGTATTCGGAATCGATGGCTCTCTTCACGTACGGGAAGATGAATTCCGGCTCGATGTTCAGGCCGAACTTGGAGTCTTTGCGGCCGGTCACGATAAAGTCGTGGGTATCGACTTCGACGCAGGGCGTGACCCGGATCAGGATGTCGGTCTTCTTGCCCAGCTTTTTGCAGATGGATTCGATGAGCTCCAGTTCCTGCACGCCGTCGATAACGATGCGCTCCACGCCGTAATCGATGGCTGCCTCCAGTTCCTTCGGCAGTTTATTGTTGCCGTTGAATTCCAGCTTCGCCGGATTGATGCCGGCCTTCATGGCTGTGTACAGTTCTCCGCCGGATACGACGTCCATGGAGATGCCTTCGTTCTCGCACAGTTTATACATGCCCATGCAGCAGAATGCCTTGGCAGCGTATGCGATGCGGTTCTTGGGATAGGGCTTGATCCAGCATTCCTTCAGTTCGGCTATTCTCGAAACGATATCCGTCTTGGAATACACGTAAAGAGGCGTGCCGAATTCTTTCGCCAGTTCCACGGTATCGCAGCCGTCGAACCACAGGTGCTTTCCTTTGATCTCGCTGACCATATTCATATAATTTTCGCTCCTTTTCTCAATGAAAAACGCACGGATTAACGTAGTACATTTTTATTATATGCCTTGCGCCACCGCTTCTCAATCGCTAAAATATTATTTGTGCGAAGCGTATTTTTCCTGTTTCGCGCAGAAAGGTCATCATCCATGAAAAACTTCAATATCATCGATCTGCATTGCGACACCATCGTCGAATGCGTCACCAACGGAGCGGATTTCCGCAGCGGAAACGGCCATATTTCCCTGGACAAACTGGCCGCGGGCGGCAGCCTGGCGCAGTGCTTCGCCATCTGGATCCCTACGGGAAAAGCCGCGGAGCGCCACCACGTAGCAGGCGTGGATTATTACGATTACTATAAGACCGCGAAGAAGTTCTTTTTCCAGGCTATGAAGGACAATAGCGACGTCATCCGCCAGGCGAGAACGGTCGCGGACATCGAAAAGAACAAAGCGGAAGGCATGCTGTCCGCCATCCTCACCGTGGAGGATTCCATCTTCGTGGAAGGTAAGATGGAGCGCATCGACGAGATGAAGGAAGACGGCGTGCGCATGGCGAGCCTCATCTGGAACAACGAAAACTGCATGGGCTATCCCAACAGAAGAGATTTCAGCGAGCATATGATGGGACTGAAGCCCTTCGGCTACGACGCGATCCGTAAGATGAACGAATACGGGATCGTCGTGGACGTTTCCCACCTGAACGAAGGCGGGTTCTGGGGCGTTGCGAAGACCAGCACAAAGCCCTTCGCGGCCAGCCATTCCTGCGCGAGAGCGCTGTGCGATCATCCCAGAAACCTGACGGACGAGCAGCTGAAGGCCGTGGGCGAAGCCGGCGGCGTCGTGGGCGTCAATTTCTACGACGCGTTCCTGCACGAGGAAGAGACCGAATACACGTCCATCGCGGACATCGTAAAGCATCTGGAATACATGAAGGAGAAAGCGGGCATCGAAGCGCTTGCCTTCGGTTCCGACTTCGACGGCATCTCCAGCAAGCTGGAGTTCGGCGATTTCGCGGGCTTCCCGCAGGTCGTGGCCGCGCTGGAAGGAAAGTTTACGGACGACGAGATCGACAAGATCTGCCACGGCAATTTCCTGCGCGTGATGAAGGACAACGAATAGAATAGAAATAACGAAACACAGGGACGGGGGAGTGGAAACCCG
>JAFPXN010000040.1 GCA_017412505.1 Bacillota bacterium | reverse complement strand
TGCACGGTTTCAAAACCGTGCACGCCCCCGTCCCCGTGATTGGTCTTACATCGCGTCCACTTCAGCCAGCAGCGCTTTGATCTTCTCTGTCTGTCCGTCGGTCACCTGCGGCATGGGCTCGCAGCAGAACGCTTTCATATCCACGCCGCGCAGCATCATGGCGCGCTTCATGACCGGGTGGAACGGATCAGCGATCGCGTAGAGCTGGAACAGTTTATTCAATTTCTTCTGCAGTCTCGCGCATTCCGCGAAGTCGCCCTCGTTGAACGCCTTTGCCGCCGCGGCAGCTACGTCCGGATACAGGTTGGACAGGCCGCCGATGCAGCCGTTGCCGCCGGACAGGGTGCTGTGGAAGAAATTATCGTCGTAGCCCTGAAGCACGATGAAATCGGGAAATTCCGGACGCACCGCGTCGATCAGCCGGCGGGTGTGGGGGAAGCCCGGCACCGTGTCCTTCAGGCCTACGATATTTTTATGCTTTTTCAAAAGGCGCACCAGAAGATCCGGGGAAATGTCGCCGCCGGTCGCCGCCGGGAAATTGTACAGAAAGATGTCGCCGCGGATGCTCTCCGCGCACAGATCGTAGTAGCGTTCCATCTCCTGCGGCGTCAGTCCGAAATAGTACGGCGCCACGATGATCACCGCGTCCGCGCCTTTCTCCAGCACCCCGTTGGAGAAATCGACAGTCGTCTGCAGCCGGGTGCCGCCGGTGCCGATGATCACCTTCGCTTTGCCCTTCAGTTCCGCGATCGCCAGATCTGCCAGCTGCGTCTTCTGCGCTTCGCTCATATAGACGAATTCGCCGATGCTGCCCATGACGATCAGACCCTCGATGCCGCCTGCCAGCACGTGCTTGTAGACGTTCTTCTGCGCTTCCGTATCCAGATTTCTGTCCTTGTCGAAACAGGTGACCGCAGGACAGTAATAGACTGCTTTCTTCATTCCCATACCTCTTAAACGTAATTACACACTCTGGCGATGGCCATCTCCGTAAAGCCAAGCGCCTCCGCCTTCGTCAGCTTGCCGCTCGCTACGGCCTGCAGTTCGGCCATCAGGACGTCTCCCATCTCCTCCAGGCTCTGCGGCCCGTAGAGCACCGGGCTGGCGTCGAGATCGATATTGTCTTCCATCTTCGCGAACGTCAGTTTATTGCCTGTGATCTTGATGACCGGCGCGATGGGGTTGCCGGTAGGCGTGCCTCTGCCTGTGGAAAATACCACGACCTGGCAGCCGCCCGCGACCATGCCGGCCACGGAACTCGGATCGTTGCCCGGCGTGTCCATGATCACCAGGCCTTTATGCGCCTCCACCGGCTTGGCGTAGTCGTAGACCGCGTTTACGCTCGTGTGGCCGCCCTTGTGGATGCAGCCCAGAGATTTCTCTTCCAGCGTGGTCAGTCCACCGGCCTTGTTGCCCGGGGAGGGATTGCCCGCCCGGACCTCCTCTCCGACCAGCTGCAGCGCCTTCTCGTAGCGATGCACGATATCGTAGATCCGCTGCGAGATCTCCGGCGTGGCGCCTCTGCGCGCCAGGATGTGCTCCGCGCCGATGAATTCCGTGGTCTCGGACAGAATGGACGTGCCGCCCAGGGAGACCATGCGGTCGCTCATCTCCCCGATCAGGGGGTTGGACGCGAGGCCGCTGGTGGGGTCGGACCCGCCGCATTCGGTGCCCACGATGAGTTCGCTCATCGGGAAAGGTTCTTTCTGCATCCGCGATGCTTCGGCTGCCATCTCCCGCGCCGCCCGGACCGCCAGTTCGACTGTCCTGACCGTACCGCCGCACTCCTGGATGATAAACTGCTCCAGCGGTTTATTCGTGCGCTCGCGGATCGCGGCGGCCACCAGATCCATCTGGCAGTTCTCGCAGCCCAGCGAGATGACGACTGTGCCGTATACGTTGGGGTTAGCGGCGTAGCCGGCCATGACGTCCACGGTCATCTGCTGATCCGCGCCGACCTGGGAACAGCCGTTCTGATTGTGGAAGGTCACAGCGCCTTCCACCTGGCCTGCCACGATGCCGGCTGTATCCGACGCGCATACGGAAGCGGGCAGAATGAGGATCTTGTTTCTGACGCCGACTCTGCCGTCCGGCCTTCTGTATCCTAAAAACTCCATACGCCCCTCCTACAGAACTTCGCGGTGATCCGCCACGTTGTGCGTGTGCACGTGGCTGCCCGGAGCGATATCCGCCGAGGCGAGGCCGATGTGCTCGCCATACTTCACGACCGGCTCGCCTTTGGCGATCGGCCGCACCGCGACCTTATGATAGATCGTGATCTCTTCTGTTGCCGTGACCCCGGCAGCGCCGCCGCGCAGCACGATCTCCTCGCCCTTACGGATGGGTTCGATCGCGACCGCCACGTTATCCTTCGGGTCGATCATCATTGCGTTCATATGCGTCTCCTGCTGTAAATAAAACGGAACCTTGATTATCGAATCCATTCTATTACAGCGCCCTGGCAAAGTCAAAAGCGCGGGCCGGGGTATCGAAACAGTCCCTGCGCTTCCGTAAGCGTTCGCTAACCTTTCCTATTCAAAACTATTTGTGGTAAAATAATCTACAGTTTATTATTTTGTGTGTTCAATCAGGAGTTACTTTTGATCAACGAACGTTTTTTTCAGAATCAGGACCTCAACCTGCCGCCCCGCAGGCATCTGGAATATCCGTCCATCACGATGTTCGAGATGCTGCAGCAGGTGGAGCAGGAGTATCCTGACGCGCCTGCCTACGAGTTCTACCGCAGGAAGGTCTCCTTTAAGACTTTTATCAACGACATCGAAGCGGCCGGCGCCGCTTTCCTGAAGCTGGGCGTCACAGCAGGCTGTCCGGTGACGATCTGTCTGCCGAACGTGCCCCAGGCGCTCACAGCGTTCTACGGGGTCAACCGCATCGGCGCGGTCGCCAACATGATTCACCCGCTGTCCGCCGTGTCCGAGATCGTCTATTATCTGAACGTCTCCGACAGTCCCTGGGTCGTGACCCTGGACATGTTCTACAAAAAGGTGCGCATGGCGGCGGACCAGGCGGATCACCCGGTCCGCATCATCGTGTGCCGCATGCAGGACGCGCTGCCCTTTCCCTTAAACGCCGCCTATCTCGCAAAAGAAGGCCGCAAGCATCTGAAATACCCGCGCGCAGGCAGCAAAGACGTGCTGTGGACCTCCATCCTGGCCGCGGAAAAGATCAAGGGGACGAACGCGCTGCGCGAAAAGCTGCCCCCCTGCACCTACGATTCAAAACGCACGGCGGTCATCCTGTACAGCGGCGGCACGAGCGGAAAACCCAAGGGCATCTGCCTGACCGACCTGAATTTCAATGCGCTGGCGCTGCAGGCGGTCGAAGCCATCCGCGAGAAGTTCAAGCCAGGCCTGACCATCCTCAGCTGCATGCCCCTGTTCCACGGATTCGGCCTGGGGATCAACATCCATACGGCGCTCACCCACGGCGTATGCTGCATCCTGATGCCCACGTTCAACATCAAGACCTATTCCAATATGCTGATCAAGCGCAAGCCGAACTTCATCGCGGGCGTCCCCACGCTGTTCGACGCCCTGCTGCACGCGCCTGCCCTGGAGGACGCGGACCTGAGCATGCTGCACGGCTGCTTCTGCGGCGGCGACTCTCTGACGGTCGAACTGAAGAGGCGCGTAGACAAGTTCCTGCAGGACAGAGGAGCCCAATGTCAGATCCGCGAAGGCTACGGCCTGACGGAATGCGTCACGGCCAGCTGTCTGACCCCGAAGGATGAATACCGGGAGCGTTCCATCGGACTGCCCTTCCCGGATACATATTACGAGATCGTAAAGCCGGGCACCGACGTGACCTGCCCGCCCATGGAAGAGGGAGAGATCGTGCTGAAAGGCCCGTCTCTGATGCTGGGTTATCTGCATAACGAGGAGGAGACCGCCCAGGCGCTGCGCAGGCGCTCCGACGGCGACCTGTGGCTGTACACCGGCGATCTGGGTTATATGGACGAAGACGGCTACGTGTACTTCTCCCAGCGCATCAAGCGCATGATCGTCACGAACGGCTACAACGTCTACCCCAGCCAGCTGGAGAACGTGCTGGACGCCCATCCGCTGGTGGACTGCAGCTGCATCATCGGCGTTCCCGACGAACGCAGAGGGCAGAAAGTCAAAGCCTACGTGGTGCTGAAAAAGCACGGGCAGGAAACGGAAGAGACAAAGGAGCGGCTGCTGGCGTACATGGCGCAGCACGTCGCCGGATATGCCCTGCCGAAAGAGATCGAATTCCGCAAAGAACTTCCGAAGACGCTGGTCGGCAAGGTCGCTTACCGCATCCTGGAGGAAGAAGAAATCAAGAAAAATGCGGCTCGTTAGCCGCGGATCGGAGGAGCTATGGCATTCGGAGACCGCAGAGACGGGAAGAGAGTAAAAGCGCCGGGCCTTCAGACCGTCATGACGGCGCTGCTGCCCCAGCGGACAGGCTGCGAAGTCTACCTGAACGACAAGATCGACGCGACGGAGCTGATCAAATATCTCGAAAAGAAAAATGAAGGCCGCACGGAACGCAAGATGACTATCTTCCACTGCGCGATCACGGCGCTGGCCCGCATGCTGATGGAGCGGCCCACGATGAACCGCTTCATCCAGGGATGGGCCATCTACGAGCGCAACGAGATCTCGCTGTCGTTCGTCGCGCGGCGCACGTTCGTGGACGGATCGGCGGAGGCGCTTCTGTATTTCATCCCCAAACCGGAGGACACCGTTAACGAAGTGTCTGAATGGATCATGGGTGAGGTGAAGGAGACCCGCAAGAGCGAGGTCGCGACCGGCGGCGTGGACGAACTGTTGGATAAGTTCGCCGCCATGCCCCGTTTTCTGATGGCTTTCCTCGTGCGCATCATCCGCTATCTGGACTTCTGGGGGATCAACCCGAAATTCATCACTGCCGGCGATCCGAACTACTCCTCGATCCTCGTCAGCAACCTCGGCAGCATCAAATGCCCGTCGGTGTATCATCATCTGAACAACTACGGAACGAATTCCGTCATGGTGACCATCGGAACGCTGCACAAGGAAGAGATGCTGATGGACGACGGCCACAAGGAGATCCGCGACGTCGTCGATATCGGCGCCACGATCGACGAACGCATCGGCGACGGGTTCTATTTCGCCCGCAGTTTAAAACTGGTGAAGCACATCTTTGCGCATCCGGAACTGCTGGAGCAGCCCCTGAACGTGCCCAGCGGATTCGATTACAAATAGACAATACAAAGCCCGGAGCCCAGACAAAACCGCTCGGCACCACTCGTCGCTTCGCTCCTGCGTTAGCGACTGCCTCGCTTGTTTTGTCCGGCTCTCCGGGCTTTTTCTTTTTTATTTTTAATAGGCTATTCCAGTTCCGACATCGCCTGCCTGAAGTCTTCGATCAGGTCGTCGATGTCTTCGATGCCCACGGAGATGCGCATCAGCGCCGGCGTGATGCCCATGGCTCTGCGCACATCGTCCGGCGTCGTGTTGTGGGACGACGTGACCGGGTGGCTCATGGTCGTGCGCATGCCGCCCAGCGTCGGAGCGTAGTGCACGTACTTCAGCTGTTTCATGAACGCGTCGATCTTGGCGTCGTCTTCGGTGCAGAATTCCACGCTCATCATGCCCGTGATCTTTTCGTCGTCCTTCCAGAGTTTTTTCGCGAGATCTCTCTGCCGGAAGCTGTTCACGGAGGGATGGTTGACCTTGACGATGCGCGGGTCCGTCTCGAAATACGCGGCCAGCTTCGCCGCGTTGGACATCTGCCGCTCGATGCGCATGGGCGCGCTCTCCAGCGCGCGGATCATCTGGAACGCCGGGAACGGATCTGCCGGTGACCCCATGAACAGCGAGAATTCATAGATCTTTTCGACCAGTTCCGGCCGCGCCGTGACGCAGCCCAGCAGGATGTCCGAATGGCCGGACAGGAATTTCGTAAGCGAATTGATGACGATATCCGCGCCCCATTCCAGCGGCCGGATGGACAGCGGACTGCAGAACGTGTTGTCGACGACGAGCAGCGCGCCGGCCTCTTTCGAGATCTTAACGAGTTCGGGCAGATCCACCAGGTCGATCGTGGGGTTCGCGCAGATCTCGGTGTAGATCATCTTCGTGTTGGGTCTGACTGCCGCGCGGACCGCGTCCAGATCGGCCATGTCCACGTAGGTCGTTTCGACGCCGAACTTGCCGAACAGGAAGTCGAACAGTTCGATGGTCTCGCCGTACAGGCAGCGGTTGCTCAGGATGTGGTCGCCGCTCTGCAGAAGCGCGGCCGCCGTCGCGGTGATCGCCGCCATACCGGAGGAAAGCACCGTGCTCGCCGCTTCGAGCTCGGGGGCTTCCAGCCGGGTCATCAGGCCGGCCAGCACGTCCCGGTCCGGGTTATTCGTGCGGATGTACGTGTAGCCCTGCCGGTAGGCGGTCTTGATCTCCTCGAACGCCGTGGCGCCGAAAGCCGTCGCCGGGTAGTACGGGAAGGACTCCGCCTTTCCCATGTTGATCGCGTCGTCGCGGTATTCTCTCGTATATAAAACGTCTGTCTGGATGTATGCCATGGGTCGTCCTCCTTTGATTCTTCTGCAAGTTTTTCCTTCTAAAAATATATCAAAAATGCGGTTATGAAACAAGCAAACGCACAGCCCGGATCCTTGTGAAGTTCATTGTTAAACATATTAAAACGCTAACCATAATTGCTTAACAGTTTTTGCCCGGGAGAGAGAATTATGAGGCGACTGAAAACCATATTTTACCATCTTTGCTTGAAATACCGCATTCTAGCCGTTATAATTACCATATATTGACATTTAGCAAGGAGGTCCCGTATGGCTGGCTATAAAGCGATTGAGAAACTGTTAAGCGACTTAAAGAAGCAACGGCGAATGATTAACATTGAACTCTGCAGAATGCCTGAAGGGAAATTGATGATCTCCTCCAATGGGTCAAGACTATCCTGTTTTGACATTGGGTCACCCAACAGCAGAAAGAGTCCGAAGGGAATCGGCCGTGACAAAGAGCGTGTCTGCAAATTAGCGAGGAAAGCATATTTACAGGAAGAACTTGCGAGAATGGAAATCAATATCCGGCAGCTCGAACATGCGCTTGCACGCTGCGTTCCTCTGGATGAGGCAGACCTTCTTAAAAGCATGCCAAAACATTTCGATACGCTCGACGTCAGGCATCTCGTTAATCCCGCGATGCAGAACACCGGTAAATGGCCGAACCCATCCAGAGATCCATCCGTAAAGCCGGGATACCCTGCGCTGCGCCTTGAAGGGATCACAGCACAGGAATGGGCTGAACTGCCTTACAGAGAGAACACGAAGAATCTTGAGCATAAAATACACCGCGCAAGCCGAGGGTTTTGGGCAAGATCGAAATCAGAAGTGTTGGTCACAGGCGAATATGACCGTCAAGGGATCTTTTACCGTTACGATGAAGTGCTTGAGATCGACGGAGAATTCATATCACCGGACATTCGCGGCGTACGCGCTGACGGCTGCTTCATCTATCATGAGCACCTGGGACTGCAGGACGACGGGTATACCGCAGATACGATCCGAAAGCTGATCCTCTACAGAAGGGCAGGCATCGTACTCGGAAAAAACCTGTTTGTAACGTTTGATGACGAGTACGGCGGAATCAGCATGGACCTGCTGCGGGCATCGATCGACGCGATGTACTTTCCGGGGAGATTGTCCTAAAGCCGAAGATTGCCTTTTCGCTCAATGTTAAACGTTGCTGACTCGTTTCGTGTAGCGCTTAACAGAAAAATGGGATGATCCCGGCAATTGTCCAGAAGTAGAATGCGACGTTCTCCGGTATTGTTAAGCAATTAGCCCTGTATACGGAAAATACTTAACAATAAACTTGGCAGACAGGATACAGAATACTTGATTTTGGCAGTTTTAAGCGGAAAATGTTAAGCGTTCCCTGCTTTCCCGCACTATAAGTTAACAATGACCCTTCCCAAAGAAAAACCTGCCGGAAAACGGCAGGTTTTGATTCTAATACTGACAGACCCAATAGTCCGTTGCGACCCATATACCGGAAAATTCTCTCCAACCTATTCCTCTTCCGGGTCTTCCTTCTCGAGTTCTTCCTGCTTCTTCTCCGTGGCTCTCTTCGCTGCGCTGAGCGCGATCAGGCAGAGCACGAAGACGACGGCGGCGGAGAACAGCCCTGCGGCGACGGCGCCGACCGGCTTGTCCGGGAAGTTGCGGATGATCATGATGAAAGTAAACAGGAAGATGGCTCCGGCCGCGATCAGCGAAGCGATCACGTTGTTCTTCATGGTGGGCTTGATATGGCGGTCCCACAGGCCGTTCCTGATGCATCCGGCCAGCACGTAGACGCACAGCACCATGAATACGATCCATTCGCCCAGCACGTAGCGGAAATCACCGCGGTAAACGATCTCCTGCACGAGAATGGAGATCAGCAGTCCCCAATACGCGATCCAGCAGCCGGTGTGTTCGATCTGCAGCATGATCTGCTCCTGTCTTTCGTCCAGATTGTTTTTCTTATTCTTCATCGTTTTCGTCCTCCCAGAACAGTTCGTCTAACGTCTTTCCCAGCGCCCTGCAGATCGCGATGCACAGATTGACCGTCGGATTGTAATCGCCCTTTTCGATCGCGTTGATCGTCTGCCTCGATACGCCGCAGAGCGCTGCCAGGTCTCCCTGGGACAGGTCTTTGGCGGCCCGGGCAGATTTGAGTTTCAGATTTTTCATATATTGCCTTCCCCCTTTGAAAGGATCCTCTTGTCTGTTTCTGGCACTACTATACTACTCGCTTTACTATATGTCAAGTATAATTGACAAATAATTTATTTATTTTGACAAAAAGAGCACATGGGGACAGGTACAATGTGTCGCAAAACGACACATTGTACCTGTCCCCATGTGCTCTTTTCTTTATCGCTCTAGTATTCGATCCTGCTGTCGATCTCGTCCGCGCCTTCTTCCGCGATGCGAGGCAGCACCTTGGCCACAAAGGCCTCGACCTGGTGCGCGCTGCGGCCGGTGAAGGCCTTCGGATCCAGCAGGGCTTCCATCTCCGCCTTCGTCATGCCGAAGGAAGGCTCCTTCGCCAGTTCTTCCAGCAGATCCCAGGGTTCGCCGTTCTTCATCTTCGCCGTGGCGTTCATGGAGGCGCGGCGGATGACTTCGTGGAGCTGCTGGCGGTCACCGCCCCGCTTGACCCCTTCCATCAGGATGTTCTCCGTCGCGGAGAACGGCAGGTAGTCGCGCAGGGTCTTCTCCACGATCTTCTCGTTCACGACGAGGCCGTCGGCCACGTTCTTGACGAGGCGCAGCACCGCGTCGCAGGCCAGGAAGCCTTCCGGCATAGAGATGCGGCGGTTGGCGGAGTCGTCCAGCGTGCGCTCCAGCCACTGGGTGGCGGCGGTCTGGGCGGCGTTCTCCGCGTCGATGATCAGGTAGCGGGACAGCGAGCAAATGCGCTCGGACCGCATGGGATTGCGCTTGTAAGCCATGGCGGACGATCCGACCTGGCTCTTTTCGAAGGGCTCTTCGATCTGTCTGTCGTGCTGCAGCAGACGGATGTCGTCCCCCATTTTATAGGCGCTCTGGCCGATGGCAGCCAGGCAGTTCAGGATGAGGCTGTCCAGTTTTCGCGGATAGGTCTGCCCGCAGACGTCGAAGCGCTTCTCGAAGCCGAATTCCGCGGCGATCTGGCGGTTCATCTCGTCGATCTTTTCCTCGTCGCCCTCGAACAGTTCCATAAAGCTGGCCTCCGTGCCGGTCGTGCCCCGGGACCCGAGGAACTTCATCTGGCCGATGACGAAATCCAGCTGCTCCAGATCGCTGTAGAAATCCTGCAGCCACAGGCTGGCCCGCTTGCCCACGGTGACAGGCTGGGCCGGCTGGTAATGGGTGTAGCCCAGGCAGGGCATGTCCTTATACTTCAGGCAGAATTCCGCCAGGGGCCGCATGGCCGCCTTCAGTTCCTTTCTCAGATATTCCAGGCCCTGCTTAAACAGGATGATGTCCCCGTTGTCCGTCACGTAGCAGCTCGTTGCGCCCAGATGGATGATGCCGGCAGCTTTGGGAGCTGCCAGTCCGTAGGCGTACACGTGGGCCATCACGTCGTGGCGGATCTCCTTCTCCTTGACCTTGACCGCCTCGAAATCCACGTCGGAGATGTGGGCTTCCAGCTCTTCGACCTGCTCCGCGGTCACCGGAAGGCCCAGGTTGTGCTGCGCTCTGGCCAGGGCAACCCACAGCCTTCTCCAGGTCTCAGCCCTCGTCTGGGCGGAAAACAGTTTAAGCATGTAGTCCGAAGCATAGCGCTGGGACAGGGGGGATTCGTATTTATCGTACATGATCTTGCATTCCTTTCCGCTGCAGAAGATATATTCTCTATCTCCACCTATTTTAATATAAAAAAAGTCCCTTGGGGAGGACTGAATTTCAGTTCCTGCCCAAGGGATATTGTTCGTTTATCAGAAGATCGGTTCCGACACATGGCCAAGATCCATACCGTCATTAAACTCGGTGTTCAACCCGAGCTTTCTTTCCCTGCTGCAGCGCTTTGACGCTTTTCGCGACAGGCTCCAGAGCCTTGTTCTCCGTCACGCTCTTCTCCTGGCGGTCCATGGCGATCTCCGGGAACCCGAAGCGCCGGAACGCGCCGTTTTCATCCAGCATGGACTTGCAGGCATTGTTCATTTCCTTGACCGATTCCGCAAATCCGGACGCGTCGCCGTTTATGATCATGTCCATCTTGTCCGGTTTGGTCGCCATCAGTTTGAAGGCGGGGTCCCTCAAAGATTCCCGGGTCCGCTTGTCCAGCTCCGTTTTATCGAAGGGAGCGTTCGGATTCTTGCGCGCCAGGTCGTCCGCAGGACATTCTGCGCCGTGCCGACTTCCATCTCATCGAGCTTCTTGTTATCGCAGCTTGCGAAGCGTTCCGCGGCAAGGGCTACGCCAACCCCATGATGGACTACACCCTGAAATCGTCCGGCAGTTTCATGTACTCGATCGCCTATCCGCTGTTCGTCTCCACGCTTGCCAAAGACGCGACGGCGCTGGCGCAGGCCAACGCGCTGGATCCTGCGGCGGGAGAATTCATGCGCTTCCTGATCGCGAAGGAAGAGCTGAACGCGATGGCTTCGGTCAAGCGCCTCATAACGTCCACTAGGGACCTGTCCCTCGACTCGGTCTACGCGCCGTTCGGCCAGGTACCCGCGGAACGCACCATCTCTCCGGAAGTGCTGGGCATCACGGACCCGCTCACGGTGCAGATCCGCGTGGCGTCCTTCAAGGTCGGCACCGGAGAACTCACCGTGGACGAAGCGATCCAGATGTACGGAAGCTTCGAATAAGATAACAAGCGAAACGCATATAATTAAAGGCAGCGGGGAGCATTCTCCGCCGCTTTGATTATTGGATCATTTTAAGATCAGGTCTTCCCACACTATGAATTTACTATCTTAACACTGACAGGGATAATGAGACAGAAGACCGGCGACGCTCTTTTGGGGCATTCTGGTGAAGCGGTAAAGGCATTCTTTGTTTAAGGAATAACTTGCCTTTAAAAACAAAGACTTTTGCCCCTATTGAAATAAAATGCCTTTATTTCAACGAAAGAACAAGGGCATTTTTTGAAATAACTGTAGTGGTAAACTTTAATTGGACACAGAGGGGGTAATTTTTGTACAGGAAATGATA
>JAFPXN010000039.1 GCA_017412505.1 Bacillota bacterium | reverse complement strand
TTTCGAAAACCTGACACGCCCCCGTCCCCGTGATTGGTTTCTATTTCAGCATCGGAATGCCGTGATGGAAGCGGCATTCTTTTTTTACGCGTTCCAGGTATTCCCGCAGCTGCGGGCGGAAGGAAGGCGCCGCGCAGGCTTCGATCAGCAGTTCCGCCCTTTCGTATGCGGTCTTTCCCCGCAGGTCCGCCGCGCCGTATTCGGTGATGATCACGTCCGTGTCGTGCTCGGTGTGGTCTACGTGGGAGACGAAGGGTACGACGCAGGACAACGCGCCGTCCCTGGCGGTCGCCGGGGTCACAAAGACCGTCAGCCCGGCGTTCCGGGCGTAGTCCCCGGAGCCGCCGATGCCGTTCATCAGGCGGTCGCCGCCGATGTGGGTGGAGTTGACGTTGCCGGACAGATCGACCTCGATCGCCGTATTGATCGCGATCACGCCCAGCCGCCGGATGACCTCCGCGGAATTGCTGATCTCCTGGGGCCGCAGCACGATCTGTTTCTTGTAGCGTTCCAGATCTCCGTAGAATTTCTGTTGATACGCCGGCGTAAACGACAGCGCCGACCCGGAAGCGAAGGCCACCGCCCCGCTGTCGATCATGTCGAGCACTGCGGACTGCAGCACCTCGGAATAGAGGTTCAGGCCGCGCATGCCGGAATCTGCCAGCACGGACAGGATCGCGTTGCCGATACCGCCCACGCCGGACTGCAGCGGGGGCAGCGGATCCGCCAGCCGGCCGGCCGCCTGCTCCGCTTTCAGGAAGGCGACGAGATTCTCAGCGATCTTTGCCGTCACCGCGTCGGGAGCCGTTCCGGGGCCGCCCGCGTCGGGCGTGTTCGAAAGCACGACTGCGCAGATCTTACCCGGACCGCAGGGGATCGCCGGCTGTCCGATACGATCGGAAGGCCAAACGATGGGGATGGGCTGCGTATTGGGCGGCAGCTTGGGCGTATAGATATCGTGCAGGCCGGTCAGATCGGGCACAGCGGTGTTCAGTTCCACGATCACCTGCTTCGCGCACTGCACGAGCGTATCGGAACTGCCTGCGCACATCGTCGGTACGATAGCGCCGTCCTCTAAGATGGCCGACGCTTCGATCACCGTCGTGTCTACCGGTCCCAGCACGCCGCTTCTTACGAGATACGGCAGCTGACCCAGATGGATGTCCGCGTAGGCGATCTTTCCTTCGTTGATCGCCGCCCGCAGGTCCTTGTTGCTCTGGTAGGGATAACGCCGCGCCAGCGCGCCGCTTCTCGCCAGCCGCCCGTCCAGCTCGTCGCCCACGGAAGCGCCGGAGATCAGGGTCAGACGCAGGTCTTCGCCCGCTTCCGCCCGCTCCGCCAGCGCGCCGGGCACCAGCTTGGGATAGCCCGCCGACGTAAAACCGCTGACGCCCACCGTGCTGCCGGGCGCGATCAGAGCCGCGGCTTCCTTCGCGGAGCAGATCTTTTTCTGTAATTCCGGATTTTTGATTCTTTCTTTCATTTTCTCTTAAAACGACACACGGGGACAGGTACAATGTGTCGCTAGCGACACATTGTACCTGTCCCCGTGTGTCGTTAGAACTTTACAAAGCCGGTAAAATCGAAGGGCTTCGCCCCGGGCAGTTCACTTTCCGCCCGCAGCAGCGAATTGACGATGTGCACCGCGTGGCCGAATTTGGGCGGACCCAGCTTGACCGCCGCTGCGCCGCCGGCTGTGCCCATGTCCGCCACCGGGTCGTCGGAAACGCCGCCCGCCCGGATAGACGGGATGGAGAACATGCCGTGCTCCACCGCGAACTTCTGGGCGGCCATGGCTTCGGTCACCGTGCCGACCTGGTTCGGTTTGAACACGAACGCTCCGCAGGCGCCCAGTTCCAGCGCTTTTTTAATATACTCGATATTCGTGACCGTCAGGTCGTCGCCGCACAGCGTGGTGCGGGGCAGCGCCTTGGCCATCTTCACCCAGCCTTCCCAGTCGTTTTCGTCCACCGGGTCCTCCAGATACAGAATATCATACTGCTCCGTCGCCGGCTTCAGGATGCCGATGAGTTCGTCCAGATCCACCTCGCGTCCGCAGTAGCGGTACGTGCCCCGCGCCGCGTCGTAGATCTCGCTGAACGCGCAGTCCAGATGGTAGGCGATCTTATCCTCGCAGCCGCAGCGCGCCGCGGTCTCCTTCAGGATCGCCAGGCAATCCATGAAATCGGTGGTCGGCGCGATGTATTCGCTCATGGCGCCGATCTCCGGCCGTCTGCCGTTCTGGAACTCGCGGATCACCTCGGGCAGCTTCGCGTACGTGCGGCACAGAATGTCGGTCGCTTCCGCGATGGACTTCGCCTTGTACGGCACGATCGTCACTTCCTGTACGGGCATGGTGTCGTTCTCGTAGCTGCCGCCGGCGAACATGTCGGACGTGGGCAGCGGAATGGTGCGGATCTCGCCCGGGTTCAGGTAGCGGTACTGCGGCACGTGCAGAATGGCGCAGCCCGCCCGCATGGCGGCCAGGGACACGCTGTTCGTCACGTTGCCGCCCAGTTTCGATTTGTTCGGCGTGCCGTCCAGTTCGATCAGGGCTTCGTCCAGCCCCTTCTGGTCCAACACGTCCAGTCCGCGGATCTTCGGCAGCACGACCTGCTCGGCCATCTCCACCGCCTTGTACACGCCGTTGCCGTTGTACCAGGACGGGTCGCCGTCGCGCAGGACGAACGCCTCGTGCTCTCCGGCAGAGATGCCGGAGGGAGAAGCCGCTCTTCCCACCACGCCGCCTTCCGTGACCAGGTCCACCTCCAGCAGGGGCTTGCCCTTGCAGTCGATCAGCGCGCGGGCCTTCAGGTCTTTGATTTTCGTACTCATTCCTTCGCCCCCACGTACAGCACGTTGAAGTCGCACAGGTTCGTGCCGGTGTTGCCGGTCATCACGGTATCGCCGGTCTGCGACAGCGCCTCGTACGACGCGTGACCCGCCAGCGACCGCCTCAGGTCGATCCCCAGCGCCTCCGCCCTGGCCTTGCTCGTTCCGTCGCAGATGCCTCCGGCTGCGGACGTCGTGCCGTCCGTGCCCTCGCTGTCGATGGACAGCAGGCAGGCGTTCAGCCCTTCCGCCGCCAGCGCAAAGCCGGCGCACATCTCCTGGCCCGGCCCGCCGTGGCCCCGGATCGCCGCGTTATCCTCGATCTTCGTCGTGGTCTCCCCTGCGGAGATGAGGAAACACGGCGCCGCGAACGGCCTTCCCGTGCGTTCGATCTCCCGCGCCACGGATGCCAGAAAGGCGCCGAAATCCCGGCTTTCCCCTTCGGTATACGTCGTCAGCACGTGACAGGGGACACCCATATCCGCAGCCGCGTCTTCCGCCGCCTTGCAGGAATCCGGCAGCGTGCCGACGATGTAATAGTCCACGTCGTTGGGCAGGCTCTGGGGCGTCTCCTCCGCCGGGTCGTAGTTCAGCAGATAATCCGCCACCCGGGGCGGCAGTTTTTCCTCGATCCCATAAGTATGGATGATCTTTTTGATGTCCTCGAACGTGACCGTATCGTAACCGACCGGCGTCCCCATGATGGGCACCGGCTTCGCGTAGTCGTCCATCGCGACGCCCGTGGCGTCCCACAGCTCGAAGCACAGGATCTTCGCGCCGTGCACGTGCTGGCCCAGCCGCCCTCTCGCGGTCTGCGACAGGTGCCCGCGGATATCGTTGATGTCCATGACCCACATGCCGGCCTTCAGCATCACGTCCGTCGCGTCCTGCAGGTCTTCCAGGGTCAGCCCTTTCGACGGATAGCCCATCAGCGCAGAGCATCCGCCGGACAGACCTATGAGCAGCAGGTCCTTCGGCCCCATCTGTTCGCACAGTTCGATCATGCGCTGACAGCCCCGGATGCCCTCTTCGTTGGGCAGCGGATGGCCGCCGACGAACACTTCCGTCTTCCGGTACACGTCCTCCTCGTCGCGGAGTTTGATGATCGTGACCCCCAGCGTCAGATCGTCGCCTAAAATATCCTCGAACGCCCGGGCCATGTGGTTGCCCGCCTTGCCGGACGTGAACGCGTACACCCGCTCGTAGTCCGCCAGGTCGTAGACCTGCTGTCCGATGCAAAGCTTCGAGCCGTCCCTGCGTATCATGTTCTTCAGGAACACCCGCTGGTCGAGTTTGGCCAGCACCCGGTCCGTCAGTTCCAGCACCTTCGCCCGGGCGTCCGCCTGTCCGCAGGCCAGCAGCTGCTCTGCGTTTTTAATCTTCTGCCATTCCATGTTGCGTTTCCTTCCGCAGCTTCTCGCGCACCTTCGTCGCGGAGACGATCTCCCCGTTCACCGTCAGCCGCGGCACCTCCACGACCTCGATGCCCTTCGGGGGCAGCATCTCCTTCATGATCTCGTTGTAGCGAGCCGTGACCGGGTCCAGCGGCTCTGTGCCCACGTAGCGCACCGTGATGCCCATCTCTTTCGCGAACACGTCCGCGAACAACGTCAGATCCAGCGCGCAGCGCACGTCTTCCGCCCTCGCCTTCTCCTTGATGAAGTACGTGGGGAACGTGACGGAGGAGATCAGATAATCCTTCGTCTCATGCATCCGCACCCGCGGCAGATCCTTCGTACCCTCGGCCACCCGCCTCCACCGCTCCGCGAAGGAAAAGTAGCTGCGGTCCTCCGAAACGACGAACACGTGCAGCAGGCTGACGCGCTCCAGCGCCTTCTCGATCAGGTACCGGTGCCCCGCCGTAAACGGGTTCGCGTTCATGACGATGGCGCCGATCTCCCCGTCCGCCTCTTCCGCCAGGCTCTTCGCGTAGTTTCTGGCCGCGTTCCGCTTGCTCTCCATCAGCAGCACGTCCTTCGTCTGCGCGATGGGGAAGAACGCCATGTCCAGGAACTGCATGCGGTTCTTCGGCTTCGTGAACAGGAACAGGTGGTCTTCGCCCTGCAGGAACGCCTCCTTGCGCAGCTCCGTCACGACGGTGGCGGTCAGACCTTCGCCCTGATGGTCCTCGGACACGCCGATGCACTTGCAGATCCTGCCGTCAAGCGACCCGCCCGCGATGATCGAGCCTTCGTCGTCCAGGCACAGCACGGTGAACTTCACGTTCTCGTCGTAATCCAGATTCAACGAAGCCAAAAAAGCCTTGTACTCGCCCAATTTTTGCCCTGTAAGGGGTCTTCCGAATTGCATGTCCATAAAAGTAGTATACCATGGCGCAAGCCTTGAAAAAAAGGGGCTTGTGTAATAAGATAGATGGGTACACTGCTTCTTTGGCAGAACTCCACAAAAACAGGAGACAACATGGACACCAACCTCACAATGGTTGCAGCGATCGCGATCGGCAAAATGCTTGTCATGGTCATCGTCGGATTTGCTGCGGCAAAGATCCATATCCTCGGCGAGACCGAGACCAACGCGGTCACGAAGACCGTGCTCAACGTTACCTGCCCGATGCTCATCCTTGCCAGCTATATGCAGGCGTTCGACCCCACCAAGGCGCTGGGCCTTCTGATCGCGCTGGGTCTGGGCGTGCTCATCCACGTCGCCGGCATCGTACTGGCGAATCTGACTATCCGCAAGGAGGGCAATCCTAACTGGCAGGTGGAACGCATGGCGATCGTCTACGGCAACGTCGGATTTATGGGCATCCCTCTCATGAGCGCCATGTTCGGCCCGGACGCGGTCTTCTATCTGTCCACGATCTGCCTCGTGTACAATTTCATGATCTGGAGCCACGGCCTGCTGCTCATGACCGGCAAGATGGATAAGGCCAGCCTGAAGAAG
>JAFPXN010000038.1 GCA_017412505.1 Bacillota bacterium | reverse complement strand
AGCTGGCCGCGGCAGATAGCCGGCCGCAGTTCTTTTACGTCAGCAACCGCTCTCGGGTCGAACGACTCGATGCAGAACAGACCGTAATAGCGGTCCAGGCGCTTGCAGACCGCCTCCGCGAGCGCGCGGTGATTGCCCTTGTGCGTCTTTAATTCAATGATAAGCGGTGCCTTGCCCTCGAACAGCGCCAGCACTTCGTCAAATGTCGGGATCTGTTCGTCCGTTCCTTCGAGCCGCAGGGCCTTCATCTCGCCAAACGTCAGATCTTCTAACGTCCCCTCTTCTCCCGTACACCGTTTCAGGTCCGAGTCGTGGAACACGGCGAGCGTGCCGTCCTTCAAGAGGTGCACGTCCAGCTCTGCGCCCCAGCCCCGCTCGATCGCGCGACGGAACGCCGGCAGCGAATTTTCCGGGATGACCGGCTTATCGTGATAGCCGCGGTGCGCATAGCGGTATGCCTTCAGTTTCGGCCACAGCGGATGGTCCGCCCTTCCTTTGAGGATGAGATCGGTCAGCATCAGTCATCCATCTCCTCGTATGCGTTCAAACCCTTCTTCGCCTCCGGGCGGTTGTCGCCGTGCTGCACGCGGGTCATGGTCAGGAAGCTCAGCGCTACGAAAACGGCCGCGTAGGGGAACAGGATCTTATAGCTCACGCTGCGCATCAGCGTGCCGGCCAGGATGGGGGTGACGATCTGCGCCGCCATGGAAGCCGTGTAGTAATAGCCGGTGAATTTGCCGATGTCGCTGCCCTTGCACATCTCCACGACCATGGGCAGCGAATTGACGTTGATCGCGGCCCAGGCCAGGCCGACGAGCGCGAACACGATGAACATGACGACGTTGATGGAACTGTAGGTCGTGGTCAGCACGTAGCCCAGCGCGAAGCAGACCGCCAGCAGCACGATGCCGCCCATGATGGTCTTTTTACGGCCGATCTTCGAAGCCAGCGCGCCGATGGGGATATAGGACACGATGGCGCCCGCCGTCGCGATCAGCAGGCAGGTGGACGCGCCGCCCAGCGCCTGCCCCATCACCTGGCTGACATACGTGGTGAACCACGTCGTGACCCCGTTATAACCGATGAACCACAGCGCGATGGACGCCAGCAGGAAACCCAGGCTCGTCTTGACCTGCGGCGGCAGCACCTCTCCGCCGGAACCGTCGTCTTCCGCCAGGTTCCATTCGGGGTGCCGTTCCTCCAGTGCCCGGTTCTCCGCGGTCAGCTTCGGCTCCTTGATCGTCAGGAACAGGATGCCGACGGACACGAACATGATCGCCGCGACGATCATGAACAGCGGCTGGTAGTTCACGTGTTCGAGGCCCGCGACCTTCTTGTTCGGATACAGCACGGCAGCCAGCGCCAGATAGATCATGCCGCCGACGGCGCCCATCAGGTTGATGATGGCGTTCGCCTTGGAGCGCAGGGGTTTCGGCGTAACGTCGGGCATGAGCGCGACCGCCGGGGACCGGTAGATGCCCATGGCGATCAGCAGCAGCGCCAGCACGATGACGAACGAGACCATCTTGAACGTGCCCGGAGCCGCGAAATAGCCGT
Organism: Bacillota bacterium; assembly: GCA_017412505.1. Lineage (GTDB taxonomy): Bacteria > Bacillota > Clostridia > Peptostreptococcales > Anaerovoracaceae > RUG11894. Next base: position 2,499 of record JAFPXN010000038.1, on the reverse strand, counting down.
TGTCCAGCAGCGGCAGGACGTTCAGAAGGATGACGGCGATGCCGGTGCCGAACAGGATGAACGGCATGCGCTTGCCGATCCTCGTGTCCGTTTTGTCTGACAGACCGCCGAAAAACGGCAGCAGGAACAGCGCCAGGATGTTGTCCGCCGCCATGATAGCGCCGGAGAACGTCTCGTTCAGATGGAACGTGTTCGTCAGGATCAGGGGCACCACGTTGTCGTACATCTGCCAGAACGCGCAGATGGACAGGAACGCGAGGCCCACGAGGATGGTGCGTTTGTTGTTGAGTTTCATGCTCCGTTCTCCTTTTCCAGCTCGCTCAGCACTTCCCGGATGCCGCTCATGATATACGTCGGCTGAACGTGATATTTTTCGATATCGCTGACCGTGCCTTCGCCGGACAGCACGAAGATCGTGTCCACGCCGGCGTTGACCCCGCAGGCGATGTCGGTGTACAGGCGGTCTCCGATCACGACGGTCTGCGCCGGACCGAAGCCGGTCTTCCCCATGGCAAGTTCCACCATGGCGGGCTTGGGTTTTCCGATGACGAGAGGCCGTCTGCCGGTGGCCGTCGCGAGCATTTCGATGACGCTGCCGCAGTCCGGCGCGCTGCCGTACCAAACCGGGCACACCAGGTCCGGATGGGTGGCGACGTAGTCCGCGCCGCGGTTCAGCAGGATGCAGCAGTCCTCGAGCTTGCGGTACGTCAGTTCCGTATCGTAGCCCAGCAGGACGACGTCCGCCCCCTCCTCTGCGCTGTCCGAAAGCAGCAGGCCGGCGCCGGCCAGCTGGTCTTTCAGCGACTGCGTACCGCAGACGTAATAGCACGTCTGTGGGTCATACTTACCCTTCAGATAACGGATCGTCGCATCCGTAGACGTGACGAAATCGTCCGGACCTGCCTCGATGCCGAAGCCCTTCATGCGCTCTATGTACTTGTCCGTTCCCCGGGACGAATTGTTCGTCAGGAAGATAGTCCGGCCGCCAATGCGCCTGACATACGCCAGAAGATCCAGCGTGCCGTCGAACAGCGTATCGCTCAGGTAGATCGTGCCGTCCATGTCCAGCAGGAACAGTTTCTTTTCTTTTAGACTCACGCTATTCCCCCGGTCTGTAGAATTTCGCGAGGCCGCCCTCCGCCGTTTCGCGGTAGCGGGCGTTCATGTCCAGACCCGTCTGATACATGGTCTCGACGACCGTATCGAACGTGATCTTGCGCGAGCTGGTCAGGAACGTCGCGATGGACACCGCGTTGATGGACCGCATCGCGGCCACGGCGTTGCGCTCGATGCAGGGGATCTGCACCAGGCCGTCGATCGGGTCGCACGTGAGGCCGAGCATGTGCTCCATGGATACTTCCGCCGAATACTCGATCTGTTCCAGAGACAGGCCGTTGATCTCCGCCAGCGCCGCCGAAGCCATGCAGCAGGCTGTGCCGACCTCCGCCTGGCAGCCGCACTCAGCGCCGGAGATGGAGGCGTTCGTCTTGACGACGTTGCCGATGACGCCGCCCGTAGCCAGCGCTCGCAGGATGATCTGATCCGGCAGCCCCAGTTTGTTCTGATAATAGTACAGCACCGCGGGGACCACGCCGCAGGACCCGCAGGTAGGCGCGGTGACGACCCGGTTGCCGGATGCGTTCTGTTCGGATACCGCGAACGCATAGGCGCAGACCATGCGGTTCTCCCGGGTCTCGGGCGATTCGCTCGGATTGTACTGGTTATACAGTGCGGGAGCCCTTCTCTGGACTTCGAGGCCGCCGGGCAGCACGCCTTCGCGCTTCAGGCCTTTTTCCACGGCGGTCTTCATCGTTTTCCAGACCTCCGCGAGGAACTTCCAGATCTCCTCGCCTTCGTTATGCTCGACGTATTCCCACAGGCGCCAGCCGTTCTGCTTGCAGACCTGATAGATCTCTTCGAAGTTCTTCTCGCCGTAGACCTCGGGGGCTTCCGCCTCCTTGAAGCCATCCATCTGGATGGCGCCGCCGCCGACGCTGCGAATGCGGAAGCGCTGCAGCTCCTGCCCCTCCTTATACGCGGTGATCTCCATTGTATTCGGATGTTCGGGCGTGGGCGTGTCCATGTCGAACACGATCTCCGAGGGCACCGGCGACAGCACCTTGCGCAGTACGGCGTCCGTCATGTGGCCCTTTCCGGTCTTCGCCAGCGACGAATACAGGATGACGCGGAAGCCGTCCGCGTCCGGGCATTTTTCCTTGGCGATCCGGGCCGCTTTCGCGGGTCCCATGGTATGGGAACTGGAAGGACCGTAACCGATACGGTAAAGGTCAGTCAAACTCTTCATAAGGCAATCTCCTTTCCTCGGTTTTATTGTAACAGAAACGCGCTTTCCCCGCCACAGAATACCCTCTGTTAAACGGATGTTCCAGCTCCGGTTATGGTATAATAACGTATCGAGTGCACCAAAGGAGGACCCCATGAAGATCACGAAGATAGACCTGCTGACCGTAGGCGGGTTGGACATCATCAGTTTTACTT
>JAFPXN010000037.1 GCA_017412505.1 Bacillota bacterium | reverse complement strand
GGCGGTGGAAAGGGTACAGCTGTTCGCGGACGGCAAGGCCGCGGTCTCCTGGTGCACGCAGGAAGACCTGAAGAGATTCGGTGCGCTGGACGAACATACGGAATGCTGCATCGACCGCATCCGCAGCATCGAAGGCGTGGAAGCAGCCGCTTTTCTGAAGGAAAAGCCGGACGGGACGATCAAGATCTCTCTGCGTTCCAAGTCCTACGCGGACGTGAACGCGGTCGCGCGGGCATTCGACGGCGGCGGGCATCTGCGGGCGAGCGGCGGCAGACTGAAGGGCGTCGGCATGGAGGAAGCGGTACGTCTGCTGAAACCGGCGCTGGAAGCTGCTGTGCGGAAGGCCGGAGAGAACGAATGAACGGCGTCCTGAACCTGAACAAGCCGGCCGGCTATACCAGTTTTGACTGTGTCGCCATCCTGCGGCGCCTGACGGGCGAGCGCAAGATCGGCCACACCGGTACGCTGGATCCGCAGGCGACGGGCGTTCTTCCGGTCTGCATCGGAAAGGCGACCCGGCTGCTCGAATTCATGGACAGCGCGCCGAAGACCTACGTCTGCGGCTGCACGCTGGGCCTGGAAACGGATACGCAGGATATATGGGGCAGTGTAAAATCCGATAGAAGGGCGGAAATCGCCTCTCTGACGCGGGAAAACGTCGAAAAGGTACTGGATACCTTCCGCGGTGAGATCGAACAGAAACCGCCCGTTTTTTCGGCGATCAAAGTGAATGGGAAAAGGCTGTACGAATACGCGCGGGAAGGCAGAGACGTGGAAGTCCCTGTACGATTGGTCACGATCCACGGGATCCGCATGCTGGACTGGCAGGGTCCGCAGCAGCCATTCACGTTCGAAGTCGTCTGCTCCCGCGGCACGTACGTCCGCGCCATCTGCCACGATATAGGTCAGACGCTGGGCTGCGGCGCCTGCATGAGTTCCCTCGTGCGCACGAATACCTGCGGGTATTCTCTGGAACAGGCGCTTTCCCTGGAAGACCTTCGCAGCATGAACGCGGAACAGATCGAAGCGCTGCTCGATCCGCCGGAGACCGCCGTTTCGCACCTGCCTCACCTCGAACTTGACGAAGAGCAGGCCAAACTGTTTACCAACGGCAATCCCATCTGGTCCGACGGCCTGACATTATCCGATGAAGTCCAGGCGGTATTTCATAACAGTAAACTGATCGGCATCGTCAGAGATCGGAAAATAGCAAAAGTTTTATAGATGAATATCTATCGCTCCTTACAAGAGATCCATAACATGCCGGCTACGGCCGTTGCCCTCGGCAACTTCGACGGCGTGCACAAAGGCCACCAGATGCTGATCCGCGAATGCGTCGCGGCAGCGAACGAGAAAGGCCTGCAGCCCTCCGTATTCACGTTCCCCAATCACCCCGTGAACGAGATCGCGGGCAAAGTCGTCATCAAGAACATCATGACGTTCGAAGAAAAGGCGGAACAGCTGGAAAAACTGGGCGTCGAGAACCTGTTCGCACCCGTATTCGACGATACGATCCGCACGAAGAGCGCCAGAACGTTCGTGGAGGATATCCTGGTCGACAGTTTTCATACGAAACATGCCGTGTGCGGCTTTAATTACCACTTCGGCTACAAAGCGGAAGGGGACGCGGACAGGCTGCAGGAACTGGGCAGGGAACTGGGTTACGGCGTGACGGTCGTTCCCGAGATCCGGATCAACGGCAATACGGTGTCCAGCACGCTTATCCGGCAGGTGATCGACGAAGGGCGCATCGACGAATACACGGATTATACCGGCAGGCTGTACTGCATCGACGGCAAAGTCGTGCAGGGCAGGCATCTGGGCAGGCGCATCGGATTTCCGACGGTCAACCTCAGCCTGGATTCCAGCGAAGCGTTTCCGAGAAATGGTGTTTACATAACACTTACCACGGTCGACAACATGAAGTATCATTCCATCACGAACGTGGGCAACAAACCTACCGTCGGAGAGTTCGCTAAAAACGCGGAAACCCATATTTTCAACTTTTCCGGCGATCTGTACGGCCGGGACGTGCGCATCGAGTTCATCCGCATGCTGCGGCCGGAGCACAAATTCGACAATCTGGAAGATCTGCAGCAGGAGATCCACAGAAACTGTCTGCAGGCGCAGGAGTTTTTCGAGACGTACGAAAAGGAGGACTGAACCATGAAGTATTCCAACGGATTCACCATCAATGCCACGGGTCACGAATGTTTTCTGACGTTTCTGCAGACCCGTCCCAACGGCGAGACGAAACAGACCGAAGAAGTCGAGACCATCGTCATGACGGAGCAGATGGCCCGTCAGATGATCGTAGCGCTCGCAAAGGTCTACAACAAGGTCGATACGGACCGCAGCGCCAAGAAACAGGTGGACGTCAAAGAAGGCGGACAGCTGTCTTAAAAAGTGCTTTACAACACGGATCGTGTTGTGCTAATATATATCGTCTGTTTTATTGAGTACCCAAGGCTTAAGCATGCGCTGCTCCGGCGATGGCTTCAGCTTCGGGCGAATGTAGAGAAAAGGAGATCAAAATGATCGCAAAGGAAATCAAGACTAACATCATCCAGGAATACGCGACGCACGAAGGCGACACCGGTTCCCCCGAGGTCCAGGTCGCTGTCCTCACGTACCGCATCAACGAACTGAACGAACACCTGAAGAAGGACCCCAAGGACTTCCACTCCAGAAGAGGCCTGCTGAAGATGGTCGGTCAGAGAAGAAATCTGCTTGCTTACCTCAGAGAAAAGGATATCGAGCGCTACAGAAGCCTCATTTCCCGTCTGGGCTTAAGAAAGTAATCAGAAAGAGCGGCGGGGCGTCAAGCCCCGCCTTGTTGTTATTTTTTTTCATCATCAGGGGCCGGGCTTGAGAAATAAATCTGCGGATAGCAACTGTCCGCGTACTTATTTGTCAAGCCGGGCCTGATACGAAAGGCAAGGTTTATTTATGAGATTTACAGATTACAGAACGTTCCGCACTGCCGTTGGCGGCAGACTGCTGGAAGTCGAGATCGGCAAGGTCTGCGAACAGGCTAACGGCCAGTGCTGGGTCCGCTACGGCGATACCGTGGTCAACTGCACCGCCACCATGTCGAAGACCCCCAGAGAAGGCGTGGATTTCTTCCCGCTCTCCTGCGACTTCGAAGAAAAGCTCTACGCAGCCGGCAAGATCCCCGGCGGATTCATCAAGAGAGAAGGCAGACCTTCGGAAAAGGCCATCCTGACGTCCCGTCTGATGGACAGACCGCTCCGCCCGCTGTTCCCCAAGGGATTCTATAACGACGTCCAGGTCGTCGCGACCTGCATGTCCATGGATCACGACTGCGCGCCCGAATTCTGCGCCATGGTCGGCTCCTCCATCGCCATCGCGATCTCCGATATTCCCTGGGACGGACCGACAGGTTCCGTCATCGTCGGCAGAGTGGACGGCAGACTCGTCATCAACCCCACGTCCGAGCAGAGAGCTGCCTCCGACATCAACATGACCGTCGCAGGCACGAAGGAAGCCATCATGATGGTCGAAGCAGGCGCCAAGATCGTTCCCGAGAACGAAGTGCTGGACGCCATCATGTTCGCTCACGAAGAGATCAAGAAGATCGTCGCGTTCATCGACGAGATCGTCAAGGAAGTCGGCAAGGAAAAGATCCAGATCGAACTGTACAAGCCCTCCGAAGAGATCGACGCCGCTGTCCGCGAATACGCAGTCGATAAGATGCACCAGGCCATTCTGACCTTCGATAAGCAGGAAAGACTGGACAACATGGACGCCGTCGAAGTCGAGACGAAGGAACACTTCGCCGAGATCTTCCCCGAAGGCGCCAAGGACGTCGACGCAGTCCTCTATAACATCACCAAGGAGCAGGTCCGCGGCATGATCCTGGACGAAGGCATCCGTCCCGACTCCAGAAAGTGCGACGAGATCCGTCCCATCTGGGTCGAGACCGGCGTTCTGCCCAGAGTCCACGGTTCCGGCCTGTTCAAGAGAGGCCAGACGCAGGCTCTGTCTGTCGCGACGCTCGGTATGCTGTCCGAAGGCCAGACCCTCGACGGCATCTTCGAAGAGACCGGCAAGAGATACATGCATCAGTACAACTTCCCCGGTTACTGCACCGGCGAAGCCAAGCCCTTAAGAAGCCCCGGCAGAAGAGAGATCGGCCACGGCGCGCTGGCGGAAAGAGCGCTGCTGCCCGTGCTGCCCTCTGAAGAGGAATTCCCGTACGCGATCCGCGTCGTGTCCGAGATCCTGTCCTCCAACGGTTCTTCCTCCATGGCTTCCACCTGCGGTTCCTGCCTCGCGCTGATGGACGCGGGCGTGCCCATTAAGGCTCCTGTAGCCGGCATTGCCATGGGCCTGATCGAAAGAGTCAAGGAAGACGGCACCAGCGAATACGCTATCCTGTCCGATATCCAGGGCATGGAAGACTTCCTGGGCGACATGGACTTCAAGGTGACCGGCACCGCGGAAGGCGTCACCGCCATCCAGATGGACATCAAGGTCCACGGTCTGTCCAGAGAGATCCTCGAAAAGGCTCTGAAGCAGGCGAAGGAAGGCAGAATGTACATCATGAGCCAGATGCTCGAAGAGATCCCCGAGCCCAGAAAACAGCTGTCCAAGTACGCTCCGCTCATCACGAGCATGCAGATCGATCCGGACAAGATCCGCATCGTCATCGGCAAGGGCGGCGAGACCATCAACCGCATCATCGCCCAGACCGGCGCGAAGATCGATATCGACGATTCCGGCCTGATCTTCATCGCGGCGCCCAACACCGAATCCGGCGACGCAGCCCGCAAGGAGATCGAATACCTGACCAAGGACATCGAAGTCGGCGAGACTTACACCGGCAAGGTCGTCCGTCTGATGAACTTCGGCGCGTTCGTCGAATGCCTGCCCGGCAAGGACGGTCTGCTGCACATCTCCAAGATCTGCAAGGAGAGAGTGGAAAAGGTCGAAGACGTACTGAACATCGGCGACATCGTCACCGTCAAGGTCTCCGAGATCGACTCCCAAGGCCGTGTGAACCTGACCAGAAGAGGTCTGGAAGATACGCCCATCATCAAGGCGTCCGAACAGTAAGCGAAACGAAACAGGGGGCCGGCTCTCATGCCGGCCCTTTATGCTTTTATAAACGATTATGATCGAACAGAAAACTTTGCCCTGCGGCGTTCGTCTGGTCACGGAGAAGATCCCCGGCTCCAGATCCGCCAGCATAGGGATATGGGTGGGAGCCGGCGCCGCCAGGGAAACGGCGGAACAGAACGGCATTTCCCATTTTATCGAGCATATGTGCTTCAAGGGCACAGAGAAAAGAAACTTCCTGCAGCTGGCTAAGGAAGCGGACGATATTGGCGCGGCGCTGAACGCGTTCACCGACAAGGAAGCGACCTGCTACCACATCAAGGCGCTGACGGACGTATTTCCGCAGGCGGTGGATCTTCTGCTGGACATGGTCTGCTGCTCGAAGAACGACGCCGCGGAGATCCGCAAGGAAAAGCGCGTCGTGACGGAAGAGATCGCCATGGTGGAGGACACGCCGGACGACGTCATCGTCGATATCCTGATGGATAAAGTGTTTCACGGGACCCCTCTGCAGTATTCCGTCCTCGGCCTTCGCAGGACGGTCCGCGGCATTACGAGGGAAGACGTGCAGGCGTACCGGAACACCTGGTATGCCTGCGACAATATCGTCGTTGCAGCCGTTGGAAATTTCGACGAAAAAGCGCTCGAAGAACAACTGGAGGCTCAGTTGTCCGTTCTGCCCTCGAAAAGCCCGCAAACCGGCGGTTTCGAGCCTTCTGCGGCTTGCAGATTCGGATACCGGACGCAGGACATCAACCAGACCCACATCGCCATCGGCCTTCCGACGGTCAGCATGGGTTCCGACGAATACTACGCGCAGGCGATCTGCTGCGACGTCCTCGGCGGCAGCATGAGTTCGCGGCTTTTCCAGAATATCCGGGAACAGAAAGGCCTGGCTTACAGCGTGTTCAGTTCGACGCTGAGCTACGCGGATGCCGGCATGTTCATGATCTATGCCGGGGTCACGCCCGGAAAAGAAGCGGACACGGTAAACGCCGTCGCGGACGAACTTGCCGGACTGAAGCGCGAGGGCATTTCGAAAGAAGAAACGGAGATCGTAAAGCGGCGTCTGAAAAGCGGCTACATCTTCTCCCTGGAATCGATGAATTCCAGAATGTACCGTCTGGGCCGCAACCTGCTGCTCCTGAATAAGATCTACACGCAGGACGAGACGATGGCGGAGATCGACGCCGTGACCGCGGACCAGGTGAACGCGTTCCTGGACCGCATCTGCGCGATCGACCGGTACAGCGGCGTCGCGATCAGCGGCAAAAGGATCGACATGAAACGTCTGTTACAAGGCTGAAAGGACATATCATGCAGCGTATCGCACGATTTGAAAAAGTGAGCGAGGCTCAGATGAAAGCGGACAGCGCCCATATGGCCGGAGAACCGCTGCCCGTGGAGCTGCCTGTGCGCGCGACGTCCGGCAGCGCCGGTTACGATATCAAGACGCCCTGGGCCGTGCGGCTCGAACCGGGGGAAAGTCTGCGCATCCCGACGGGACTGCGCTGCCGCATCGCGTCCGGTTGGGTGCTGCTCCTCATGCCCAAGAGCGGTCTGGGGTTCAAGTACCGTCTGCAGCTCGACAACACGGTCGGCGTGATCGACGAGGACTATTACGGCGCGGACAACGAAGGGCACATCCAGATCCAGATCACGAATGATTCCCGCAGCGGCAGAACGCTGGAGATCCCGGCGGGCAAGGCGTTCGCGCAGGGGATCTTCGTGCCGTACGGCATTACGGAAGACGACGAGGCGGACGCGGTCCGTACCGGCGGTTTTGGTTCCACGAACGCTTAAGAGAGGTTCCTCATGGTCTTCAGAGAAGAACAGGAAAAAAGAGAATACGACATCCTTTCGGAATACGCCTGCAAGTCTGCGGAAAGCAGGGGCAGGGCGGTCTATGAAGAACCCTGCGAGCTGCGCACGGAGTTTCAGAGAGACAGAGACCGCATCATCCACAGCAAGGCGCTGCGCCGGCTCATGCACAAGACGCAGGTGTTCCTGAGTCCGGAGGGCGACCATTTCCGCACGCGGCTGACCCATACGCTGGAAGTCGCGCAGATCGCGCGCACCATTTCCCGTGCGCTGGGTCTGAACGAGGATCTGACCGAAGCCATCGCGCTGGGTCACGATCTGGGGCATACCCCGTTCGGCCACAACGGAGAAGCGTTCCTGAACGAGATCCATCCGGGCGGCTTCGCGCATAACGTCCAGAGCCTGCGGGTCGTGGACGTGATCGAGCGCAATGCCAATGGCCGCACCATGAACCTGACGGCGGAAGTGCGCGACGGCATCGTGAACCACACGGGTCCCGCATGGCCGTTCACCCTGGAAGGCCAGGTCGTGCGCCACTCCGACCGCATCGCCTATATCAACCACGATATCGACGACGCCGTGCGAGGCGGCATCATCCGCGCGGAGGATATCCCCGCGGAATGCAGCGCTTATCTGGGCGTCGACCACCGCAGCCGCATCAACACGCTCGTCACGGACATCGTCCGCAGCAGCGAAGGAAAAGAGAAAGTCGCGATGTCGGAAGAAGCGGCTTACCATATGAATAAACTCCGCGACTATATGTTCGCGAACGTGTATCTCAATCCGGAGGTCAAACAGGCCTCGGAGATACAGAAGATCCGCGGACTGATCGAATCTCTGTACAATTACTTTCTCGAGCACAGCGAACAGCTGCCCGGAGAATATCAGATCATCCTGCAGCGGGACGGCGGACACGAAGCCGTAAAGGATTACATCGCCGGCATGACGGACCGCTACGCCATCAACATCTTCAGCGAGACCTTCGTCCCGTCCGGCTGGAAACTTCCGAAATAAAATTCGTTTAAAAAAAGGAAGCAGCTGCATTTTCCTGTAAAAAGGTAATGCAGGAGGAATCAATGACCGTCACATCCCTGGGCTCCGCGGCAGAAGAGATCCGCAGCAGATGCAATATCGTCGACGTTGTCAGCCCGCTCGTATCGATCAAGCGCGCCGGCAGCAATTACAAGGGCTGTTGTCCTTTCCACAAGGAAAAGACGCCGTCCTTTGTTGTCTCTGAAAAAAAGCAGATCTTCACCTGTTTCGGCTGCGGCAAATCAGGGGACGTCATCACCTTTATCCGCGAGTATTATAATCTAAGTTTCCCGGACGCCGTCCGCAGGCTTGCGGCACAATACGGCATCGAGATCGACGACGCGTACGACCGCCAGACCAAGAAGAAAGAAGTCTATTACGACGTAAACAAGAGCGCGGCAAGATTCTTTTTCGATGCGTTTACAAAGCAGGCGAATCCGGGCTACGACTATATGAAAGGCCGCGGCATACAGCCGGAGACGGTCAAAAAGTTCGGCATCGGCTATGCGGACGAAGGCTGGCAGACGCTCAGCGACTATCTGAAGTCGCAGGGAAAGCAGGAAGAGATCCTGGTCGAACTGGGTCTCAGTTCGAAATCGTCCAAGGACGGCAGATTGTACGACAAGTTCCGCGGCCGGGTCATGTTCCCGATCATCAACACGATGGGGAAGGTCATCGGCTTCGGCGGACGCACCATCATCGGTGACGCCGCGAAATACCTGAACTCCCAGGAATCCTACGTTTTCGAGAAGAAGCGCAACCTGTACGGACTGAATCTTTCGAAGGAAGAGATCCAGTCGGCTGGCTACGCGATCCTGGTCGAAGGCTACATGGACGTCATCGGTCTGTACCAGGGCGGCGTGCGCAACGTGTGCGCGGCGCTGGGCACGGCGCTGACGCCGGAACAGGCGGCGCTGTTGAAGCGGTACACGAAGAAAGCGGTGCTGTGTCTGGATTCGGATGCCGCAGGCATCAAGGCGGCCATACGCGGCTGCGACGTGCTGCGGGACGCCGGACTGGATGTACGGGTCATGCACGTGGACGACGGCAAAGATCCGGACGAATACATCAAGAAGCACGGAGCGGACGAGTTCCGCGCACTGCTGGAAAAGACGGCGCAGACGGACGTGGACTTCAAGATCGGCCTCATCCGGCGCAAGTACGATCCGGAAGACCTGACGCAGGCGCTGCAGTTTCTGCGGGCTTGCGCGGACGTCCTTCGGAAACTGTCTCCCGTGGAAGCGGATCTGTATATCCCGAAAGTCGCGAAGATTGGCGGGATCTCGGAAGGCGCGCTGCGCAGGGAGATCGAAACGCCGTCGAAGAACGTTCCGGCTTCGCCTCCTCCCAGGAGAAACGCCGAAGAGGATGCCCAGACCCGGGAGAGCAGTCCTGTTCCCGAGCCGGACGAAAGCCTCGTGATGCTGGAGCGTATGCTCATCAAACTCTGCATGCAGAGAGGCGATCTGTGGCCGGAGATGAAAGGCTACGAAGAAGCGTTTGTCACCGCGCAGGGATACCGGATCTCCGAAGTGCTCGGCGAACTTTACCGCGAAAACACGGATTTCGACCCAAAAGCGGTACGGGAACGCCTGGAAGACGAGGCGCTCGTCTATTTCGACCGCATTCAGGAAGAGGTCCTCACAGGAGACGAGGACGAAGCGTTCCGGGACTGTGTGGATAAACTGGATCGCAGACGCGCCGAAAAGCGCATCAGGCAGATCATCGATATCCTGGAAATGGCGGAAGGCGAGGACGAATCGGTCGTGACCGGACTGATGCGCGAACTCGCTGACCTGCAGAAATATATCAAACAAGGGGAAAGGAAAAAGGAATGAATTACGACAGCGAAAGCGAAAAGAAGGCTTACGAACAGTTAGATCAGATCCTGGAGCGGGCGAAGAAGTCCGGCTCCATCACGTTCAACGAAGTGGACGACGCGTTTTCCGACCTGGATCTCAGTCAGAACGAGAAGGACGCGTTCTACGACAAACTGGAGGAATCGGGCATCGAAGTGGCGCCTCTCGCCATTCCTGACGATTTCGACTTCGATTCGATGGAACCCGATCCCGAAGCCGAGGCGGAACTCGAAGAGCTTGTCGAAGCCGCGGAAAGCGACGATCTGACGGATATGCCCAAAGGGGTCACGGTCGACGACCCAGTGCGCATGTATCTGAAAGAGATCGGTAAAGTGCCTCTTCTGACCGCGGACGAGGAAATGGATCTGGCGCAGCGGATGGAGCAGGGCGACGAAGAGGCGAAAAAGCGCCTTTGCGAAGCAAATCTCCGTCTCGTCGTATCCATCGCCAAGAGATACGTGGGCCGCGGCATGCTGTTCCTGGACCTGATCCAGGAGGGCAACCTGGGCCTGATCAAGGCTGTCGATAAATTCGACTGGCGCAAGGGATTCAAATTCTCCACCTATGCGACCTGGTGGATCCGTCAGTCCATCACCCGGTCCATCGCGGACCAGGCAAGGACGATCCGCATCCCCGTGCATATGGTAGAGACCATCAACAAGCAGATCCGCGTCACCCGTCAGCTGCTGCAGGAACTGGGCAGAGATCCGTCTCCTGAAGAAATCGCGGCCGAGATGGAGATCCCCGTGGAAAAGGTGCGCGAGATCTCGAAGATCGCGCAGGAGCCTGTCTCCCTGGAGACGCCGATCGGCGAAGAGGAAGATTCCCATCTGGGAGATTTCATCCCCGACGAAGACGTTCCGTCCCCCGCAGACGCCGCCGCTTTCTCCATGCTGAAGGAACAGCTGGACGAAGTGCTGTCCACTCTCACCGACAGAGAGCAGGAAGTGCTGCGTCTGAGATTCGGTCTGGACGACGGACGCCAGCGCACGCTGGAAGAAGTGGGTCAGATGTTCAAGGTCACCCGCGAACGTATCCGCCAGATCGAAGCCAAGGCGCTGCGCAAGCTCCGCCACCCCAACAGAAGCAAGCGGCTGAGGGATTATCTTGAATAGGACGCCCGTTCTGAGCGAACGCCTGAAAACGATAGCGGATCTCGTGATCCCCGGAAAGCCCATGGCGGATATCGGGACGGATCACGGCCATCTGCCGATGTGGTGTCTGGAGAACGGCATCGTGCCGTTCGCGGTGCTTTCCGACATCAACGAGGGTCCTCTGGAAAAGGCAAAACTGCGCATCAGCCGGTCTGTCATGTCGGAAGAGAGTTATAGCCTGCGGCTGGGCAGCGGTCTTTCCGTACTGAAGCCCGGGGAGGTGTCGACTGTCGTGATCGCGGGCATGGGAGGCGAATTGACCTCGAGACTGCTGGCGGCGGAACTCGGCGTGACGGATTCTGTCGAACGCTTCGTGTTCCAGCCCAGAAGCCGGGCCGGCATGCTGCGCGAATGGCTGTGGGAGCACGGCTGGCGCATCCGTGAGGAACGCCTCGTCCGCGAACGCAGGAGACTCTGTCAGATCTTCTCCGCGGAAAAGGGAATCCAGATCCCTTATGAGTTTTCCGATATCCCGGAATGCGAACATCCGCTGATGATTCCGTTTCTGGACAGAGAATTGGCTAACATAAGAATTGTTATAGATAATTTGCTGCGCTCGAAAGAAGCAGTGGACCAGATCAAATTAGAGGCTTTGCAGCGCAAGGCTGCGGTACTGGAGCAAAGGAGGGACAGATTATGGAAAAACAGCAGTTTCTGAACATCCTGAACGATATCGCGCCTCTTTCCCTGCAGGAAGAGTGGGACAACAGCGGCATGCAGATCGACTGCGGCAGCAAGGAAGTCTCACGCGTCCTGCTGGCTCTGGAGATCACGAACCGCGTGATCGACGAGGCCAAAAGGGAAAAGTGCGACATGATCGTCTGTCACCATCCGCTCCTGTTCGCGCCTGTGAAGCAGATCACGCCGGACTTCACGGTCGGCAATTACATCCTGCGCCTGATCAAAGAAGGGATCAGCGTCTATGCGGCTCACACCTGTTTCGATAAGGCGCCCGGAGGCAACAACGATTACCTGATGAAGGCCATCGGCTGCAACTTCCCCGAAGAACTGGCCGGCGGGATCGCGCGCATCGGCCGTCTCGACAGGCCCGTCTCGTTCGACGAGTTCATCTCCGAAGTCAACGCGGCCTGCGGTTACGAAGGGCTGAAGATCCAGGGCGACTCCGACCGCGAGATCCGCACGTTCGCCGTATGCACCGGCGCGGGCGGGGAATACGTCTACGACGCGGTCCGGGAGGGCGCGGACGCCTACGTTTCCGGAGACGTCAAGCATCATGACGCACAGGCTGCGAAAGATCTGGGCATCTGCCTGATCGACGCGGGCCACTACGGAACGGAATGGCAGTTCGTGCCGAACATGGCGGCGCAGCTGCGCGCCGACGAACGGTTCACGGCGGAATGCCTCAAGTCCGAGGCCATGACAAACCCGTTCGAGTACACGTTATAAATGATATGAGCAGCCCATGCGGTCGCGGGCCCTGCAGGAATGCAGGGCGTGAGGAAAGTCCGGGCTCCGCAGGGCAAGGATGACAGCTAACGGCTGCCGGGGGTGACCCCAGGGAAAGTGCAACAGAAAACAACCGCCCGCAAGGGTAAGGGTGAAAAGGCGAGGTAAGAGCTCACCGGGATCCTGGCAACAGGATCCGTCCGTGTAAACCCCATCCGGAGCAAGACCAAACAGGGAGGCAGGTGCCGCAAGGCAAACCGCCTGAAAGGGGGCTGCCCGTCCCTTCCCGGGAGGTAGGTCGCTCGAGTCCTTTGGTGACAAAGGTCCTAGAAAGATGATCGCTTAATACAGAACCCGGCTTACAGGCTGCTCATGCTATTTTAAGAGTCCTAGAGGACTCTTTTTTTCTTTTGAAAATCAACGCTTTTCAATTAATTGTTGTTCAAATCAAACAAATTTCTACAAAAAATACATATTTTCTGCAATATTTCCAGTTGAATTGCTCTATATGTGGTTCTATAATCAAAAGTGAAGTTGTAAACATTTTGGCTCAAGATACGACCAAATAAGGAAGGAGTTAAAAAATGAGCAAAGATCAAGCAATGTCTACCAGACTGATCCATGGCGATTCCCACGGAATGAAACCCTACGGTTCGCTGCAGATGCCGATCTTCCAGACATCCACCTTCGAATTCGAAAGCACCGCACAGGGCGCTGCAAGATTCGCAGGACAGGAAGATGGCTACATTTATTCCAGACTCGGAAACCCGAGCAGAGCAGTTATCGAAGAGAAGCTGGCTATCCTGGAGAATACCGAAGCTGCAGTCGCCTTCGGTTCCGGTATGGGTGCTATTTCTTCTGCTACGACAACTTTCATGAAGAAGGGCAGCAGACTGGTCGCCGATAAGGCCCTGTACGGCTGCACGTTTGCACTGTTTAATCACAAGTTCAGAGAACTGGGCATCGACGTCGAATTCATCGACTTCACTGACATGAAAGCTGCCAGAAAGGCTCTGCGCAAGAAGACCGATATGGTCTATTTCGAGACCATCTCCAACCCGACCATGAAGGTCGTCGACATCGAAAAGGTCGCCGCTCTCGCACATGAGAAGAACCCCGACTGCCTCGTCGTCGTCGATAACACGTTCGCAACCGGTCTGTGCTGCAAGCCCCACGATCATGGCGCTGATATCGTCGTCCACTCCGCCACCAAGTATCTGAATGGTCACGGCGACGTCATCGCGGGATTCGTCTGCGGCAGCAACGATCTGATGATGAAGGTCAGAACCGTCGGCCTGAAGGACATCACCGGTTCCGTCTTAGGACCCCTCGATTCCTTCCTGCTGAACAGAGGTCTCAAGACCCTGCCTCTGCGTATGGCGAAGCACTCCGAGAACGCCATGAAAGTCGCGAAGGCTCTCGAAGCGATGGACGGCATCGAAGCTGTTTACTATGTCGGTCTGAAGTCTCACCCGCAGTATAAGGTCGCCAAGAAGGAACTGGCCATGACGAGCGGCATGATCGCGTTCGAACCCAAGACCGCCAAGATCGCAGAAAAGATGATGAACAACGTCAAGATGTGCGTGCTGGCTGTTTCCCTGGGCGATTGCGAGACTCTCATCGAGCATCCGGGCAGCATGACCCACAGCACTTATACCGAAGAAGAGATGAAGGAAGCCGGCTTCACCAAGAAGCTCGTCAGACTCTCCGTCGGTCTGGAGTGCGCAGACGACATCATCGCCGACCTCGAACAGGCGCTGAAAGCTGCAATGAAAAAATAAGTTATCACTTTTAAACCGGAGGTTAATTCATGAAAGGTTTAACTGAAATCAGATGGCATGGCCGCGGAGGCCAGGGCGCCAAGACGGCGGCTCTGCTTCTGGCTGACGTTTGCTTTTCCACCGGTGCCGAAGTACAGGGTTTCCCCGAATACGGTCCTGAAAGAATGGGCGCGCCCATTACCGCTTATAACAGAATAAGCGACAAGCCGATTCGTGTACATTCCAACATCTACGACCCCGACTATGTCGTGGTCGTAGATGAGACCCTGATCGAAGACATCGATGTGACAGCAGGTCTGAAAGAAGGCGGTGCCATCATCATCAACACGGCGAAGAGCCCGGAAGAAGTCCGTCCCCTGCTGAGAGGCTACAAGGGAAGAGTCTGCACGATCGACGCCCGCAAGGTGTCCATCGCGACGCTGGGCAAGTATTTCCCCAACTCCCCGATGCTCGCGGCTACCCTGAAGGTCACCGGCCTGATGGATATCGACGCGTTCCTGAAGGAAATGGAGACTTCCTACGCTCATAAGTTCGCCACGAAGCCCGAGGTCATCAAGGGCAACATGGACGCTCTGAAGATGGCTTTAGAGGAGGTGCGCGGATAATGAGAACAGACATCAAGAAACAGGGTCTCGACGTCAAGTGGAAGGACATGACCACCGGCGCCAGCATCGTATGCGCGGGCGGAGCCGTGGAATTCATGACCGGCGAATGGAGAGTCGATACGCCGAAGTTCATCGAAGAGAAGTGCAAGCAGTGCCTGCTGTGCGCTCCGGTCTGCCCCGACAGCTGCATCCCCGTAAAGGACGGCAAGAGAGGCGATTTCGACTTCGATCACTGCAAGGGCTGCGGCATCTGCGCCAAGGTCTGCCCGTTCGGCGCGATCGAAATGAAAAGGGGGGAGAAGTAGTATGGCGATCCGTGAAAGATTATCCGGCAACGAAGCCGTCGCAACCGCGATCCGTCAGATCAACCCCGACGTCATGGCTGCGTTCCCCATCACTCCGTCTACGGAGATCCCCCAGTTCGTCAGCTCCTACGTGGCGAACGGACTGATCACGACGGAATTCGTTCCCGTCGAATCCGAACACTCCGCGATGTCCGCCACCATCGGCGCATCCGCTGCCGGCGCCAGAGCGATGACCGCGACGTCATCCGCAGGTCTGGCACTCATGTGGGAGGAGCTGCACATCGCATCTTCCGACAGACTGCCCGTCGTGCTGGCTCTGGTCAACAGAGCGCTGTCCGGCCCGATCAACATCAACGCGGACCACTCCGACGGCATGGGCGCCAAGGATTGCGGCTGGATCCAGCTGTACTCCGAGGATAACCAGGAAGCCTACGACAACATGTGTATGGCGTTCCGCATCTCCGAAAAGGTGATGCTGCCTGTCATGGTCTGCCAAGACGGTTTCATCACGTCCCACGCCGTTCAGAACATCACGCTGAACGAAGATCAGGAAGTCAAGGATTTCGTAGGAACCTACGAACCCGAAGATTACCTGCTGAACGCAGAGAACCCGATGGCTGCCGGTCCTTACTCCGTCACCCAGTACTACATGGAAGCGCGCCGCGGCGTCGCTCAGGCCATGAGAGACTCCAAGGAGACCATCATCGCCGTCTCCAAGGAATACGGTGAGAAGTTCGGCAGAACCTACGGATTCTTCGAAGAATACTGTATGGACGATGCGGAATACGCCATCGTCATCATGGGTTCCGCCGCCGGCGCCGCCAAGGACGCCTGCGACAAGCTGAGAGCCGAAGGCAAGAAGGTCGGCGTTCTGAAACTGAGAGTCTACAGACCCTTCCCCGCGGAAGAGATCGCAGCGGCTCTGAAGAACGTCAAGGCCATCGCTGCCATGGACAGAGCGGAAAGCTTCTCCGGCAACAGCGGCCCAATGTCCTGCGAACTGCGCGCCGCGCTGTTCAACGCCAAGCTGACCCCGGACGTCCTGTCCATGGTCTACGGCTTAGGCGGCAGAGACATCACCGTCGAAGATATGGAAAAGATCTACGGAGATCTGATGGCCGGCAATTTCGAATGCAAGGAACTGCCGTACCGTTACGTGAACGTAAGAGAGTAGGAGGGACATCATGACTGATTATAATTTCAAGGAATTTATGAGCCGTCCCGACAGACTCACGCCGGGTCACAGAATGTGCGCAGGCTGCGGCGCCACCATCGCCCTCAGAAACGTTCTGAAGGCCCTGGAGCCCGAAGATCATGCGGTCATCTGCAACGCGACTTCCTGCATGGAAGTTTCCACGTTCACCTATCCGTATTCTTCCTGGACGGACAGCTACATCCATAACGCGTTCGAGAACGCTGCGGCTACGGCCGGCGGCGTCGAAGCTGCCTACAACGCCCTGAAGAAGAAGGGCAAGATCGACGACACTTTCAAGTTCATCGCGGTCGGGGGCGACGGCGGCACCTACGACATCGGGTTCCAGTCCCTGTCCGGCGCCATGGAGAGAAACCACGATATGGTCTACGTATGCTACGATAACGAAGCGTACATGAACACCGGTATCCAGAGATCCTCTGCGACCCCGATGTTCGCCGATACCACGACCACGCCGGCAGGCAAGGTCTCCGACGGCAAGCCCCAGAACAGAAAGGACATCACCGAGGTCATCGCAGCGCATCACGTTCCTTACGTAGCGCAGACCACGTTCATGGGCAATTTCTCCGACCTGCACAAGAAGGCGCAGAAGGCGATCTACACCAAGGGCGCCTGCTTCCTGACCATCCTCGCTCCCTGCCCCAGAGGCTGGAGATACGAGGCGGAGAACGTCATGGATATCTGCAAGGCTGCCGCTGATACCTGCTTCTGGCCGATGTACGAGGTCGAGTATGGTGAAAAGTGGACGCTGAACTACAAGCCCAAGAACAAGCTGCCCATCGAAGACTTCCTGAAGCTGCAGGGTAGATTCAAGCACCTGCTCAAGCCCGGCAAGGAAGAACAGGTCGCCATGCTGCAGGCAGAAGTCGACAGACGTTGGGAAGCTCTCTTGAAAAAGTGCGAACTGTAGTTTATACTTACAATAGCAGCCGCGGGTAACACCGCAGGATGAGTCGCCCGGGATATCGTGAAAATCGAAGCACCGGGGATAAGGGTCCGGGTCATCGGGAAACCGAATCACCGGAGACGAGATGCCCGGAGAACGCGCAAGCGGATAACGGGGAAACAACAGGGCGGGCCGCAAGACCCGCCCTCATCTTATATCAGGAGGCACAGCATGAAAATCATCACCTGGAACGTCAACGGGATCCGGGCCGCCATGGGCAAAGGCCTGATCGAATTCCTCGAAGCCGAAGATGCGGACATCGTCTGCATCCAGGAGACGAAATGCCAGCCGGGACAGGCTGTCATAGACCTGCCGCAGTACGAGGAATACTGGAACAGCGCAGAAAAGAAGGGCTATTCGGGCACAGCGATCTTCACGAAACAGAAACCGATTTCTGTTAACTTCCATATCGACGCCGAAGGACACGATAAGGAAGGGCGCGCCATCACGCTGGAATACCCGGACTTCTACATGGTGACGAATTACACGCCGAATTCCCAGAACGAACTGGCGCGGCTGGATTACCGCCTGCAGTGGGAGGCGGCGAACCGGGAATACCTGAAGAAACTGGATGCGAAGAAGCCCCTCATCCTGTGCGGCGATCTGAACGTAGCCCATAACGAGATCGACTTAAAGAACCCGGACACGAACCACCACAACGCCGGTTTCTCCGACGAGGAAAGAGACGCCTTTACGCAGCTTCTTTCCTGCGGATTCTCCGACGCCTACCGGTCCCTGTATCCGGATAAAGTCGAGTATTCCTGGTGGAGTTACCGCATGCGCGCCAGAGAGCGGAACGTAGGGTGGAGGATCGACTATTTCGTCGTTTCCGACCGTCTGATGCCCAAAGTAAAGGACGTGACGATCCGCGGCGACGTGTTCGGATCGGACCATTGCCCTGTGATCCTGGAGATCGATCTATGAAAAAAGGTAAGATATACGGCGTAGGAGTCGGTCCGGGCGACCCGGAACTCATGACGTTGAAAGCGGTCCGCCTGATCCGGGAAGCGGACGTGATCGCAGTTCCCGGAGAGGATCCCGAACGTTCCGTCGCCTATAAGATCGCGGCTGGAGCCGTAACGGAGATCGCGGAAAAAGAACTGTTAGGGATTCCCATGCCCATGGTGAAAGACAGAGCGTTGATCGACAGCGCGCACAGGAAAGACGCAGCTCTGCTGAGTTCCGTTCTGGATCAGGGAAAGTCTGTCGTCTATCTCACGTTAGGCGATCCGACGCTGTACTGTACGTTCACCTATGTGCAGCATTATCTGGAAGCGAACGGCTATACAGTAGACCTTGTTCCTGGTATTTCTTCTGTTATGGCTGCAGCAGCAAGACTGGGCATCCCTCTGACAGAATGGGACGAACCTCTTCATGTGCTTCCTGCTGTTCACAAAACCGGCGAAGCGATGGATGGACAAGGCACTTACGTGCTTATGAAATCCGCCAGTCACATGATAGACCTCAAGGAGATGCTGCGCGCAAGCGGAAAAGACGTCCAGGCCGTTTTGAACTGCGGCATGGAGAACGAGACCGTCTGCCGCAGTCTGGATGAGATTCCGGACGATGCCGGCTACTTTGCGCTGCTGATCGCCAAAGACAGAAAATAGTCGTCTGTACTTGCTTTTCTTATGTGTACTGTATAAAATAATATGAGTGTCTGTAGATAATAACGTCTGCGGACACGCAAGACCAACTGAATAAGAGACCGGTGCTCCGACGCCTTCGATACAGGCCGAGGAGATAATAGGGAAGCAGGTGGAAATCCTGCACGATCTCGTCACTGTCATAGGCGAGTATGCGGCATTGCGCAATGCGCGGTCACTGATCACTCCATTGGGAAGGCTGCCGTATACGAAGACCCTTCAGTCAGGAAACCTGCCGGTTGAGGTACAGGGGCATTTTGCCCTGCGCCACGAGGAATTGGTTGTACCGCCGTGTTTGTTTGTTCATGTGACGCGGCAGAATTAGGAGGAAAACATGAATCTCAAGAAAATTCTTGCCCTGCTGCTGGCAATGGCCCTGATCATGGGTTCGCTGGCAGCATGCACCTCTTCGCAGGAACCTGCGGGAGAACCCGAAGACGAAGAAAACTACGAGACCGGCGACGCGTCCCTGGATGACCCGCTCAACCAGGACGGCATCGGCCCCACGGAGATCCTCGTCGTATCTTTCGGCACCAGCTTCAACGACTCCAGAAGACTCACCATCGGCGCGATCGAAAAGGATATTGCTGCGGCATTTCCTCAGTTTGACGTGCGTAGAGGCTTCACCGCGCAGATCGTTATCGATCACGTGAAGGACAGAGACGGCGAAGTCATCGATAACTTCGAAGAAGCAATGGACCGCGCGGTCAACAACGGCGTCAAGAACATCATCATCCAGCCGACCCACCTGATGGACGGTCTGGAATATCAGGACATCGTAGCGTCCGCAGAAAAGTATGCCGATGCGTTCAACAGCATTACGATCGGCAAGAACCTGCTATCTTCCGACTCCGATTTCGTAGCAGTCGCAAGCGCAGTTTATGAAGAGACCAAATCCTATGACGACGGCGAGACCGCGATCGTTTTCATGGGTCATGGCACCGAAGCCGCTTCCAACAGCGTCTATGCTTCCATGCAGGGCACCTTTGACCAGATGGGTCTGAAGAACTGCTTCGTGGGCACCGTCGAAGCGACTCCGTCCCTGGACGACGTCGTGGCGGCTGCTAAGGAAGACGGCTATAAGAGAGTTGTCCTCGAACCGCTGATGATCGTCTGCGGCGACCACGCCAATAACGACATGGCCGGCGACGAAGAAGATTCCTGGAAATCCGTATTCGAAAAGGAAGGTTTCGAAGTGGAATGCGTCATGAAGGGACTGGGCGAACTGAAACCCATTCGCGATCTTATTGTTGAGCACCTCACGGAGAGCATCGAGGGCGCAGACGAAGACCTGCTCACCGGCGACGCTTCTCTGGATGACCCCCTCAACCAGGACGAGATCGGCGAGAACGAACTGCTCGTCGTATCCTTCGGCACCAGCTTCAACGACTCCAGAGTCGCCACGATCGGCGCGATCGAAAAGGCTCTGATCGAAGCGTTCCCCGAATGGAGCGTCAGAAGAGGCTTTACCGCCCAGATCATCATCGACCACGTTGCCAACAGAGACGGCGAAGTCATCGATAACTTCGAACAGGCGATGGACCGCGCTGTCGCGAACGGCGTCAAGAACATCTTCATCCAGCCGACCCACCTGATGGACGGCCTCGAATATAACGACATCGTAGAATCCGCCGCGAACTATGCGGACGCGTTCGAAAAGGTCGTCATCGGCAAGAACCTGCTGTCTTCCGACTCCGATTTCGTAACGGTTGCAAACCTCGTTCACGAAGAGACCGCGTCCTATGACGACGGCGAGACCGCCATCATCTTCATGGGCCACGGTACGGAAGCAGAATCCAACAGCGTCTACGCTTCCATGCAGGGCACGTTCAAGCAGATGGGCTTCGACAATTATTACATGGGCACTGTCGAAGCGACTCCATCCCTGGACGACGTTCTGCAGGCTGCGAAGGACGGCGGCTATAAGAGAGTCGTTCTCGAACCTCTCATGATCGTCTGCGGCGACCACGCCAACAACGACATGGCCGGCGACGAAGAGGACTCCTGGAAGTCCACGTTCGAAGCGGAAGGCTTCGAGGTCATTTGCAACATGAAGGGCCTCGGCGAATTCGAAGGCATCCAGCAGCTGATCGTAAAGCACGCCCAGGATTCCATGGCTGAAAACGGTTTCTAAACCATATCAAAAACGACTCATAGAGGAATTGAAATGAAAAACAGTTTGCTTAAAAGTTTATGCCTGTTTCTGACTATGCTTCTGCTCGCCTGCAGCTTCGCAGGCTGCGCGCAGCAGGAAGCCGCCGAACCGGAACAGACGCCGGAGGAACAGCCGCAGGAGGCGCCCTCCGATCTGATCGCGGATGCGTCTGAAAAAACTGCAGCGGAAGACGTCGTCGACGAATCCTACGTACCCATTTATGCGGAAAGCATTAAGAACGGTACATATGAGATCGAAGTCGACAGCTCTTCCTCCATGTTCAACATCGTGAAGTGCATCCTGACCGTTACGGATGACGGCATGACCGCCGACATGACCATGGGCGGCACCGGATACCGGTATATCTATATGGGTACGCCGGAGGAAGCCGTTGCTGCGGCGGAATCGGATTATATCCTTCCGGAAGCGGACGCGGACGGCGCGCATCACTTCGTGGTGCCCGTCGATGCGCTGGATAAAGGCATCAACTGCGCGGCATTCTCCGACAACAAGGAAAAGTGGTATGACCGGGTGCTGGTCTTCCGCACCGCATCTTTGGGTCTGAACGACTTTGCAGACGGCACGTTTGCTACTGTGAAGTCTCTCGGTCTGGCGGACGGCGCGTACACCTGTGAGGTAACGCTTGCGGGCGGCAGCGGGAAAGCCAGCGTGCAGTCTCCTGCGAATATCACTGTCCGCGGCGGCAGCGCCACGGCGGAGATCGTCTGGAGCAGCGATAAATACGACTTTATGGTCGTGAACGGCGTTACGTATACGCCGGTCTCGCTCGAGCCGGGCGCCACGTTCCTGATCCCGGTCGGCGCGTTCGACTTTGCTCTGCCTGTACAGGCGGACACGATCGCCATGAGTACGCCGCATCTGATCGATTACACGCTGCATTTCGATTCTTCCACGATTCAGTAAATATCAACCAATAAGAAGGGGCAGGGGGTTTCCCCTGTCCCTGTTTTATCGCAAGGAGCACAATGAAACATTTTCTTTGCGTTGTTCTGATCTTATGCCTTCTTTTCACCGCGGGCTGCGCAGCGCCGCAGCAGGTGCCGCAGACCGGCGCGGACTGCCTTCCGGGCACGGACGTTCCGAAGACGGATTCCATGCCGCTGCAGTACGCCAGCCAGTTTTCCGTGGATTATTACGAAGGCGGATACAAATTGCTGACGGTAAAGCAGGGAGATACTTTCCTGCTTGTTCCGGAAGGCATGCAGGCGCCGGAAGGCCTGTCTGACGAGATCATCGTCCTGCAGGCGCCTGTGAAAAATATCTACATGGCAGCATCCGGCACCATGGCGCTGTTCGACGCCATGGACGCGCTCGATTCCATCCTGTTTTCTTCGACGAAGGCGGACGGCTGGTACGTCGAGAACGCGGTGAAAGCCATGAAAGACGGCAAGATCTTCTTTGCCGGGAAATACAGCGAACCGGATTACGAAGCGCTGATGGAAGGCGACTGCGGTCTGGCGCTCGAAAACACCATGCTGCTGCACAGCCCGAAGGTCAAGGATATGATCGAGCAGCTGGGCATTCCCGTGCTGATTGAATATTCCAGTTACGAAGAACATCCGCTGGGACGTACGGAATGGATCAAATTCTTCGGCGCGCTTCTGAATAAAGAAGCCGAAGCACAAGCCGCGTTCGAAGAACAGGCGCAGCAGGTAAGGGCGCTGGAAGGGCAGGAAAGTACGGGCAAATCACTCGGGTTCTTCTATATCAGCGCGTCCGGCAGGGTCGTCGTTTACAGCGGCAAAGGCTACATCGCGGAGATGGTACGCATCGCCGGGGGCGATTACGTCTTCGACAGCGTCATCGACCCCGACAGCAGCCGTTCTTCCGTCAACATCACCATGGAAGACTTCTATTCTACGGCGATCGACGCGGATTATCTGATCTACAACGCTACGATCGACGAACCCATCGACACCATAGACCAGCTGCTGCAGAAAAGTTCTCTGCTTGCCGACCTCAAGGCGGTAAAGAACGGCAACATCTGGTGCACGGGAAAATACATGTATCAGGCGACAGATATCACAGGCGATCTGATCATGGATCTCCACCGCGTGCTGACGGACGATCCGGGCGAGATGCGTTTTCTCTATAAGCTGCAGTAGGAGCGAGCATGATGGAAAAGAAGATCCAATCCGATGCGTACGACGTCCTGAAGCGCAGTCTGCGCTACGAGACGGTCTTTGTGCTGCTCATCATCGCGTTCTGCGTCATCACGGTTCTGAATATCAATATCGGCAGCGTACCGATCTCCGTCAAAGAGATCGCCCGCATCATCTTCCTGCAGGAGGGAGACCCGACGCAGATGAAGATCGTCTGGAATATCCGGCTGCCGCGCATCATCACAGCGGCCGTGCTGGGCGGCGGTCTTTCGCTGTCCGGTTTTCTGCTGCAGACGTTCTTCAACAATCCGATCGCAGGTCCGTTCGTGCTGGGCATTTCCTCCGGCGCAAAACTGACGGTCGCGCTGACCATGATCTACGCGCTGCAGATGACGGGCAAAGTCTCGTCGCTGACCCTCGTGCTGGCGGCTTTCGTTGGCGCCATGATCTCTACGGGGTTCATCCTGGCCGTATCATCGAAGCTGCGGAACATGTCCGCGCTGCTGGTCGCGGGTATCATGATCGGTTATATCTGTTCCGCGATCACGGATTTCGTCGTGACGTTTGCGGAAGAGTCGGACATCGTTAATCTGCATAACTGGTCTTTAGGCAGCTTTTCCGGAATGGACTGGAACAGCGTAAAGATGGCCTGCATCATCGTTGGCATCGCGTCCGTTCTGGCGTTTCTGCTATCCAAATCCATCGGCGCATACCAGCTGGGTGAGAATTACGCGCGCAGCATGGGCGTGAACGTCAAGCTGTTCCGTACGGCGCTGATTCTGCTTTCAAGCGTGCTGTCCGCCACTGTCACCGCGTTCGCCGGACCCATTTCCTTTGTCGGCATCGCGGTCCCTCACCTGATGAAACGCGCGCTGAATTCTTCGAAACCCCTCGTCGTCATCCCGGCGTGTTTTCTGGGCGGCGGCGTGTTCTGCATGTTCTGCGACCTGATCGCGCGGACCGCGTTCGCGCCTTCGGAACTGAACATTTCCACCGTAACGTCGATCTTCGGTGCACCGGTCGTGATCGCGATCATGATACGGCGCCAGAAGGAGAAACAGTAGCATGGGCGAGCTTTATTTCAAGACAAAAGGCCTGACGGTCGGTTATAACGGAAAGCCGCTCATCCGGGATATCGAATTCGGTGTGGAACGGGGTGAGATCCTGACCCTGATCGGACCAAACGGATCCGGAAAATCCACGATACTGAAATCAGTCACGCGACAGTTGAAGACGATCGCGGGAACGGTCTATCTCGGAGAGAAGGATCTGCAGACCATTCCCCTGAAGGAAATGGCAAAACAGATGTCCGTCGTGCTGACGGAGCGTATGAAGCCGGAACTTATGAGCTGCCGCGATATCGTCGCGACAGGACGCCATCCCTATACGGGCAGTCTGGGGATCCTGTCGAAAGAAGACGAAGCGATCGTGCAGGAATCCATGGAGAGCGTCCATGTGCTGGATCTGCAGAACAGGGACTTCAACGCGATCTCCGATGGACAGAGGCAGAGAGTCCTGCTGGCGAGAGCGCTGTGCCAGCAGCCCGAGATTATCCTGCTTGACGAACCGACTTCGTTTCTGGATATCCGGCATAAGCTGGAACTGCTGACGCTTCTCCGCAGATTGACGAAGGAAAGAGGTATCGCGGTCATCATGTCGCTGCACGAGATCGATCTGGCGCAGAAGGTGTCGGACAAGGTGATGTGCGTCAAGGGAGACACCATCGCCCGTTACGGCACGCCGGAGACCGTATTCCTGGAGGACGTGATCCGCGACCTGTATGAGATCGAAAACGGTTCTTACGATCCGCTGTTCGGGAGCATCGAAATGGCGGCGCCGGCAGGGGATCCGGAGATCTTCGTCCTGTCGAACTGCGGTACCGGCATATCGGTCTACCGCCATCTGCAGATGAAAGGAAGGGCGTTCGCTGCCGGCATTTTAAGCCCGGATGATATGGATTACGCCGTGGCAAGACATCTGGCTTCCGAAGTCGTAGAGACAGCTCCCTTCGAACCTTTTTCCAAAGAATCCATCGAACGGGCGATGCAGCTCGTAAACAGCTGCCGCGTCGTGATCGACGCCGGGCTGACGATCGGAAGCACGAACGAAGCGATGCGGGAGATCCTCGCGGAAGCGGAACGGCTGGGCAAACTGAAACGGGGCAAGCATCATGAGCTTCGTTAAGATGAACGCGATAGCCATGCTGGCAGGATTCGTTCTGGATCTGCTGATCGGTGACCCGGAAGGGTGGCCCCATCCTGTGATCTGGATCGGGAAGTACATCAGCCTGGCGGACCGGAAGATCCGGGCGAGGGCGGATGGCGACAGCGCAAAGCTGCGCCGGGGGTCCGTCTGGATGACTGTCAGCACCTGCTTGATCGCCATGGCAGTGACCGCGGCAGTTCTCCGTCTCGCCATGTTCGGCGGCCGCTGGGCGCTGCTGGCCGTAATGAGCGTCCTGTCCTGGACCTGTCTGTCCGCCAAGTGCCTGGCGAAGGAAGCCCAGGGCGTCGCAAAAGCCCTGAAGCGTTCGCTGGACGACGGAAGAAAACAGGTTGGCCGCATTGTCGGCAGGGATACCGCGTGCCTCTCGGAAGAAGAGATTGTCAAAGCTACGGTGGAGACGGTCGCGGAAAATACGACGGACGGTGTCATTTCGCCGATGATATACCTGTTGATCGGAGGACCTATACTGGCCATGGGCTTTAAGGCCTCCAGCACGCTGGACTCCATGGAAGGATATCTGGATGAAAAGTACAGGAATATCGGCTGGTGCGGCGCGAAACTGGACGATGTTCTGAATTATATCCCGGCCAGATTGAGCGGACTGCTGATGTGCCTGAGCGCTGCTCTGATCAAGGGCCTGGACGGCAGGAATGCGTTCCGCATCATGAAGCGGGACCACGCCAATCATCTGAGTCCCAACTGTGCCTGGACGGAATCCGCGGCAGCCGGCGCGCTGCACATACAGCTGGGCGGCAGCCACGAATACTTCGGAAAGATCATCGAAAAGCCGACGATCGGAGATGCGGACCGGGCGGTGCGGAAAAGCGATATCGTTCATACGAACCGGCTGATGTACGCGACGGCGATCCTGATGGCTGCCGTCCTGTTCGCGATCGGTATGATCCTATAGAAACATGAAGAAACTGAGAGAAGGCTTTACAACAGGAAGCTGTGCGGCGGCGGCTGCTTTGGCCGCCTGTCTGTGGCAGCGGGACGGCTTCTGTCCGGACGCCGTAGAACTGGAAGTGCCCGGCGGTAAGATCTACCGGCCCGATATCGTGCCTCACGAGGACGGCAGCTGCGGCATCTATAAAGACAGCGGCGACGACCCGGACATCACGAACGGCATGGAGATCGTCAGCCGGGTGGAACTGCTGGACGGAGACGGACCCGTCACGTTCTGCGCGGGCGACGGCGTGGGCATCATCACACAGCCGGGGCTGAAGATCCCCGTAGGCGAAGCTGCCATCAATCCGGTGCCGCGGCAGATGATCGAGCAAGCCGTGCGCAGCGTATTCGGCGGCAGGGCTGCCAGTGTCACGGTATCGATCCCGGGCGGCAAAGAGACGGCGCTGAAAACGTTCAATCCCAGGCTGGGCATCGAAGGCGGCCTGTCCGTTCTCGGGACGACGGGCATCCTTCGTCCCATGAGCCTGGAAGCGCTGCGGGATTCCCTGTACGTGGAACTGCAGATGCGCGCGGAGCAGGGGCATAAGAAACTGGCCTTCACGTTCGGCAACCAGGGCGAAGCGGCGCTGGAGATCCTGGGATGCGGCCTTCCTGTCGTGCAGGTGAGCAACGAGATCGGCTTTATGCTGGACTCCGCGAGAGAACTGGGGATCGAATACCTGCTCGTGAGCGGTCATCCCGGCAAGATGACGAAGATCGCGGCCGGCATTATGCAGACGCACAGCAGCACGGCGGACGGTCGGAAGGAATCCATCATCACGCAGCTGGCGCTGATGGGCGCCCCGCAGAGATTGTGCGAAAGCGTCTACGGATGCGTCACGACGGATTCCGCGGCGGAATTCATCCATGCGGCCGGGTACGACGGCGTATGGGACCGCATCGCGTCTGCCGCGCGGGACTACATGCGGTTCCGGGTAAGAGAGGAGATCGCGGTCGACGTGCTGGTGACGGATTACGCCGGCACGGTCATGGGAAAGTGTCCGGATGATCCGGAAGGGTTGAAGAAAAATGAGTAGCATTACACATGGCGGAAACGTCTGGCAGGGGGGTGACCCCGCAAAATGGCTGGATTATTCCGCGAATATCAGACCGGAAGGCGCTCCGGAATGGGTGAAAAAGGCGCTGCGGACTGCGGTAAAGAACGTCGCGTATTATCCCGCGACAGATATGCACAGGGCCAGAAAGGGTCTGTCCGCGTATCTGAAATTGCCTTCGGAATACGTGCAGCCGGCATCCGGCGGCGCATCGGCTATCGAATTGGCGACGCGCTGCGGCGCGGAGCGGGTCATGCTGTGCTCGCCCTGTTTCGGCGAATATAAGGGTGCGGCGGAAAAAGCGGGGCTGCCTGTGGAAAGCGTCTGCCTGTTGGACGGCAGCCGCAACATCACGTCCCCCGCGGAAGCCCTGGAGGATGAATTGGGCAGCGGCATGCTCATCTGGATCTGCAGCCCGATGAACCCGGTCGGCCACACGTTCTCCCGCCAGGAGATCGAAGATCTGCTTTCACTGGCGCGCAGAAAGAACTGCCGCGTGGCGCTGGACGAAGCCTTTATCGATTTCTGCCCGGGCACCAGCAGAAGGGATCTGGTCCGTCAATGGCCGGAACTGATCGTCGTAGGGTCTCTGACGAAGATCCTCGGCATTCCGGGCGTGAGACTCGGATACCTTTGCGCGCAGGACGCCCCCGAGTTGGGCAGAAACTGCCTGCCCTGGGAGCTGAACTGCTTCGCGGAAAGCGTTGCCATCGAACTGCCGGCGCATAAGGATGAGATCCTGGCCGACGCAAAGGAAAGCCGCTTCCGCACGGAATCTTTCCGGGAAGGTCTGCAGTCTCTCGGATTGTACGTCTATCCGTCCCAGTCCAATTTCGTCCTCGCCGATCTGGGCAGGGAAGCCGATCCCATCATCGAAGCGCTGAAGGAGAAAAAGATCCTCGTGCGCCGGTGCATGGATTTCGAAGGCGTAAACGACGGACAGCACGTCCGCCTCGCAGTCAAGGACGATCGATCGAATCAGAAGTTTTTACTCACGTTGAAGGAGATACTCACATGCGCGGAAAATCGTTGATGTTTCAGGGGACCGGCTCTTCCGTCGGCAAATCCATGCTCTGCACGGCCGTGCTTCGCATCCTGCATCAGGACGGCTTGAAAGTCGCGCCGTTCAAGGCGCAGAACATGGCGCTGAATTCTTATGCCACCAGCGAAGGGCTGGAGATGGGCCGCGCCCAGGTGACCCAGGCGGAAGCTGCCTGCATCGAACCGTCCGTCAAGATGAACCCCATCCTGCTGAAGCCCACGTCGGACCGCAGGAGCCAGGTCGTCGTCGGAGGAAAGCCTATCGGCACCATGACGGCCATGGAATACGAGGAATATAAGCCGCAGCTGCGCGAGTTCGTCAAAAAGACCTACGACGAACTGGAGAGCAGCGTGGACTGCGTCGTCATCGAAGGCGCGGGCAGTCCTGCCGAGATCAACCTGCACGAGGGCGACCTGGTGAACATGGCCATGGCGAAGGCTGCGGACGCGCCGGTGCTTCTGATCGGCGACATCAACCCCGGCGGCGTGTTCGCGTCTGTTTACGGGACGGTCAAATTGCTGCCGGAAGACGAACAGAAGAGGATCAAGGGCATCGTCATCAATAAGTTCCGCGGCGACGTCAAGATCCTGGAACCGGGACTGGACATGCTGGAAGAACTGCTTGGCATCCCTGTCGTCGGGGTCATTCCCTATATGGACGTGGATATCGAAGACGAGGATTCCGTGACCGAGCGCTTCAACCGCCAGTACGGCGGAGAGGCGGTTCGTATCGCGGTTGTCCACATTCCGCACATTTCCAACTTTACGGATTTCAACATCCTGGAGAGCGAAGCGGACGTCTCCGTTAAATACGTCAAGAGCGCCGCGGACATCAAGGACGCGGACATCGTTATGATCCCGGGCACGAAAAATACGATCGAAGACCTGAACTGGATGAAGCAGCGGGGCATCGCGGATGAGATCGTCCGGTTCGCCCGTAAAGGCGGCATGGTCGTCGGCATCTGCGGCGGATATCAGATGCTGGGCGAGCGTCTGTTCGACCCGTATTACACCGAATCCCGCATCCCCGAGATCGCCGGCCTGGGCCTGCTGGATCTCACCTGCACGTTCGAGAACGAAAAGACGACGACCCAGTCCAGAGGCCTCGTGCAGAGCGAAGCAGGCTGGCTGTCCGAACTGAACGGCGTGCTGGTGGACGGTTACGAGATCCACATGGGCGTCAACGAATACGGACCGGACTGCATGCCTTTCCTGTATCTGAACGGACGGGAACATCCCGACGGCGTGTCGAACAGGGAGGGCAACGTCATGGGCACCTATCTGCACGGCCTGTTCGATACCGGCGCGTTCGGCAGGGCGCTCATCAACAAGGTGAAGAAGGATAAGGGCATCGCGGTGTCCGACAGCGAAGTCCTCACTATGGAACAGTTCCGGGAACGCGAGCTGAACAAGGCGGCGGATATCGTCCGCGCCAATCTGGATATGGAATCCGTCTATGCGATTATCAAGGGCGGCGACGCACCCCTGGGCAGGTGGAAGGAATGAAGCAGGCCATCCTGAAAAAAGCGCCCCGCGTCATGATCGCCGGCACGAACAGCGGCTGCGGCAAAACGACGGTCGTCTGCGCGCTGCTGCAGGTTCTGAAGAACCGCGGCCTGGACGCCGCGTCCTTCAAATGCGGACCGGACTACATCGACCCGATGTTCCATTCGCAGATCATCGGCACGGACAGCATGAACGTGGACCTTTTCTTCAGTTCCGAAGAGGAGGCGAGGGGGCTGTTCGCCCGCCACGCAAGGGAAGCGAACGTCGTGGAAGGCGTCATGGGCTATTACGACGGATCCGCGATGGATTCGGACCGGGCTTCCGCTTATCATGTTTCGACTGTGCTGCAGACGCCTGTCATCCTCGTGACGAACGTCAGAGGTATGGCACTGTCTGCTGCCGCGCTCATCTCCGGTTATCAGAAGTTCCGTAACGATGCGCCTATCGCCGGCGTCATCTTTAACCGGGCAAGCGAAGGCAGCTACGAACGGCTCAAAAAAACGGTCGAAAACGAATGCGATATCCCCGTGTTAGGATATTTGCCCACGGACCCGGATATCTCGCTGGAAAGCCGCTATCTGGGCCTTATAACGGCATCGGAGATCGAAGGTCTGCAGGCCAAGATGCAGAAACTGGCCGCTCAGGCAGAAAAGACGCTGGACATCGACCGCATCCTCGCGTTGATGCAGACGGCTCCTGCGCTTGAAGCGACTGCTTTAGACGTACAGCCCAAAGGCAGTTTCCGTCTGGCCGTCGCGAAGGATAAAGCGTTCTGCTTCTATTACCGCGCGAACCTGGAACTGCTGGAGGCGCTCGGCGCGCAGATCGTCGAATTCAGTCCGCTTACGGACCGGGATCTGCCGGAATGCGACGGGCTGATGCTGGGCGGCGGCTATCCGGAATTATATGCGGAAGCGCTGCAGGAGAACGCAGGCATGCGCGAGCAGATCCGTACTGCGGTCGCAGACGGACTTCCCACGATGGCGGAATGCGGCGGCTTCATGTATCTGTGTAAGGATATCGCAGGGAGATCCATGTGCGGCCTGATCGGCACGTCTGTGCACAGCACGGGCAAACTGACCCGCTTCGGCTATGCCGAGATCCGTTCGGAACAGGACAGCCTGCTGTTCGGACCCGGAGACGTCGTCAAGGGTCACGAATTCCATTACTGGGACGCGGACGATCCGGGAGACGCGCTGCTTGCGGAAAAACCGAACGGCAAAAGCTGGCGCTGCGGGTACGTGACGGACAGTCTGTACGCGGGCTATCCCCATTTGTATCTGCCCAGCTGCCCGGGATCTGCGGAACGTTTTGCAGAAAAGTGTCTGGATTATCGAAAAAGGAGAACGGCACGATGAAGCCGATGGAGATCGAAAAGAAAAGTTTTGAGATCATTGCCGAAGAGCTGGCGCAGCGGTATCCGGGTCAGAAGGCGGACCCGGAGTACGATCTGCTGATCCGCAGGGTCATCCACACGACAGCGGATTTCGAGTATTTCGAAACGCTTGCCTTTTCGCAGCACGCGGTCGAAAAGGCGAAGGCGGCCATCACGAAGGGCTGCGATATCATCACCGATACGACCATGGCGATGTCCGGCATCAATAAAAAAACGCTGGCACAGTTCGGCGGGCAGGTGCACTGCTTTATCGCGGACGAAGACGTGGCGGCGGAGGCGAAGGAAAGGGGCGTGACCCGCTCTCTCGTCTCCATGGAAAAAGCCTCGCGAATGGAAAAACCGCTGATCTTCGCCGTCGGCAACGCGCCGACCGCGCTGCAGTCCATCTGCAGTCTGTACCGTGAAGGAAAACTAAAGCCGGAGATGGTCGTCGGCGTTCCCGTCGGATTCGTAAACGTCGTGGAAGCGAAGGAAGAACTGATGCAGACCGTACCGGATTATATCGTGGCGCGGGGCCGCAAGGGAGGCAGCAACGTGGCTGCCTCCATCGTAAACGCCGTGCTGTATCAACTGGTCACAAGAGAAGGTATCTGAAAGGAGAAACCATGATCCATTTTGTCGGAGCCGGATGCGGCGCGCCGGATCTTATCACTGTCAGAGGCGCGAGACTGCTGTCCGAAGCGGACGTCGTCATCTACGCGGGGTCCCTCGTGAACCCGAAACTGCTGGAATACTGCAAGGAAGGCTGTGAGATCCACGACAGCGCCTATATGACGCTGGAGCAGGTGATCGACGTGATGAAAAAAGCGGAATCCGAAGGCAAGACGACGGTCCGCCTGCATACCGGCGATCCTTCCATCTACGGCGCAATCCGCGAACAGTTCGACGCGCTGGATCCCCTGGGCATCTCCTACGACGTCTGCCCGGGCGTGAGCGCGTTCTCCGGAGCGGCGGCCAGCCTGAAGGCGGAATATACGCTGCCGAACGTGTCGCAGACCGTGATGATCACCCGGATGGAAGGGCGCACCCCTGTGCCGGACAAGGAAAAGATCCGCAGTCTGGCGCAGCATCAGACCACGATGTGCCTGTTCCTGAGCACAGGACTGCTGGAAGGGCTGCAGACCGAGCTGATCGCGGGCGGGTTTTCTCCGGATACCCCGGCGGCCATCGTCTATAAAGCCAGCTGGCCGGAAGAAAAGATCGTCCGCTGCCGCCTGAGCGAGATCGCAAAGAAGGCGACAGAAAATAATATTACGAAAACCGCATTGATCGTCGTCGGATATTTCCTCGGAGACACCTACGACCGTTCGAAACTCTACGATCCGGGCTTTACGACCGAATTCCGGGAGGCTACGAAATGAAGAAAGCCGGATTGCTTTCCTTTTCCGACCGGGGCAGGGAATTAGCCGGGCGGATCGCGGAAGCGCTGTCTTCGGAATATGAAACGGTATGCGTGCAGCCGCGGGGCGACCTGTCGGAGATCACGGGCAAACTGTTCGCGGAGTACGACGCGCTCGTCTTTGTCGGCGCCTGCGGCATCGCCGTGCGGGCTGTCGCGCCTTACGTCGTGTCCAAGACGTCGGATCCGGCCGTGATCGTTGTGGACGAACGGGGAGAGCACGCGATCTCGCTGCTGTCCGGCCACATCGGAGGCGCGAACGAACTGACGCTCCGCATCGCGGAAGCGATCGGAGCAGAGCCGGTCATAACGACCGCGACGGACGTGAACCGCAGGTTTTCCGTAGACGCCTGGGCTGCGAAGCAGGGATTGCTCCTCGATTCGATGGATACTGCGAAGATCTTTTCCGCAGAGATCCTGAAGCGCGATCTGCCGCTCTATTCGGAACTGCCCATGGAAGGCGCGCTGCCCGCAGGGCTGTTTTACGCGCAGAGCGGGGACCTGGGCGCGGCGGTTTCCTACAGAACGGTCAAACCGTTCCGGCAGACGCTGCGGCTGACGCCTCTTTGTCTGCATCTGGGCATCGGCTGCAGAAGGGGAACGTCTGCAGAGCAGATCCGGCATCTCGTGGAAGAAACGCTGAAAGAATACGACATTGACCCGCAGGCGGTCGCGGACGTCTCGTCCATCGACGTGAAGGCGGACGAAGAAGGGCTGCTCGCGTTTGCGAAAGAACTGGGCGTTCCGGCGCGGTTCTATTCCGCGGAAGAACTGCAGCAGGTCCCGGGAGACTTTTCTCCCTCGGCTTTCGTGCAGAGCAAAGTCGGGGTGGACAACGTCTGCGAACGGGCTGCCGTGAAGTCTGCCGGAGAAGGCGCGAAACTCATCATCAGGAAGACGGCTGCCGACGGGGTCACCGTCGCGGTCGCCCAGGAGAACAGGAGGATACGCTTTGAATAAGCTTTACGTGATCGGGATAGGTCCCGGCGGAGAAAAATACATGACGTTCGAAGCCATGCAGGCATTGAAGGATTCGGATCTGATCGTCGGCTACGGCGTATACACAGATCTGGTCAAACCGCTGTTTCCTGAAAAAGAGTATCTGACGACGCCCATGAAGCAGGAAGTGGAGCGCTGCCGCATGGCGGTAGACGCAGCCAGCGAAGGCAAGACGGTCGCCATGATCTCCAGCGGAGACGCCGGAGTCTACGGCATGGCTGGTCCCATCCTGGAACTGGCGGAAGGCAAAGACGTACAGGTGGAAGTCGTTGCCGGGGTCACGGCGGCTCTGAGCGGCGGCGCCGTGCTGGGCGCGCCTTTAACACACGACTTTGCGGTCATTTCCCTGTCCGACCTGCTGACGCCCTGGGATAAGATCGAAAAGAGACTGGACGCCGCAGGCAGCGCGGATTTCTGCATCGCGATCTACAATCCGTCCAGCATCAAGCGCGCGGACTACCTGCAAAAGGCCTGCGACATCCTGCTGCGCCATAAATCGCCGGAAACGGTCTGCGGCACGGTGCGAAACATCGGCCGGGAAGGCGAGGCGTACCAGCTGATGACCCTGCGGGAGCTGCGTGACACGAAGGTCGATATGTTTACCACAGTCTTTATCGGCAACAGCCAGACGAAGGCGATCGATGGCCGTATGGTGACCCCGAGAGGATACAAACATGAGTAAACTCTGCATTTTCGCAGGAACAACAGAAGGAAAACAGCTGGCGGAAGCGCTGGCCGGCCGTGGCGCACAGCTGACTGTCTGCGTTGCAACGGAATATGGGGAAGTATCTTTCGGGAAGCTTCCTGACTGCACGGTTCTGGCAGGGCGCATGCCCCGCGGCGATATCGAGGCGATGCTGACGTCGCAGCGCTTTGCGGCTGTCGTGGATGCCACGCATCCGTACGCGGAACACATCACGGAGAGCATACGGTCCGCTGCGGAGGCTTCCGGTACGGAATACGTCCGTCTGCTGCGCGAAAGCACAGCTTCGGAAGCGGACGGTATCTTCGTGGCGGATACGGAAGAGTGCGTCGATTTCCTGAAGGGAACGGAAGGCAACGTCCTCCTGACGACAGGAAGCAAAACGCTGCCGCAATACTGCGAAGACCCATCTCTGAAGGCCCGGATCTACGCAAGACTGCTGCCCCTTGCGGATTCCATCCGCATCTGTGACGAATGCG
Source organism: Bacillota bacterium (assembly GCA_017412505.1). Taxonomy (GTDB): domain Bacteria; phylum Bacillota; class Clostridia; order Peptostreptococcales; family Anaerovoracaceae; genus RUG11894. Next base: position 10,930 of record JAFPXN010000037.1, on the reverse strand, counting down.
GACTTGCGGCAGACAGGATCCTGGCGGTCCGCGGTCCTTTCAGCAAAGAGATGAACGCCGCCATGCTGCATCAGACGAAGGCGTCATGGATGGTGACGAAGGATACCGGCAGCGCCGGAGGTTATGAAGAAAAGATCGCGGCAGCGAAAGAATGCGGCGTAAAGACCGTCATCATCGGAAGACCCGCAGAGAAAGAAGAAGGTCTGTCTTTGGAACAGACGGTTTGTACCCTCGAAAGCAAGCTCGGTCTGGCGGCCCGGCGCAAGACCGTCACTATGGTCGGCATCGGCATGGGGACGGAAGGAACGCTTACAGAGGAGGGACGCAGAGCGATCGAAACGGCGGATGTCCTCATCGGCGCCGCGCGCATGCTGGAAGGGGCCAAATCGGCTCGTGGCCGCGCGTTTTCCGCTATTGCCGCAAAGGATATCGCCGACGTGATCGAACGCGAAAACGGGCCGTTTTTTGCCGTGCTGTTTTCCGGCGATACGGGATTCTACAGCGGAGCGAAAGGCTTGAAGACGGAACTTCTTCAGCGCGGCATACCCGCGGACGTGACCATCCTTCCCGGCATCGGCAGCCTGTCCTATTTCTGCGCGAAGCTGGGACGCACGTGGCAGGATGTGAAAGCGATCAGTCTGCACGGAAGAGAAACGGATCTCGTCCGCTGCGTTCGCGAGAACCCCGCTGTTTTTTCGCTGCTGGGCGGACAGAGCGGCGCGGCCGACGCGCTTGCCCGGCTGCAGAAGGCAGGCCTGGGCGGACGGAACGCCTATATCGGAGAGAAACTGGGCTATGACGACGAAAGGATCTCGTCCGGCACGGTCGACGAACTGTCTGCAGGCTTCTACGACACGCTGAGCGTTCTTCTCGTCGAAAACCCTGATTGGACGTCCTTCCCTGTAACACACGGCATCGCGGACGAAGCGTTCACCCGCGCGGACGTTCCGATGACAAAACAGGAGATCCGCAGCGTTACGCTGTCGAAACTGCAGCTGACGAAAGGCGCTGTCGTCTGGGATATCGGATCCGGCAGCGGTTCCGTATCCGTAGAATGCGCGCTGCAGGCGGCCTGCGGCCACGTGTACGCGATCGAAAAGGAAGCGGATGCCGTCGCGCTCACGCGCGCGAACATGGAAAAGTTCGGCGTCTGCAATATGACGGTCGTGGAGGGGACGGCGCCGGAGGCTCTGGCAGACCTTCCCGCGCCGACCCACGCCTTCATCGGCGGCAGCACGGGCAATCTGAAAGAGATCCTGGAATTGCTGCTTGCGAAGAATCCTCACGTGCGCATCGTCGCGAATGCTGTTACAATGGAGACTGCGGCGGAGCTGAGCGAAGCCGCGAAACCGTTTTCGTACAGCGATATCTGCTGCGTCAACGTCAGCCGGGGACGCAAGATGGGGCGCTATCATCTGATGACCGCCCAGAACCCCGTGTATATCGTTACGATGCAGAACTGAGGACAAGGTATGACAGGAGTCATAGACGTCGGCGGCGGCATGCGCGGTTCCTACGGAGCCGGCGTGTTCGACTGGTGCATGGACAATCAAATATCGTTCGATCATCACGTGGGCGTATCCGCGGGATCGGCAAATCTGTGTTCGCTCCTTGCGGGTCAGCGGGGCAGAAACCTGTATTTCTACGCGGACTATTCGTTCCGGCCGGAATACATGAGCCTGAAGCATTTTCTGCAGACCGGCGATTATCTCGATCTGGAATACATTTACGGCGGCGCGCTTACGAACAGCGGCGGCGAATATCCGCTGGATTTCGAAGCGATGCTGGCCTCCGGCAAAACGTTCGAGATCGTGGCGACGGACGCGCTCACCGGGCTGCCGCATTATTTCGAAATGCGGGAGATGCAGCAGGACGACTACGGAGCGATCAAAGCCAGTTCCTGTGTTCCGGCGGTCAATCATCCGTACGCGTGGAAAGGCGGTCTGTATTACGACGGAGGCCTGTCCGATCCGATTCCCTATAAGCGTTGCCTGGATGCCGGCTGCGACAAGGTAGTCGTCGTGCTAACGCGTCCGAGAGATTATTTCCGGGAACCGGCAAAGGACGAACGCATGGCGAAACTGCAGTACAAGTACCCGAACGCGGCGAAGGCGCTGACGTTCCGCAGCAGGCTTTATAACGACCAGCTGAAGGACGTAGCCGAACTGGAGCGGCAGGGCAGAGCCCTCATCGTCGCGCCGGACGACATCAGCGGCATGAAGACGCTCACGAAGGACAAAGACGCGATCGTCGCCCTGTATCAGAAGGGATACCGGGATGCGGAAGCGATCGGCAATTTTATCTAAAGTACGAAAAAAGGACTTTCCACAGTGGAAAGTCCTTTATGTTTTATTCCGGGATCTGCGACAGATCTGTGCGCCACAGCCTGCGCAGCATCAGCAGCGAGAACACGAGCGAGAAACCTTCCGCCAGCGGGAACGCCCACCAGACGCCCATGACGCCGAGAACCCGGCTCAGGATGAATGCCGCAGGAACGATGATCACGAGCTGGCGCAGGATAGACGTGAGCAGGGAATAGACGCCGCGGCCCGTCGCCTGGAACAGCGTGCCCGTGATGATGCCGATCGCGGCGAACGGGAAGCACAGGGAGATCGTGCGCAGCGCCTTGACGCCGACGTTCAGCAGATCGCCTTCGGCTTTGAACATCGCCATGAGTTTGTCCGGCATCAGCTGGAAGATCAGAAGGCCCACGACCATGATGCACAGCGCGAGGATCAGACCGATCTTATATGCCTGCATTAGCCGTTTTCTGTTGCGGGCGCCGTAATTGTAGCCCATGATGGGCATCAATCCGTGGTTCATGCCGAACACGGGCATGAAGACGAAACTCTGCAGTTTGAAATATACGCCGAGCACCGCGACCGCCGCCTCGGAGAACGCGATGAGGATCGCGTTCAGGCAGATGGTCATGACGGAGCCGATGGACTGCATCACCATGGAGGGCAGGCCGACCTGGTAGATGTCCCTGACTGTCCGTCCGCTGAGCGGAAAACGTCCGTATTTCACCTTGACCGGCAGGTCCAGTTTCTTCATGAAGATGTTCGCGACGAGGAAGCAGACGAACTGTCCTGTAACGGTGGCGATGGCCGCTCCCGCGACGCCCAGCGCAGGAAAACCAAAGTATCCGAAGATCATGATGGGGTCCAGGATGATATTTGTGACAGCGCCGGAAAGCATGCACCACATGGGCGCGATCATGTTGCCGCCGGCCTGCATGATCTTCTCCATGGATGACGAGCACAGAGCAAACAGCGACCCGATGCAGACGATGCTGCAGTAGGCAACGGCAGGTTCGATCAGCGTGGCATTGTCGGAGAACGCCATGGCGAAGGGACGGCTTCCGAAGAAACCGAACAGCACGAACAGGAGCCAGTGGCACAACGCCAGGAACAGACCGTGCTCGGCTGCGTTCTGCGCCGCCTCGATATCCTTTGCGCCCAGTCTCCTGGAGATCAGGGACGACAGACCGATGCTGGCGCCCACGCCGACAGAGATATTGATGAGCTGGATCGGATAGACCAGCGAGACTGCGGACAGGGCATATTCGCCCAGACGGGAGACAAAGATGCTGTCTACGATATTGTAGAGCGCCTGTACCAGCATGGAGAACATGGAGGGCAGGGACATCTCTATGATGAGCGGCAGCATGGCCTTTTCGCCCATGCGTAGCGTGTTCTGATTTTGGATCTTGTTTTCACTCATAATGTTGGAATTCTACCATTTGCAACCTTTCAAAGTCAAGTTGCACTACGGGACTTTAGTGTGATAATATAAGTTTATGATAATTAGGAAGGAGTGATACCAGTGGGTAGACACGGTACGATCGCAGGAAGAAAAGCGGCGCAGGACTCCAAGAGAGCGGCGGTTTTCACCAAATACGCGAGACTGATCACAGTAGCGGCGAAGGCGGGCGGAGACCCGGATTATAATCCCTCGCTGAGACAGGCCATCGATAAGGCCAAGGGCATTGGAATGCCCAACGACAACATTACAAGAGCCATCAAGAAGGGAACAGGCGAATTAGGCGGCGAATCTTACGAAAACGTTACCTTCGAAGGGTACGGCGCAGGCGGCGTAGCCGTCATCGTAGAGACCCTGACCGATAACCGGAACAGAACGACGGCAAGCGTAAAGCACGCCTTCGATAAATATAACGGAAACTTCGGCGTTCCCGGCTGCGTTTCCTATATGTTCTCCCGCAAGGGCGTTTTCGTCTTCGATAAGGAGACTGGCATTACGGAAGACCAACTGATGGTAGTCGCGCTCGAAGCAGGTGCGGACGACATCGTCGAATATGAAGACAGCTTCGACGTGACGTGCGAACCCGACGTTTTCAACGACGTCAGTGACGCGCTGAAAGCAGCAGGTCTCGAACCGGTGGAAGCGGACGTGGAAATGGTTCCCTCTGTGGAAAGCACCCCGACGGATGCCTCCGCGATCAAGAGCCTGAAGAAGATGATCGAGATCCTGGAAGACGATGACGACGTGCAGAAAGTCTACACGAACTGCACGATCGATCTTTACGAAGAATAGACTGCATTGTCCTGGGGTGTGCGTTAAGACTCTTAATTCAACCTACAGCTTCACATTGGGATTCCGGACGTCGGGACGCGTGTATGTCAGGCCTCCGTTTGTAGTGGAAGGCAGAAAACGGACCGCAGGAGACCCACCTATCTATCGATAGGGCGTGAATTAAAGTCTGACGGCACTCCGGGCTTTCTCAGCCGGGCGCATGGATTTTGAGCTGAAACGGACAATAGAACTGGCGAAGAAGGGGGACGAGGACGCATTCTCTTCCCTCATTTGTCGTGTCCAGAATTCCGCTTATTCCGTCGCGTTCCGCTATATGGAGAACGACGCCGATACGAGAGACGTCATGCAGGAAGCTTTTATCAAAATGTACCGCAATCTCGGGTCGTTTAAGGGCGACAGCAGTTTCGAGACCTGGTTCACACGCATTCTGATCAACTGCTGTCTCGATGAATTGCGAAAACGAAAACATAACGCAGGCTGGGAAGATATCGACGATCATTACGATCTGGCGGATCACGAAGCCGGCACGGAAGAGCAGGTCCTGAAGAAAGAAAGGCAGAAAGCGGTGACAGAGGCCATACGCCAATTGCCTGACGAAGCCCGGAACATCATCATTCTGAGGGAGTTCCGGGGACTGAGTTACGAAGAGCTGGCAGATGTGCTCGACCTGGAGCCCGGAACGGTGAAATCCAGGCTGAACCGGGCGAAACAAAAATTAAAAGAAATTTTATTGGAAAGTTTGGAACAAAATTCGATTTGGGACGTCTAACAGACAAATGGACGAAGTGAGACTTGAAAAATTAATAGAAGAGACCCTTTCGACCATGGATCCTGTTGAGGTCCCGAAAGACCTGCATTTCGACGCGGCGAAGATCATGCGTCTCGCCAGGATGGAAGAAGAAGCTGAAGCGGAAAAGAAGCCCGCGCCGCTCTCATTTATGGACCGGCTGAGGCAGGCTTTCCAAAGCCGCAGCATGGTGAGATTCGCCGGTGCAGCGGCGGCTTTTGTCGTTCTGTTGGGCGTTTACGGCGTATGGAAGAGCGGCTCCGTTCCAGCTCCTCTGCCCGGAAACGATCCTGCGCAGACCGCGGAGATCGACGATCCGGGCGTTCCGACCACTCTGCCGGACAATCCTATCGTTGTCGATGACCCTGTCCAGACCGAAGACCCGGTCACACCGGACGTGCCGGACGAACCGCCCGCAGAGGATGACCCTGTGGTCACGCCTCCTCATGCGGTCACGCCGCAGCAGCCCGTGCAGTCTGCGGAAAATCCGAAGCCTCCGGTCGTGACGCCTCCTGCGCCGCAGCCGCCTGCTGCGGAACCGGAAGAACCTGTGGCAGAAGACGAACCTCCTGTGGAGGAAGAACCGGGCGAAGTGGACAATCCGACGGAATACGCCGGCGGAAACGAGATCGATCCGGAAGAGCAGATCCCGGACGACGAGACGCCCGCGGCACCGCCTGAAGAACAGACTGGCGAAGAAACGGCAGATCCCGAAGAGAACGAGTTCGAGATCCTGCTGGAAGAAGCGCTGCAGGACGAAGCGTTCGCGGCGGATTTTGCTGCGGAAGACAAAGGTTTCGGACACAACATCGTGGATGTACAAGATGTTCCTGAAGGAACCGAGTTTATGGTATACTTTTATGAGAGCGAGGAAGAACAGCTCGCCGGTACCGTAAACGAGGACGACATCAGGAGCATCCTATGGAAGAAAGAATCGTTATAATTGACGGCAACAGTCTGGTCAACAGGGCTTACTATGCCATTCAGAGACCGATGATGACGAAAGATGGGCTGTACACGCAGGGCGTGTACGGCTTTCTTTCTATGCTGCAGAAGATCCGCAAGGATTACAGACCGACGCATATGCTCGTAGCGTACGACCGCAAGGCGCCCACGTTCCGGCATATCGAATACGGCGAATACAAGGCCGGCAGGCGCAAGATGCCGCTGGAACTGGCCATGGAACTGCCGGTGCTGAAGGAAGTGCTGGACGCTATGGCGATCAAACAGTACGAGATCGACGGCTTCGAGGCGGACGATATCATCGGAACGACGGCAAAGATGGCTGAAGAAGCCGGCGTGGAAGCCTATATCATCACCGGAGACAGAGACGCGCTGCAGCTGGCGACGGATAAGACGTCCGTCGTGATCACGAAGAAAGGCATCACGGAGTTCAAATTGTACGACGACGCGGCCATGATCGAAGAATACGGCTTCGATCATCAGCAGTTCATCGATTATAAAGGCCTGCGAGGCGATACGTCGGACAATATCCCGGGCATTCCGGGGATCGGAGAAAAGACCGCGACGAAGCTGATCCTGCAGTTCGGCAGCATCGAAAACATGATCGCCCACGTGGACGACATCGAGAACGCCAAGCTTCGCCAGAAGATCGAAGAAGGCGCGCAATCCGCGATGATGAGCAAACGGCTGGCGACGATCGTCACGAACGTGCCTGTGGATTACACCATCGAAGACTGCCGCATCGGCGAAGAGGACAGGGACCGCCTGATCGGGCTTTATAACAAACTGGAGTTTAAAACTTATCTGAAGAAATTGATGGAAGAGGGCGGAGCGTCGGCAGACAGCAGTCCCGCAGAAGATCATATCCCGGACGTTCCGGCTTTGACAGACGTCGAAGCGCCGGAAAGCCTGGAACTGACGGACGACGTATTGGATCGGCTGAAAGACGGACAGGAGATCTATCTCGATATCGCTACGGACGCGAACCATAAGGAGCTGCCAAGCATCGAGATGCTGCAGATCTGCGACGGCAGGACCGTCTGGACCGGCCGTGCCGACCTTACGCGGTTTTCCGGCAAAGCATTAAAGCTCTGCGGAAGCGGTCTGGAAAACGTCTGGTACGCGTTGATCAGCCACGGCGTGGATACGTCCCGCATGGAAACGGCGGGCGATCTGGCGCTGGCGCAGTATGTGCTGGACCCGGCGGCAAAAGTTCTGCCGCTGCGAGATCTTGCCTTTTCCGAACTGAAGACGGATATCGAAGCAGCACAGGCCGCACAGGGCGATCAGCAGCTGGATCTGTTCTCCGCCGCGCCGGATCGCCTGCAAGAGGCCAGAAGCTCTGCGGGCTTGAAATTCCAGGCGATGATGACGCTCCGGTCTCTGCTGGAACAGCGGATCGAACAGGCTGGTTTACAGAAAGTTTATTATGATATTGAGCTGCCGCTCTGCAAAGTTTTATCGGAAATGGAGTGGAACGGCATCGACGTGGACGGCGAAGCGCTTCAGGACTTCGGAAAAGAACTGAAGGTGAAGATCGACGCGCTCGTCAAGGAAATCTACGAGCTGGCCGGCGAGGAATTCAACATCAATTCGCCGATGCAGCTCGGCAATATCCTGTTCGAAAAGCTGGGCCTTCCCGCCGGGAAGAAGACGAAGAAAGGCTATTCCACAAACGCCGAGATCCTGGAAAAACTGGCGCCGGATTATCCCATCGTGGAAAAAGTGCTGGAATTCCGTACGCTGTCCAAACTGAACAGCACGTACGTGGAAGGGCTTCTGCCGCTCATCGGCAGCGACGGCCGCATCCGCGCGCATTTCCAGCAGACGGTCACCGCGACAGGCCGTATCAGCTGTACGGAACCGAACCTGCAGAACATCCCCGTGCGGCAGGAACTGGGCAGACAGCTGCGCAAGGTATTCACGTCCGGCAGAGACGATCTCGTCCTGATCGGCGCGGACTACTCCCAGATCGAACTGCGGGTCCTGGCTCACATGTCCAAGGATCCGACGCTGATCGACGCGTTCAATCAGGGACTGGACATCCACAGGGAGACCGCCTCGAAGGTGTTCGGCGTTCCGCAGGACCAGGTGACCCCGCTCATGCGTTCGAACGCAAAAGCGGTGAACTTCGGGGTCATCTACGGTATGAGCGGCTTCGGTCTGTCCGAAAACCTGTCCATCACCCGCAAACAGGCGGAGCAGTACATCAAAGATTATTTCCACCGCTTCCCGGGCGTGAAGGATTTCATGGACCGCTGCGTCGCGGACTGCAAGGCGACAGGCGAGATCCGCACGCTGTACGGCAGACGCCGCAGCGTACCGGAGATCCGCGCGTCGCAGTTCATGGTGCGCCAGCTGGGCGAACGTCTCGCCATGAATACGCCCATTCAGGGCACGGCGGCGGATATCATCAAACTGGCCATGATACGCACGTTTGCTGCGCTCAGGGCCGAATGTCCGGAAGCGGAACTGATCCTGCAGATCCACGACGAGCTGATCCTGCGGGTCCCGGCAGAGCAGGAGGAAAAAGCGAAGAACATCCTGCGCGAAAGCATGGAAAACGCCGCTTGTCTGGACGTCAAACTGGATGTAGACTTAAATGTGGGCCATAACTGGTACGAATTGAAATAAAAAAGGAGAGGGCAAGTATGATTTACGGATTGACAGGCGGGATCGGCTCCGGCAAGACGACGGTGGCGGCGATCCTTCGCGACAAGGGATACATCGTTCTGGACGCGGATGAGATCGGCAGAGAAGTTACGGGAAAGGACGAACCTCTGCTGCGGCTGCTGGTAAGGGATTTCGGCATCGAGATCATCAACGAAGACGGAACGCTCGACAGAAAAGCGCTGGCGGCCAAAGCGTTCGGCGACAAGAGAAAGATGAACCGTCTGAACGAACTGGTGCAGACCGCGATCCTGTGCCGCGCGGTGGAGAAGTTCCATAAACTAAGCCTCTCCGATTACAATAAAGTGATGTTCTTCGACGTTCCTCTGCTGTTCGAGGCGGGTTGGGACCGCTATATGCAGCAGATCTGGCTCGTCACCGCTCCGGAGGACGTGCGCATCCAGAGAGTGGAGATCCGCGACGGACTGACGGAAGAAGAGATCCGCGAACGCATCCGCCATCAGATGAGCGAAGAAGAAAAGATGGAGCGCGCTGACGTCATTATTCAGAATGACGAAGGCATGGCGAAACTCATGGCCCAGGTCGAAAAGGCCATCGCCGAAAATCTCAGATAATTTACCGGAGCATGTATGCAGAAAAAATTTGAAAATAAAGTAGAAGTCGTCAAATACAGAGTGCTGCGCGAACTTGCCAGAGCGATCTGGGAGGATCACGACCCGTTTACCGTGTTCAACGATATCGCGAGCAAAGTCGTTAAGAAAGGCGAACCGCCCATGAGCTGCTGCGTTTATAAGGACAGGGCCATCGTGGCGGAACGCATGCGCATGGGCATCGGCGATTATCACGGTCACAACGATACGATCCAGGTCGTGGATATCGCCTGCGACGAATGCCCGAAAGCCGGCTACATGGTGACGGATCTGTGCAGAGGCTGCCTGGCGCACAGCTGCCGCGAAGCCTGTCCCAGAGACGCCATCGCCATCGACGAGAGGGGTCACAGTCATATCGACAAGACCCGCTGCGTCGAATGCGGACGCTGCGCGCAAAGCTGCAAATACGGCGCGATCTTCAACCTGCAGAGACCCTGCGAGAAGGTATGCCCGACCGGCGCGATCCACATGGCGGAGACCGGAGAAGCGGTCGTCGACCAGGAGAAATGCATCGTCTGCGGCCTGTGCGTCTACGAGTGCCCGTTCGGCGCGCCGAACGATATCTCAGCCGTCGTCAAGGTCATACGTCAGATCAAATCCAAGGACGGCCGCAAGGTCTACGCGGTCGTTGCGCCTTCTGTCGCGGCGCAGTTCCCCGACGGAACGACGGAACAGGTCTACGCGGGAATCAAAGCGCTGGGATTCGACGAAGTCGTGGAAGTAGCCATGGGCGCGGACGAAACAGCCCGTACCGAAGCCGCGGAACTGCTGGAAAAAGGTTTCCTGACCACGTCCTGCTGCCCGGCTTTCGTGGAATACATCCACATCAAATTCCCGGAACTGGAACAGTACGTCAGCCATACGCTTTCTCCGATGGCGTATACCGGCAAGGCGATCAAGGCGAAGGACCCGGGTGCGGTCGTCGTGTTCATCGGGCCCTGCATGGCCAAAAAATACGAACGCAAGCAGGATAAGGCGAAGGAATATATCGACCACGTCCTGACGTTCTTCGAACTGCAGGCGCTGTTCGATTCCAAGGATATCGTCCTGTCCGAACTGGAAGGCCTGGATCTGCAGGACGGCAGCAGTTACGGCAGAGCCTACTGCAGAAGCGGCGGCGTCGCGGCTTCCGTCGTGCAGGCCATCAAGGAACTGGGCAGGGAAGATTTCGAAGTAAAGGCTGTCGTATGCAACGGCATCGACGAATGCAAGGCAGCTCTCATGAAGGCGAAGGCCGGCAGGCTGGACGGCAACATCATCGAAGGCATGTGCTGTCCGGGCGGCTGCATCAAGGGAAACGGCACGCTGGTGAACAAGAAGAACACCGACAAGTTCATCAACGATT